>DAOLNX010000010.1:0-47567 GCA_035416785.1 Smithellaceae bacterium | reverse complement strand
GCTCAATTCAGCACAATGAAAAGGGAATCAGACAGGCCAGCTTGTTGATCAGCATGAAGTCGTCCTGAACCTCGTTTTCTTAAAGAAAAACCATCACATGGTGGCGTCGTTCGTTTTCCAAATTTTAACCTGCGTCAATAAATTGTCGCTCGGATCATCTCCTCATTTAAAGCGCCGCTGCAAAACAAGGCCGGTTTCCCGCCATTAGCATTGAAAACAAATTTCCATTTACAGCTGTATTTGCATTTTGCGTTTGCTTCATTTTACTTTTTTCGTAAATTCTGGACTGCAGCGTCGGGCAAAAGTAGATCCCCACGATTAAAAAAGCATCGGTAACAATGGCCTGCCAAAATTCTTTTTTCTGTTGCTCATCCCTTGCAGTCGCAAGATTTTTTTTAACATAATCGACATCCGATTCCAGTTTGAACAAATAATCGGCTACCGTGTCATAAAAAGCCTGCTCCACTTTAATAATATTTTCATCAATAAAATCTGGAGGATTGTTCATGGCCAGACTCATCAAGAAATGGTTTTGGAACCAGGGGGGCAGACAATGGGTTAACTCATAAATCACCATGGCTGCTACTTTAAATTTCAGGTTTGACCGCTCGTCATCTTCCGTTTTCATTTTGGCAAGAAAGGCTTCCTTCTGTGCCTGATAATATTCGATCAGCATTTTTTCGGTTTCGAATTCTTCCTTCATGGTCATCACCTCATCGTTATTTATAACATTCAGACATCATACATCCGTTTCATTTTTCCTCCGGTTTTAGCTCTTTTGCACCGCCTGAGGCATTTTTACAAACGTCGGTATTTTTTTCCTCATCATTGCATAAAACGGAATTTTTTTGCCTGATTGACAATTCCTTTTATGCCCGTTCGAATAAACAGCATTTTTCATGCCAACGAATTTATCTTTTGTCCGAAAAAAATGACTGACCTGGGATTATTGGTTTTCATGCAATGAAAAAAAAGAATTCTTGAAGAATAACGGTATATTTGCTTTCACAAGCTCTATCGGACATGGAAAAGCGGATTTCTCACTCGGTATGCTTTACCCGCTCATAACGCGCAATGGAAACCGACCACCAATCATGAAGCAACCCAACCAAGACCGGTGCCGTTTCGAAATTGACAACATAAAGTTCTCTTTCTGACTTGATTTTGACACCTGGAAAGCCTAATTGAAAAGGAACATGGCCTTTTTCCGTCCCCGAAAATTTGAAATAACCGGATGCAAATAACATCCCGACTCCCCGCAGAATTTTTGCCATGGCGGAATCGGGAGAATCCTCATCGGTTAAAAGAATTGCCGCATACCCCGAGGCATCCAGAGCCTTCAAAAAATGGGGTTGGAGAGGATGGCAGAAAAGGGCATATTTCCGGCCGTCTCTTTCCACCAGAATGTCTGCGGATATTGAAAAAGCAAACCCATGCCTGGCCATATCGAAAAGAGAGATTTTTACATTTTTCATGGGCTGAAAACCTAGGGCCGCAAGAAAATCAAAGGAAAAATCCTTAACCGAAGAAATGGAAAATTCTGGAGCTTCCATCAGAAAATAGTTTTTTGCCGTGGAATGGGCAATGCCTTTTTCCCGGAATATTTCGGTAATCACAAAACCGGTCTGGCGGGCGTAGTCTGTGATTGCATAAGGCAGACAGGAATCGGACTGGTCAAGAATCCGCAATCCCTGTACGGGAACAAGATGATTATTTTTGTCCTTCTGATAAATCATCCAATCCACCATAAGGCTGACATCCGGCTTTTTCCCGACAGCAAACCATTTCGTGTTTTTCGTTATTTGGTAAATAGATGTTTTTGTAAAGATTTTCTTCAAGACACTAATATAATGATCTTTGGAATTCAGAGATACGAGATGAATATTACCAGCTCCCCTCCGGAAAATACTACGAAATTCCTCATTGGCTTCACCCTCACGGTCCAGAAGAACCGTCATGCCATTGACAAAAGTAATCATGGGTATTTTGGCGCAATCAATTGTGATCCGCCTTGTATCCTCATTGATGAGGTCCTGTGTGCCGGTTGCTTTGAAAGATGCGCCCAGTTCAGAAACAACATGTCCAACAACCGAAAGCATCTTTTCTTCTGACATAATATCAGTTCGATGAAATGCGGATCCCACCCGATAGTTTCCGAGTTCCTGCTCTTTGGCCATGGAAGAACCCGTTTCTCCGGAAACATTACCCGAAATCCGCATTTTTTTCATTCGACCGTCTTTCCCATCGGAAGATCTTTGTGCATTCTCTCTTTGCGTATGGGTATTCAATCGCTCCGTTTGTGAAAATGCACCGGATTTTCCGTCTAAAACAGCTTTTTTTTCGGATGTCACCCGGTTGCGTATTTCTTTATTGTCGGAGAGTCCACGTTCTTTCTGATCGGATGAACCCTCGCCTGGCAATACAATCATCTGGCCCGGCACGATTTTCTGCATGTTTTTCATTTGCGGATTCAGCGTTCTCACCTGACGATAGTATTCTCTGATATTGTCATTTCCCACACCCGGCAGCCTCCGAATGATGGCCGACATGACATCCCCTTTTTGTACGACATACCGATGCGTGGACGACACGGGAAAGGGTTTTGTTTCAAAACGCAAATGCGCGGTATCTTCAACGGAGAAAGCAGAAGACACCATCACAAGGCACAAGATCACAGTTGAGAAAATTTTTACTGTCACCCCTGCCCAAGAATGAATTATTTTCCGCATGGCGCAATCCCCTCACCCCGTCTTCTTGAACCATCTGTCCAGACTGCACCATTTTGAATAACGCTTTTCAGATTCGCTTCCTTCAGATTCGCGCCAAACAGATAGGCGCCGGTCAAATCGGCTTCCGTCAGATCAGCCCCTTTTGCATTCGCCCGTTTCATATTCACCCGCCTCAAATCCGCCTGTTTCAGCACTGCCTGACGCAAATCCGCACCGACCAGAAAGGCGCCGTTTAGTCTGGCGTTGGTCATGACGGCCCCTCTGAGATTCGCCCCACGCAGAATACTTGATTTCATACTGGTTCCAGCCAGATTCGACAGGTTCAGGTTCGCACCGGTCAGATTGGCATCATCCAGTTTGGCCTTATTCAGATCCGCCTGACTCAAATCGGCGCCAACCAGAATTGCACCGTTCATGGACGCACCGACCAGAACCGCTCTGCTCAAATTTGCACCCTGCAACCTTGCCCGCTGGAAATCAGCGCCCATGAAGTTTGCATTTTGCAATCTTGCCAGCATGAAGCGGGCTTCTTTTAGATTCGCTCGGCTCAGGTTGGCGCCTGTCAAATCGACTTGCCCCAGATCGGTCATGCTCAGGTTCGCCTCCGTCAAGTCGCATCCCACACAAGACTTTGTCGTTTTGAGTTTTTTCAGGTCCAGGACATTAAAGGAATGCACAGCACCGGCCATCAGCATGGACAGCAAGAATCCCGCCATCACTAGGCAGATCCTGTCGCTGTATCCCTTCATCCTTCTCCTTCGTCCTCAACCTGTTTCATGATATCTCGCTGCGGGTCGGGGGTATCTGAATGCTTTTTCAGAATCATCAGATGGGTCAGATATTGCATGATACTTCTGTCGTGCAAACGCAAACACCATGGCACATCTTCTTCACACAGGATTTCAATCTGCTGTAACTCCTGTGCACATGGCTTCGATTTGAGCAAGGCAGATATATAAAATTTCCCCAAACCCTGATGCGGCGCCCTTTGCGAATGCCCTCCCAACCAGCCTTCTACGGGTGTAACATTTGCCGACCAGTCAAACGGAGTGGACACAGCCGCTTTGGCCCCCGTTTGCAGAATCCGGATCATTTCCCGCAAGTGATCATATGGTGACCATAAGCAGTCCAGAACATTAAAGCTTGCAGCGCCGGAGAAACACTCTGAGCGAAAAGGCAGGGCAGATGCATCGCACAACCAGAAATCAGCCCGCTTGCCGCCCTCGAAAGAAACCGGAAAACTCCGACGTTCATACACAAGACCTTCGCGCCGCAGGAAATAGGTTGCCTTTCCCTCATTCATCACGCTTCTGGCCATTTTCAGCATGGCGAAATTCAAATCCACTCCCAAAACCAGGCCATCACTTTGTCCGGCCAGTTCAAAAGTTGTCCGGCCCACCGAACAGCCGACATCCAGAAAGGAACCTGTGATTTTTGGCTGCAGATGGGCCATGCTTTTTTCAAACAAGCTTGTGATGGCGCCGGCACATAAACGGTTGGATGCCCCTTCTTGATCAAAATCACCATAATGGGCAAACCCGTAAGTGCTGATATGCTGACGCATCAAATCATATCCGGATCCCGGTCCTGCACAGTCCCCCAGCAGACTTGCCATCGTTTCTGAAAGATCTTCACGGCACAGAAACGGCAAAAGGTTCTGGCCAAGATAGCTTCTTAAATTGGCAAGAATAACCGGGATACCGTCAATCACCGGAAATTCACTTTTACACATTTCGTTGGAGCAAACCAGAACACCTTCCTGCAATTCACTGTCATCGGTTTTCATCACTGTGCCGAGGGACAGGGGAAATTCTCCTCCAACGGAACGACAGATAGGACACAAAGGTTTTAGTGTTTGAAAATGCCGGTATTTGATGGCCTAACCTCCAATCATGACCGTCGGACATCCCGGAGGAAGAATCTTGCCAACCGGCGAGGGAATCGGCGCAACACAAGCCGAATGCATCGTCATATCATTAACCCGCGCCGCCGGCAGCCCGCCGATCATCACAGTTGACGATCCTTTCACGACTGTTCCCGGGCCACCCGGCACGCAACCGGGCAAAAGGCAGGGCGTTGTCGTGCTGGTCACGGTAGCCGCAGGCTGATTGCCAATTAATACCGTGGGCTTTCCCGTAATAATGGTCAAAGGCAGCGCGGGATGAGGCACAGCCGTGGGCACGGGTGCCGGCGGATGAATCGGCGCGTGACAATGCGGCGAATTCTGTAAAACCATATCTCCCATTCTGGCGGCAGCCGGCATACGGTTATCCTTTTCTAATTCAGATGAATGATGCTTCCATTGATGACAACATCGTTTTCGGATTTGAGACCCATTTTGTCCGAAGATTCAATCTTGAGGACGCCGTTGCTTTTGAGCACGGCGGATTCTTCTGCGGCGATTTCCACTTTTTTTGCAGAAAGCGTAATATGATCAGAAGCTTTCAATTCCAGATCAGCACAGTTAACGGATACCACCGGACCCGCTTCCGCCATGCGAATTTGTACGGAAACCTGGCCACCTTTTTCCAATAATTGAATCACTTCTCCTGAAGCGCTTTGCGTAAGAATTATGGAACGTCCGGCGGATAAGGAAATTTTTTTGTTCTTCTTGCCAGCGGACGATGATTTCGCTTCAAAATCAATGACTTTTGCCTGTTTCAGCATGCTTTTCCTCTCCTTTATATATTGGCGGACATGGCGACGATGATTTCCTTCAGAGTGTCCGCATCGGCAATGTGACCGTGGATTCCTCTTCTTTTCATATAGATGGCTGCTCTGGTCATTGCATGTTCCTTACCTTTGAGTTTTTTATCTTTTATCGACAGATGAAACTGATCAAGTTTCTTGACATTCGCATCTTTAGCATTTTCATTAATATCAATAACCATCGTCTCATACAGGGCATCACAGAAAAAAACAATGTAGGAGCTTGCCCGCGTGGCGATCTTTCCGGTTCCTACCCAGCTTGTGTAGCAATAGCCCTTGACGGTATTATTGACGAACAGCTCGTAGGTTGCCTTACTTAATTCGGCATAGGTGGCAGCATCAAAGATCACATCAATAAAGGAAGTCACGCGGTTCCTTCCCTTGGACCCGTGGACAACCGAGGGGTTTTCCCGGTTATAGTCAAGATAATTTACGCAAGACTGAACCAGCTTCGTCTTCAGATAAACCAGAAACTCGGGATTATTCAAACCGCGCAGATATTCCTCGATAGTGGCATAGGCCGCCGTGGTCTTGATCATATTGAATCCCTTGAGGATTTTGAAGGCACGCACGAGTGGACTGTATTTCTCGTTACAAAGCGCTAAAGAGGTATAATCGTCATCCGGTTTGGTGCTTTCTCTCTTCTTTAAATAAACACTGATTTGCTTATCGTAATCCATGGGCTTTTGCGGTAGAAAGCTCAAGTCCCATGGATACTTACCGTAATTGCCGAAGCTGGAAACCTCTCCGGGCAAATAGACGGATTTCACCCAGCAAATCGGCGAATTCACCTGGTAGGTCATCGTCAGGGACTTATTTCGAAACTGCATATCATAGGAATTGACCGTGTAGGCCATCTCGACCACAACATTTTCCACGACCTTGCCCGTTTGTTTTTGCAGCAGATAGCTTTCCACATTGACATTTTTTCTATAGTCTTCCGGTTTCTTCTTTAAATACATCTTCTCCAGCAACTCGGAATAGTAGCTGTAAGGTTTTTTATTGATGGGACTGACCTCAAGACAGCCGATCAGCGTCTGCCATAATTCCGAAGTGGATTTCTTAAACTCTTTCAAAGTGGGATTTTTGGGATGTGCCTGTTCCTGAATAGCAACAGCTCCGGAAGATTTCTCCAGAGACTCGGAAAACGTTTTGTCGCGAATTTTCTCGTCCAGCACTGCGACAATTTTCACTTCATCCATATACTGTTTCAGAATGTTGGTGGTCGGCATATTGCTGGTATCCTGGGGCCGGATAAGATACTGCTTTATCGGCTGATCCTTAATGTCTCTGTTCAGATCAATTGTTTCTAGAGTTTTGAGCTCAACTCGATCCCGGTATCGTTCGGAAAGTTTTTCCTCAAGAACAGGATGGACCTGGGTTTCAAAAGTATAGCCACCTCCAAACACATGCTCCTGTCCTTTGATAAAACCACCGAATAAATCATAGTATTTATGTCCTTCTCTGTCTTGAGCCGGCCGGAAACCGGTCCCCGACCGCCAGCAGCCTTCCGAACGGGAACACCAGAAATATCGGGCAAGCAGTTTCTTTCCATCCTTCTTTTTGTAAAACGCAAAGGTTATGGGATGCTCATGGTAATTCACCATTAAATCCTCAATCAGCAGAAATTGATGATTGCCGATTTCACAAATGGTGACATCCACATAATCTTCTTTTCCAGTGGTAATGGCATAAAATCCTGTGCTTCCGTTCCTGGCCAGCATAAAATCGTCACCCTCGGATTTTCCATTTAAAGAAAACCAGAATTTTATTGCTTTTTGAAAGTCCATCGCCAATCCTCCCTTTCCCAGACGTTCAGATAGCCTCCCCTTCGCGCTATCCGCGCGCACCCCAAACTGCTACAGTTCATCTTCTCCCTGCCTGGGACTATAAGGGTTGTCCCCGCTGAAATCCAGATCCATTGCATCAAAATCGATAAAACTTTCCAGGTCCACTTTATAAAGCTCCGAAAGCGCCATCCAGGCAGCGCTGCTTTTGAACTGTTCATAATTCACAAGCGAATTGACGTTTTTGGCAAACTGGAGGTAAAACTTTGCAAATACGGCGGGAAAATACACTTTGGGATCAAAATGATTGACAATCTGGTTGATATCATCTGCCACGATGGCGGCCAACGCAAGCTTATCCAAATGAATCAACCGATCAAAGGCATCAATCTTTTGAATCAGCAGTCTCATGGGATAGGATGCTTCAATGCCTCCTATCCCCTCTTCTTTTCGATCTTCCCTTTTCTCCTGTCTCCTTTTTTGTTCCGTTTCCTGTTCTCCGGAAGTTTCTTCCTCTAAATCTTCTGGTGTTTCCTCATCCGACATCCTTTCGTCCGGCAAAACCTGCAGAAAAACCTGAAACCATTCCCGTACTTTAGTGAGGGCATCCGTTATTGCCGAAGCCTCCGCCAATGCCGCAATCGTCTGACGCAATTGATCGATAACATCAAGAATTTGCGCAACCTTTTCCCGGGTCATGAATGCCTGCCACTGCTGATAGGCGGCTGTTGATCGTTCGGTTTCATAGACCAGGTTATTGGAAAGGGTTTTGAAAAGCCAAGACAAGGTATTTTTAATTTGCTTTTCCCTGTTTTTTACCGGCCCAAGCGCTTCGATGTTGTTTTGCAGAAGACCGTCAAGGCAGGTCAGTATCTCTCCAATCGCTTCCACGCCCGCTCCGACAAAATGACCGTAAAGATAATAACCGATAATACGGATGTCGTAGTTCTGTTCATCCAGAATTTCCCTGGATTGCAAAGCCGCTTGCTGAAAGTTGCCTTCTTGTACCAGTGTGGCAATTTCGCTTAACCGGGGATCTGTGGTTTCCAATCCCGGGTTTTCGCGAACATCGAGTGCCCCGCTTAAGATTTCCAGATCCATGCTTAACCTCACTTTCCACAATTACAAGAGTTCATTTTTCATCTTTTCCAAAAGGCGACGATGGCGGAGACGTGCAATTTCCAGCGCCATATCGGAATCCGCAGCCAGACAGGCCGAACAGATTTCAAATCCATCCAGCATTTGCAAACTCTTCCGGTTCGCCTGACGCAGACAGGATTGACATACAGAATTTTCCGATACCGGAGAAGAAACGGAAACTTCACAACGTCCGGCCTGTATGCGATCGTCCGGAGTGACTCGGGATTTCGGTTGATGCGCATCCGACAAGCTGAAAAAACAATCCGGACAGTAAAGCTCCCCTTCGTACTCCCTTCCGGCAATGGCACGAATCGTCTTGCCACATTGATGGCATTTTACCTGGGAAATCAAGTCTACGTGAACTTGCGCAACCCCCTTTTGTTCGCAATCCTCCTCTTCTTTGAGGCCATCCTTGGAAGGACTTTCCTCAGGCCGGTTCACAATGTTTTCATAACAACGATCGCAAAAAAGCAGGCCCAAAAGATCAAGGCCTTCTTTTTCTTCAAGCGGCTTTGCACAAACCACGCAGAACCTGCCTGCCTTTTGAACCGGCGTTTCCAAAACAGGCTCTGTGCTTTTCTCTTCTTCCACTTTCCGCATAATTTCCTTGAAGCAGTCCTCGCAGAAATTCCATTGAGCAATCGTTTGGTACTCCTTCTCTGTCAGATCAATGCCGCATTTTTTGCAATTCATGATTCTTCACCAATATGTCCTTTAAAGATTTGAATGCTCCGGTACGTATCTTCATTCGTCTTCATCCGGTCATACCCCAGATAACTGTCGCCATGCAATTTTGCCCATCTTTTTTGAGATTTTAAGATCAGATGAATTTCCAGATCCAAGCCAATCGGTCGTACAACCGGAAATAAAAGTTCATGAAGCCTGTTTTCAACTTCCCGCGGCCAGGGAACTTGTGTGGAGGTCATTTCATTCTCTGAAAGCAGCGTCACACGCCGGCCATGCGAAGGATAAACGGTTTTTTTCCCAAACACCGCATCGTCACCCAGGCGGCTCTTCCCCAGACGGATAACTTCGGTAAGAATTTCTCCACCGATGACCACGTTCTCAATTCGAACCGCAATTTCCGGAAATACAAGTTTGAAAAGCCAGTGAAGCGAACTGATCGATTTTAGATTCAGAAGATTGAGATATTCCTGTCTGGCTTTCGACCAGTTACGAAAATAAGATCGGTTGAATTCCGGATAAACGTTCTGCAAGTAATCGGAAATGAGATGGTGGTCCAAATAACCACATAAGGATTCAAAAAACATGGAGTTTTCTTCATTTTTTTCCATGATATTTCTGAAATAACTGGGCAGTGGCGACTGGGCGCTGAGCAGTCCGAGATTGAAAGTGATCACAACATGACGGAAAGGCACAAGCAGAAAGGCAATATCCTCGATCAAACCGGTTTGGGAACAGATGTTGTCATTACCACGAAAAAACACCGTATCGCGGGAATAATTCAGAGCCGCCAGCAACCGCAGGAGAGAAATAATATCAAACTCGTGAATTCTGGATTTAATCTTTTCTTCCAAATCATTCATTCCGGGCACTCCAGCGCCGGGCACCGCCACGAATTTGAAAAGCATCCGACAAGTCCTCAATCCGGTTGAGCAGTTCCTGCGCGGCGGCAATCGCAGCGGCATCATCCGGTAGGTCCTGGATTTGCCGGTCGGTTTCATCAAACAACGACTTCCATACCGGCTCAAGATCGTCCATGAGCATATTCAAAACAGCCATATGATCTCCTGAAAAACGTGTCTGCAAAGAAAGACGCAAAATGGAAAAAGCCGACATCGGTTCATTTGGTTCGTGAAAAACTGGCAATGACCGCGCTTCTTCAGAGGAAACCTTATTCCAGTTTTTTCGCAAACGTTCCGGATCAAACAACGCATCCATTTTCGAGGAAGCAGCTTCCTTTGCTTGCTCTGGATGAAACATGTCCGTCTTCATTTGCGTCATATTTTATCCGCAATCAGTATCAAACCAAGGTAAACGAATAGAAAAACACCCGCAGCAATCAGGTAGTACCAATGCGGCCTGATCACCTTTCTGACCTGGCCGCTGGGTTCCGACTCTATGAGAATATCTTTCCCTTTTTCCGGCATTTCCAGTTTTTCTCGCAAATGCTTGATATAATCCACAATTTTTGCCGGATTCGTTGCATACCGTCCCCGAAAACCGTAACGCAGACAAAAATAGTACATTTCATAAACCGCGCCCGGCGTTTGGGGTTTATTGAGAATATTATCCAGAATTTCGTAAAAGACATCGCCGGCATTTTCAATCTGAAACAGTTCGCTCTGCAACAAAGGCCAATGGACATTGATGGTCCGCAAGATATTATTCTGAATGATTTCATCTATTTGAGCAACAAGAGGAAACAGGATCATATAGATATCCCGCTCATTGAACACGCCGTTCAATTCCACCTTTAAGAAATCAAGTTGATTGCGCAGCTCGGCGCGGAGCGCAATCATATCCTCCAGAGAGTATTCGCGCTCCGCTTCCCGGGAAACGTCATCACCATTTTTTTGCACAACGGCATTGCCGTAGAGCAATTCTTCCGGCAGATAAAGGCTCTTGCCACAAAATCGCTCCATCCGCATATAAAGCTCGTGGATCTGTTCCCACATTTTATTTTCCAATTCATTAACCTGCCATTTGAGAATTTTGTTCACTGCTCACTTTTTCAATGCGCACTTCTAAAACAGCCGACGAAAGCCAATAGGAAAGTATTTTTTGAATATGACGGACGAGAATCTCCACCAGCGGCTCCTGGCTTGCAGAGAATTCCTTGAAACGAAGAATATAGCGGTATTTTAACAAGCTTGCGGCATTCGGTTCCCGTGAAGGCGCTTTTTCCACTCGCACTCCGGATATCAGATTGCATACCAACGCATATTTGGGGTTATGCATAACCCCCATGATTTGCAAAATATCCATAAGGTCATCGATGTTCAAAACCTCCTTATGCGTCAACGTCAGAAAACGCAGAAAGGTTTCCGTATTCTTCTGAAAATTATCCTCCCGATGCGGTACTGGCTTAACCATGAAATCCCATTGGATGCCGGCAGACACATGGGAAAAGGGCAAAAGCGTCATTTTCTCGGTCATCGCTTCCGAAAACCAGGGTTGATACCACAAAGCATCCACCGTGAGCGTCCGAGTACTATTAAACGCCGCCGGATAATGCAGAAGCAAATTTGTGGAAATTCTTCCCCGGCTGTCCGTCGATTCTTCCGTTTCATAGGAAGGCGCAGCACCGGAAAGAATGCCCGGTTTAACAAATACCAGACCTTCTTTGGTGATTTCATAAATGCCCTTTACGGAGTGCAGCAAAAAATCGTAATGGAGTCGTGGATGGCGAATGGGATACTTTTCTTCCGTTGCATTGCACAAGAGTGGCTGCGCGGCGTCTTTACGAATATTGATAACCGGAACCGTAAACAGCCGAAACATGTCCGGATTCAGTGTCAGATTCTTCGGCCAGCCAGAATCCATGTCGAAGCAAAGAGAAAAATTTCGCCAGCCGGAGGGCGGTTCGGGTATTTGGATATGCATATAAAGATCCAACCATGGAAAGTGAAAGAAAATCCGTTCTTTTTCCAACGGATGTTCGTCTTCTCCTTCCATACGGGAAGGGCTGAAGGAAAATTCACAGACTTGCCCCTGCGAAAATTCATCCGCCTGTTCGTTAAAAACGACAGAAACTCCTTTCAGGCAACGTTTGAGATGGTAAAACAACAAGGCGGAATGATCATAATTATTCAGATGATTGATAAAAAAGCTTAAAGTTCCAATATTCTCATTACGGGAATAAGAGGCGCCAAACGCCATCACCATACGCATTCCTTTTTCAGGTAGCAACAAAACGCTGAACCGCTGCTGCGAAATCGGCAACACATTCAGGTCGTTCATCACGCGAAATATCGCCGTACGACCAGATTCAGTAACAACGTTTAGCTCTGCTCCCCTGGCAAATAAAATGGATTCGGCCAGCTTTCGGGTCGGTGTGGCCTGAATAATGGCCATGGAGGGAAGGTGGGTCAGCATAAAAGGAAAGAACTGACGAAAAAAACGCAGAATGACCGATGAGATATTCTGCATGCCGGCCAGCCGGGTGCGGGCGGAAAAAAAAGCCATCGCTTCGGTCAGACGTCGTACATCGGGATCCTCCCTTTCTAGGGAAATTCCCGGATGCAAGGACGCATAAACGGCCCGGAAGTTATCCAGTTCGTTCATTTCCTCCAGAAAAGCTTTGTATAAATTGTCTTCCATTCTCATTGTTCAGCTTTTCTATCCGATCATCGTCATATTTTTAACTTTCACCATGGAACCTGTAAGATTGGTCATTCCGCTGGAATTCAGATCAAGCGTTCCCTGGGCATCAACCTTAACACTCGCTGCCTTGACTTCCGCGCTTGAAGAACCGGAGACGGCCACCGTCATTCCCTTGACTTTCAAAGCAGAAGAGGCTTCATTAGTGATGTTGATTCCCTTCACTACGGCATCGCTTTTTGCAGACAGATTCAAATTCTTTTTACTGTTTACCGTGAAATCCTGGCTGCTTTCATGGTCAGTAGTTTTCGAAGAAACACATTTAATGGTTTCCGCATTAACCGCAAAGGATTTGCAGTCGATGGTGATCCCGTCTTTGGTCTGGGTGATCTTACTGGTGCTGTCCCCCTTGACCACGGTTTCTATCATCTTGCCGTCCATGGTGATGGTCTGGGTAATTTTGTCCGAACTGTTTTCAACCGTCAGAATAATTCCCTTATTCTTGTCCAGTTCTACTCGGCAAACTAAGGTTCCCATAAATTTTCGCCCAATACCATAAAAGGATTAACTCTCTTCCTTCGTCTGCAAAATGATGGTTCCCTCATTCAACTGGATCATTTCTGTGTCCTTCTGTGAGGTACGGGTGATCGTGAGTTTGGGCTTATTTTCCGCATATACATGATCGACCGAAGTTTTGCTGTCTTTGCCCTTGCCCATAAGAATGTGGTTGCCCTGCGTATCCATGGGCAAACGAGCATCGGCACGCCAATCCAGAAAACGAGAAATGCGTGCCTCGTGAAAATACAGATCTACCAGAACTTTTTCTTTTTTATAGGGCGCAAAATAAAAATGACCGGAATCAAACAACGGTTCAAAGGGAACTGGAACGATCTTGTTGTCAAAAGCCGGAATTTTTACCTTTAAGTAATCCAGTTTGGTCTTGTCGTCCGTATAAATCTGATAGGTTTCTTCTTCATCTTTTCCCTGTTCACTGACAATCGTTCCTTCAACGGAAAGAGGATAAACCGGCTCTTGAAAAGATGGAAGATTCGGCGCGGCTTCAGTCTTAAGTTCCAGACGGGAAGTCATTTCTACATGATAGGTGGTGTAATCCAGATTGTGATCTGCGTCCGGCCCGGTATCCTGCGCGCTGCCGTTTAGGACAATATCGCACAGGCGATAGGTTTTTCCTTTTAAAAAACTTTTATCACTCCAAAGACCGCCTTCCAGCGTCAGAAACAGGTCGGGACGAAAAGTGATCAGCGGAAATCGTTTATGGAAAAGGTAAAGCTCGTGTCCCCGAGTGATGTTCCCGGCAGATACCAGCTCAAACCATTTGTCAAAATCCGCCGCCACTGGCATCCTCGCCAGCAGATCCCGCCAAAGTCCATCTACCGTATTTTCCTGCTTGCCTTCTTTTTTTACACTGCCCTCGGCAACGACATTAAATGCCCGGATATTCGATAACTTCATTTCCGGAAATTCGACACGGTAATCTTCTATCTCCAATCCGCTGACATTTACCGGCTTTCCGTCCTGGGACTTTTTTTCCGATAATGTATACTGATTTTTCTTTGTATCATAATAAAAAGCGCCATTGTAACAAGCGGCAAACCAAAGAACAAAATTGTAAAAACTTACAGGGTTTTCTCTTGTTCCACAAGAGAGGGTATTCACTGGATATTTATCCTCCAGAATTTTCCAGTCGTACTTTAATTCGACACCACTTGCTTTTCCCGCATCCATCAGATCTTTGACACTGGAATCCGTTAAAAGAACAAAGGGAAAATGCTGCTTCCACAAAACACTGGCCACATCCTGAAAATCCACCCGATAAAAGCGATAGAGCACCGGTTTTCCTTTGATGACCGTTGTTTCAATCGTCAATTCCTTCAGTACAGCCTTTGTGGTGGCCATTCCCTGTAAACTCAGAGGTTCCGGTTTGGCATCTTTGGGCTTGATGCGGGCTTCGATTTCCAAACACACTTTTATCTGGCCGGGTTTGGTAAAATTTTGAAATAATTTATCTTCGGTCACTTCACCGGACACCCAGAAGGACACAGAAGCACTGAAACCGTAAGGGTAAACTGATACCTGGAATGCCTTGATATTGGCTCCCGGTATGTTGTAGTCCTGCTGATTGACGTTTAATTGCAAGCGCAGTTCCAAAGCATCGTCAAACATCGGCACTCCCATAGGCCGGATTTTTAACTTTAAACTGATTATACACAGAATTGAATTCCATCACTAATGCCTTTTTCGTATCTTTCAGAATACAGTTAATGTCGAACGAAATGCGAAACACGTCCTGGTTGTCTTTCACCGCAATATTGATCAGTTGTAGCCGCGGCTCGTAACATTCAATGTTTCGTTTGACCTCTTCCATAATTCTGATCACCAGGACATCCCGCGAAGTGAATTCATTCAGATCACTGATGCCAAAATCCTGAAGAATACTGCCATATCCCCTTTTGGTATTCAACACCCGATTTAAATTGGCAACGATTCTACTCAATTCATCGTCTTCATGACCGGACCGGTTGGTTTTATCTGCACGAAAAAGCGCCATGATTTTTGACTCTCCAAAAGGCGGAATATCCTGCAGATCGGCCGGTCATTCAATGCGCCAGAAAATAAAAAAGTTTGCTTCCGCCAGTTCCGGCCGGTCATAAAAGGCGGCCTTCATTTCACTGAGTGCATAGTCCCATTCTTCTCCTTCGCTGATTTGATAAAACTCAACCTCCGCTCCAAAAGCGTGACGAAAATGAGGATGATCCAGTCTGCGCAACGGCACCCCCTTAAGCGCCATTTTATGCACAAAAGATAAACGCGAATAGCTGGCAAGCTTTACATCCGCCAAAGACATTTTCCGGGTCACCTGATTCTTCTGAACCAACAGATAAATACTGTTTGCTTTTCTGACTTCCTCGGGCAGGGTCACTGAATAAATATTATCTTTTAATAAAAATGGAATATACGGGGGCAGATTCTTCACCATTTGAATTTGCTTTTCCAGAAAAGCAATAATCTGATAAATGGCTGCCGGATTGTTGTATGGATAGGCAGCCGTAACATTTTCCGGCGCCATGCCGCGGTAAAAGCATACTTCCGTGTAAAGCCTGAGCAATTCTTCATAAAGGTAGAAAGGATGCGGGCGAAAAACATCGCCGGAAATATTGGCCAGCAAGCGCTGCACGATATAAACACTTTTCAGGCATTGTTTGACGGTTGTCAGGCTGTCACCGCTTAAATAGGACATGGAATCCATGTACAGACTGTACTGAAAATTGGCCAGCGAATCAGCCAGTGACCGAAGTTCATTCCGAAAAAAGGGCGATGCACCTACCTGGAAAAGCGGAGGTACATAATCCATGGCGATCTGCCAGATCCCCTCCGGACTCTTCGTAAATTCGGCCATTTTGAACGATTCTGCGACATCCGGCAAATCCTGAGAGGCTGATAACACCGTTTGGTAGAATTTTCTGGGAACGTGGACGGAACCTGTTTCCGTAGGCGCATCGGATGCAGAAACAGCCGGCGCACCCAGAAGGTGCAAATACAGAGCTACTTTTGTGGTTCCCGGCGCATTCAAATTAAAAGGCGCCAGAAGCGTATTGCCTGGGTAAGCCAGCAGGGTTCCTGAAATCATCAGAGCCGCCAGTTCCTGCACGGCAAAAATGCCTTCCTTCAGAAGAGGTTCCGTGATTTTTAGAACGCCGACGCCATGGAAAGGCAGTCCCCGCAGTCTGAACTTCATATTCACGTCAGCCAGCAGGGATTCTTCCTGGGCAATCAAATGCTCAGGCAAGAGCGCCTGCCCCATTCTCCAGTCTATTCTGGCCAAATTCTCATTCATAATTTATGATCAATAACATTCCCGAAGAAAATACCCTGATTCTCCCTGCGGCAGAAAAAGGCAGGGAAAATCAGGAAACAAAATCATAGCAAATCAACGGCAGGCAATGCATCACCGGCCAATTATTTCATGGGCACACCCCACCGCATGACCGTCTTGTTTTTGACGGAAGTCGCAACATAAACCTGCTGTTCGGCAGACTGTTCCAAGGGCATGCCCCCCAGAGTAAAGGAGAAGTTTTTAGGAGACTCCACCTCACTGGACGCGTCGGTGGCAATTCTGATAACCAGATCACCGCCTGATTTAAGTACGAGCGCATTCAAATCCTTGCCATCGGTATGAAAACATTTGAAATACTTCTTATCCGCCGGATCATAATTGTAAATATTAAATGCAAAAGTAAGGTTCGTGTTGGAAAGACTCTTAAGCGTCAGATCATAGATCGACACCTTGTTCTTGTTGGAAACCTGACAATCCACAATAATCGGCTGCGCATAACCACCGCCCCAGGAAATATTGCTGATTACTCCCACGACATCCACATCTTTTTTATTATCTTCCGGATCGGTCACCTTGATGTCGGCCTCGAGTTTCTGGTCGCCAATCTTGCACGTCAGCAAATGACCGACTACAACCTGTTCGTCCTTCTTGAAATTAAATCCCTGTGACACACTGCAATAAAAATTCAACTCTGCCATAAATCCTCCTCCTTTTTTGAATAGGGTTTTAAGTCAATAAATCGCTTAAGCTCCTCCCAGACGTGTATCCATTCTCAATTCACAATCCATTCCCTCAAACTGAATGTGAGGCAAAACCGCAATGCTGCAATCGTACCAGCCGATCATCCCTGGATGCTCATTAACGGTAACTGATGCGGCTTTAAACGGATAATAACGCAACGTCAGTTCATCAGGGTCCACAACCGTCGTCACATACTGAAAAATCCAGTTTTCCAGTGTGTTTTTAATGTAGGCCGCGTCCGCGCTACTGCCGATATTGTCTCGCATGATCGATTTCACATAATGAGCCAGACGCGTGATGGAAAAAGTATAGGAAAGGTTGGTAACCAGCTGGGCATTTTCCGTATCTTTCGGGTCTTTAAATTTCTTTGCCTTTTTAATGGACTGACAACTGAAGAAGCAGGCATCCGCCGTGCCTTTACGGTAAATAACCGGCATGAAACCGGAATTGGCGAACTCCAGTTCACGGTAATCCGGAATCGCCATTTCAATGGGAATCTTGATCTCTTCCTCTCCACGAATATTGAAGGTGTGAACAGGCAAACCGCTAATCAGACCGCCTCCCTTGGGACCACGCAAATATTGACACCAGCCGCTCTGGGCAAAGGAACGTACCATATTCTGGGCAAAAAGCATTGTCGCGCTGCCCCAGACATAGTCATTGTCATTATTGCCGATCACTTTTTCCCGAAAAGTAATTTCACGGCAGGGGTTGGTATCCGGATCGTAAGGCAGGCGGGTTACATATCGCGGTAAAGTCAACCCGATATAAGCCGCTTGCTCAGAATCGCGCAATTTGTTCCACGCCCCATATTTGGGATGGTTCATCAACCCTTCCAAATCTTTAATAGAAGCCAGTTCTTCAATACTGCTGCAACCGAAGAACTTCGGCGAAACGGAGCCTAAAAACGGCGCATGACTGGCTGCGGCAATTTTTCCCATGGTCGTCAGCCAGAAAATGTCGTCGGGGCTGTTTTCAAATTCATAAAGGCCCAGGATGGAGCCAAAAGGCTTGCCCCCGTACTGATCATACTCCGCGACATAGCACTTTTTAAAAAGGGCGCTTCCGGTAATATCCACGGCATTCGCTTCAAAATCTTCAAAAAGCTCACCCTTGCTTACATCCAGCAAATCGATCATGATATCCGCTTTGAAATTCGTGTTTAACACCAGATCATTGATGGATCGCCAGGTGGATTCAATCGTCTTGAATTGGTCATGATGAATGATTTCATTGATTTGATCGGTGACGACCGCATCGATTTTGGAAATCAGTTCCTGAATGCTGCCCTTGTCCAGCCGCTTGGCCGATGTGTCCACATTCAGCAGAAGCGCGGCCATACCCGACAGAAAACGATCTTCATCGCTGATGTTTTCCCTCACCACCTGTAAATTGTCCTGAATCATGGGAGTCGGTTCTTTCAGATCGGTGCTCAGGCGCATACTGGACAGAAAGCGCTTGACATCCAGTTCCTCGGCTTTTACTTCGGTTTTTTCTAGTTGTGTGTCACCCATATACTCTATCGCCTCCTCTTCATTCAGTTTTTTTACCCAATTGCAGTTTCAGGCTTTCATACCCCTTGAGCTGTTCCACCATCTTTCCCAAGGCCTCTTCATTACTCATCAAATCGTTGAGCAGTTTGCGGAATTCCTTTCTGTTGTCCACATTCGAAACAACTTCTTCGAGAAGTTTTTTGACCTGGAGAATGCCTTTCAATTTCGGAACATGTTTGGCTACTTCATCCGGTGAAAACGATTTCATGCCGTTAATCGGAAGGTCCACTTCCATATCTTCGGCGTTTTCCGGATCGATTTTGTTGGTAACAGCAAATTTCATCGACATGCCCATATCTTTCATGACAGCGTCGAGGTTTGTGCCGTCAAGCGTACGCATGCGTCTTTCTTCCAAATCCACTTTGCGATCCGCGGAACTGCCCTGCGAAAGATCACCTGTAACCATCAGGCGAAGCGGCAGAGTCACATCTTCGGGTTTGCCCTGAACTTCTGTTTTATACCTCAACGTAATTCGCGACTTGGGGATCTCATCTTGTATCGCCATATTCTCCTCCTTGTTGAATTTGTTTATATTTTCTGGTTATTCAGCGCTTTTTGCAATAAATAACTTCGCATGGTCGTAAGATTTCGGCAAATCTCATCTTTTCCCTTTCTGTGCAGATCTCCTGTGAAAAGACCGTCCCGACACCATTCATGATCGACTTTTCCATCCTTGGTCCATCGGGGAAAAAGAAACAAAAAAGCAATTTTATCCGGCTGAAATCGTGGCCCCATTTCCTGCAGAATGATTTCCCGGATTTTTCGGTCTGCGCTTTCTCCGGAGAATTTTTCATCGGCCCCGTGAAATACCATCAGAATGATACGGGAGTCACCGGCGGCATCTGCCTGAGGAACCGCAACGAGAGAAAAAGCAATACGAGGAAAAGCCTCTTCAAGGGTTTCAAGAATTTTCTCCGACGGGTAAGATTCCCCTTCTCGATTCCATAAACCGGCACCGATAAACAGCCATTCGTTTCCTTTTCCGGCAATCATATCGCCGTTTGTCATTTTTTCATCATCTTCAGGTACACCTGGCGGCAAAACGGCCATCTGTCCGAAATCCGACAGAGATTCTTCCGTTGCCGATGGATTTAAAAGCTGCCAGTTCATCGCAAAAGATGGCAGAACCCCACTATGCGCCGTTCCTTTCCGGCGCACAGAAAACAACGTACAGCCTCCTGCTGGAGCATTCCATCTTAAATTAAAAGCGTATGACGTCGTGAGTTTAAGGCTTTGAGAGAAAAAGCGCCACTGATCCACATCTGCCGATTCCGCAGGATTGCGAAACCACGTCTGCCAGGCACTTTCAACCTCTACCGGTTTTTCCATTAAGATATTCCGCACAACTCTTGACACTCCAAACGCGCTGATTTGATTTTCTACAACAACCTGCGGATTCTCTTGAATGTCTTTCGGCGACATATGCAAATAAGAGGCTCCGCAAAACAGACCGGCTAAAAGCAACATCGGACAGATATCCGAAAAATGAAAGCCCGGCGCAGCATACTTCTGCCCCGGCCGAAGCCCCAGAGCAATCAGCCCGTCCCGCAATGCACCCAGATAAACGGTATCACTTCTGAGGTCTTTCCAGATGGGTCCGTTCGCGGCACAGAAATCCAAAACAGCAAAAACGGTTTGTTCCGGCGCATACTGAAAATAAGTACCTTTTCCGTGGTATCTGTTATGCTCTTTCCCTTCTTCCGTCAATATTTTTTCTTGAAGGGCTCCGGATAACAAACAGGAATTTTTCTTATGAATACTGATGTGTTCCGGCGCAAGAAGTTCCACGTTTTTTTGCAGGAATCGCCTTCCTTCAGGAAGAAGGAAAGATGCACGACATCCGATTTGCAGCAATGCCGCCAGTTCTACTAACAGTTCCGGCTCCAGCGACCGAACCACACAAACAGTATGTTGCGGTTCTACCCCCTGCTCTCTCCAGAGGCTGCTTTTTTCCAACGCTCGCTCATGTAATTCCCGATATGTAATATGTTTAAATCCCGTCTCGGGTGAATAATCCATCATAGCCGGCGCCGGACTGTTAATGTGTCGCAAAACAAAATCATGGTAGAGATTGTATCTTCTGAAAATTGAACTGCCGGTCTGAACAGGCATCAGGTCATCAAAGGCGTTCTTGAGCGCATGCCAAAATTCTGCGCCGGATCGATAACTGCCATAGAGCCATTCCAGCTCCGGGCAAAGCTGATTCTCTTCCAGTCGCAACATCTGTTCCATCTGCGCGATCAGAATCTTTTCATTCGGCATCCACCGTTTTGCTCCGTCCGGGGCGTTCGGCATTCCACTATTCATTCACAATATTCCTGCACTCCAGATGACTTTGTTTTACTTTGATGGCATATTTGGATTCCAGTGGCGTTTCCAGCAAGAGCTTCCAGTTCTTGCCCGGACTGGCAAATAAAGCGTAAACCCCGATATTCACATCATCGGGCTTAACGATTTCCATGGATATTTTCTCTTCTGTTCCGGGCATCAAAATCCGGGAGGCAAGAACGGCCGGATCAATGGGATCGGCAAAAACGGAATTCGCCACCTCGTCGTAACTTTCCGCAAGAAACGCTTTTTTGTTGACCTTACGCACTACGATATAAACAGACCTTTCGTCATTGATGTTTTCATCCGCAGTAAAAACAAAAGTTACCTTCCTGACATGCTTCGGCCCCCCGCAGGCCTGCAGGGCCGCAATTATGATCAACACTAAAACCAACGCCAGGCAGCAGGCCGTCCTATTTCTTTTTTGGTTTTTCACTTGTTTCTCCATCGCGTCGGCAAATCCGACAAAGCGGTGTCATCAACCTCATGGCGATCGCTTCAGAAGCATCAGTTCCCATGGATCTTTCTTGAAAGTCAGTTTAATTTCCATCGGATGACTTTTGATTTTATCTGATGTCGGATCAATCACCCATCGGATTTCATTTTTCAACCAATAGCTTTTGCCCTTCTGGCCGCCGGAAACTGAAGAACGCGCCATATCTCGGTATTCCTCGGTTTTTTTCAAAAGCTTGTAAAAACACCAGCTGGTGCTGGGTAGTTCCACCGTGCTTTTGTATTTGACATCTCCCTTGTGGGGAATCAATTCCAGTCCTACAGAAGCGGCACATTCGTAAGGCCAATCCACCTTAAACGTTATCCAGTTTGTTTGCTGGTTGAAAGACAGAAAAGACGTTGTTCCAATCGTTACGTGAGCCAAAACAGGCACGGGTTCATCCGGCAGAACCTTTGGCAGCGGATTGGCTTTTGCCGTATATTCCAGCGGTCTCGGACTGCCGTCTTTGTTCCATAAGCGGTTTCCCAACTCGGAAATCTGGCTCAGCGTAGCCGTCAAATCCGATGGAAGCTTCGGAAGACCATACGGACCTGGATCTTTCTTCCATTGACCATTGTCCAAATGGCAATACGGGGCAATTGTTTTCTGAAAAGCCAGCCAGAACCGCCCCTGCGGATGGGTGGCATTTCTGATATCATCCAGCGTCGCCTCGTCGACAGCCTGTGGATTAAAGGGGAATTTGTTATATAAAGGGTCAATGTTGGCTATCGTGATCTCCGACCAGGATTGGAATATTTTCTGTTCAACCTCGTTCATGCCCAGAAAATACGCCGTCCAGATTGGAGCCAGAAAAATATCACGCCACTGGCGGGATATGCCGACACTTTCCAGCCACCGGTTTGTCAGCACCAGATAAGAATCCTTTTCCTGACGATTGATGGCAAAGGCGATTTTACCCAGGGGAGTAAGGGAACTCTTCGTGAACGCAAAGGGATCATCCGCAGCATTTTTTCCTGCCACCCGCAAATCTTCTTCTTGCTGAAGATCTGTTTTCATTTGATCAAGCAGTATTTTATATTTATCCAGCTCAGGGTAAACGCCATTTTTCTCATCCAGCAGCTTTCCAATAAATTGAAAATCCTTCATTTTCCCGGCAATGATCATCAGATATTCGTTGTTGCCTGTTTCAATTTGGGTATTTTCCTTGATCGTCTGCAAAAAGGTCATGAACGAGGAAGAAGGTTCAAACATCTGGTTCAACGCAAAACGAAGAGCACCGGCAGAATTGATCTGAATGTCAAATTGCAGGTAAAACTTACGATAGGAGTCGGCATACATCTGACCGTAAAAATCCACTTCCCTACGAAAAAATCTCAAAAAATCCGTTTTATCTTGGTCAGGCACCGGAAGGCTTTTGATGAGAACCGGCAAATCCGTAACCTGCGGCTTCACATATCTTTCTATGGCATTTTTGGTGAATTTCTTGTCCACTCTGGCTTTACCGATAAAAAGGAACCCGCCGTCATTGGTCGGATTCATCACAATATCTTCAAAATCATATTCGGAGGGGAAAAAAAGATTGCCGTTGGGCGTTTTGTAGTAGGCAACCGCCCTTCGCAAAAACACACATATTTTGCTTCGGTTTAGAGCATCATTCCATTTCTTTGGGCTGAAGATATATTCTTCATCGCCGAAGGAAAATTTGAAGGGAACATCCGTCTTGACCTTATTGTAATGAAGCATCATCTGAATATTTTCCGACAAACCCTCGAATTTCAGATTCTCAGGCTTTTGCGGCGGCTCCAGAGAAGAGCCTTTGATAAAGACTAGAAATTGCTTGATCTTGTCTTTTTGCCATCCGAATTGATTGGCCCCGGAATCATCCATATTGATGACCAGATCGGTTTCCTGTTTCAGAACACTCATCAATTTTATGTAAAACTGATGGATATCGAACTGTCTGATAATCATGAGAAAATGATCTGTTTCATGCAAAAGCTTGTCGAGATCGTTTTCATTGATTATGGGCTGATTATACAATTTCGAAATGTACTGAAAATAGGACCTGCCGTGAAAAGCAATCATCTTTTCAATCTGGCCCAGATCATTTCCACGCTGCGCTAAAGAAACCGTCGGAATTTCGTGGGCAATCGGCCAATCCGGCTGATTGTAATTGATATAATCTTCAATGATCATATCCGGAACGGACAGGGATTCGGAAATATGGTCGATATTGCCCTGCATCAGTTTACCCAGCGCATTGCTCTTGGTCGCATACAAGAGCCCGACCACGTAGATGTATTTATCATGCATGCTTTCCCGAATTTCAATATAATGTTTTGTGGGATCACTCATTTGCTTGGTAAGCGATCCGATCATATCCTTTCGCCCACTGGCCAGGACATAACTGTCCAGCCTCGGATACAGATAATGGCGACGAATCGATTCAACCAAGACGCGGCTGATGGCCTGATGATTCTCTTTGAAAAAATCAGGTGTGAATCTCAAAAAATAATGCTTTTCAAAATATTGATCCGGCAGAAGATCATGGATTTTTCGTTCGTATCCTTCCGAAAAAGAGGCAGACAGCACGGATGCCTCCTGTTGCCGCTGCTTCACCAGATCCAGCTCGTACAGAAAAGAAGCCATCAATAAAGACAGGGCGATCAGCCCCAACGCGGATGCGATGCGGCGGTGCCGTCGATAAGGATCAAACTTTTCCAGTTGTTCACGGGTGATATGCGCGGCAAAGGGATTACTCAATCGGGCCTTATTTTCTTCCAGCGAGGTCAGACAGATGTCAACAATTTGCGGGGCCGCCGATAAAGGATCCTGTCCGGTCAGTTTCCCTGCAAAGAATTTCAAATGTTCAAACAACTTCGGCGCCCCGCGCAGAAAGGAAATCGCCTTCAGATACTGATCGGCAGGAAGCGTGAGCAACGTATCCGTCAGATATTTTTCATAGGGTTCCAATCCCATGGATAAATCGGAAATGTCATCATTAGAAGATAAATGCATATTCAGGGAAATGCCCTTTTTGACGAGATACTCGGAAAATTCCGAAAAACCCTCCATCAAATCAAGATGCGTCACGGCAATGCGCACTCTGACCGGTTTTTTGCATATTGCGCTCAAAATATTGATTTTTCCGCGAAGATACTGCGCTTCCCTGGTCAGATATTCAATGTAATGATCTTCTTCCGATGCCAAAATCCCGTTTAACACCAGGACCACCGTCGGCGTTTGGTGCCGAAAAATCGGTTTCCACAACTTGAAAAGCGCTTTGCGAACGTCACTGGATGTATCGGAAAGCAAAGATGCCGGAATTTCCTGGACAAGCGCCTTGGACCCAAGATAAATCTGCAGAAGGGGATTTGTCGTATAGCTGGGATAAAATTCCCGGGCATATCCCTGCCAGTCGGTATAATGGTCAATCAAAGTTGTTTTTCCGGAACTCCATCCGCCGAAAACAATGAAATGATCGAAAACCATCGTATGGCGGCGCAAATCGCCGGGCATTTCTTTAAGGAAATTTTTCCAGATTTTCCTTAAAGCAGAAGATTTGAGCGGTTCCTTTTTCGTTTCTATCGAATTTTTCGCCGCCTGCGCCTTTTTTCTTTTGAAAATGTAATAAACGATGCCGGAGACAAGCAACAAAACAAGAACAATGCCCACAATGACAAGGACAAGATGCCAGTGATCCCAAAACGCTTTTCCGACGGTTTCGATAACTTTTTGTTCTGTCACCATTTGCTCACTTCCGACAGCATGACATTATTTCACCGTTTCCGGCTCCATAACAAACTGATCCTCCTCCACTTTGACGGCCACCACATTCCCTGCCTGAATCCTGCCTTCGATAATGTCTTCCGCCAAGGGATCCTGAATACGGGTCTGAATCACTCTCTTGAGCGGCCTTGCCCCCATCAGCGGATTAAAGCCGAGTTTGGATAATTGTTCCAACGCTTCTTCTGTAACTTGAATTTTAATATTTTTTTCCAAAAGCAGTTTCATTAAATTGCGCATTTGAATCTGTGCAATGGACTTCATGCCCTCGATAGTCAACTGCTTGAAGACCAAAATATCGTCTAGCCGGTTGATGAACTCCGGTCGAAAGTGTGATCGGACGGCATCCATGATTCTTGCATTCATTTCCTGAATCTCTTCTTCCGTTTCCGCGGGCTGAATGTCTGCAGAGCCAAGGTTGGAGGTCATGAGAATGACGGTATTGGAAAAATTGACCGTTTGTCCCTGGCTATCCGTCAACCTTCCGTCATCCAGCAGTTGCAAAAACAGATTGAAAACATCGGCATGTCCTTTTTCAACCTCATCGAAAAGAATAACACTGTAAGGTTTCCGGCGCACAGCATTGGTTAAAACACCGCCTTCTTCGTAGCCGACATAACCCGGAGGAGCACCAATCAGCCGGGCCACGGAGTGCTTTTCCATGAATTCACTCATGTCGATACGAACCAGTGCATTTTCATCATCAAACATAAACTCTGCCAGTGCTTTGCAAACCTCTGTTTTGCCGACACCGGTGGGCCCCAGCATTAAGAAAGAAGCGATCGGCCGGTTCGGGCTTTGCACACCGGCACGTGAACGGCGCACAGCCTTGGAAATCGCGGAAAGCGCATGGTCCTGCCCAATCACTCTCTCCCTCAATCGGTCTTCCAGATGCAGCAATTTGTCCTTTTCCGACCCCATCATTTTGGAAACGGGAATGCCTGTAATCCGCGACACCGTGTCGGCGATGTCATCTTCGGAAATGGAACGTTGCAAATAGCGGCTGTCGGACAAGTCAATGTCCGCATATTCAGCGATAGTTTTATTCAAGTCCGGGATAATTTTGTATTGCAGTTCGGCGACCCGTGAAAAGTCCTCTGCCCTGACTTTCAACTCCATTTCCCGTTTGGCTTCTTCCAGATCTTTTTTGGCTTTCTGCACAACGGACAGCGCTTTTTTTTCTTTTTCCCATTTTTCCGTCATGATTTTGCTTTCTTCTTTGAGCCCGGCAATTTCTTCATTGAGCTTTTGCAGGCGCTCCAGGGATTCACTGTCTTTATCGTCTTTGAGAGCCCGAATCTCAATTTCCAAATTCAAGATCCGGCGGTCGATTGTGTCAATTTCTTCTGGTTTGGAGGAAAGCCCGATACGAACCGCGGCAGCGGTTTGATCAATCAAATCCACGGCCTTGTCGGGCAAAAACCTATCCGTAACATACCGTTTGGAAAGCTTCGCGGCCGAAATCAACGCCGCATCCTGAATATGAACTCCATGATGAACTTCATATTTTTCCTTGATCCCCCTAAGAATCGTAATGGTTTCGTCAATAGCCGGCTCATCAACCAGAACCGTTTGAAAACGACGCATCAGAGCCGTGTCTTTCTCTATATGTTTTCGGTATTCCTGCAAAGTCGTCGCACCAACACAGCGGATCTCCCCACGAGACAAAGCCGGCTTGATTAAATTGGCCGCATCCATGGAGCCTTCCTGCCCGCCCGCGCCAATCAACATATGAATTTCATCAATGAACAAAATCACATTTCCGGCATCCGTCACCTCCTGCAAAACCCGTTTGAAGCGCTCTTCAAACTCTCCCCGGTATTTGGCACCGGCAATCAACTGCCCCATATCGAGAGATAATATTGACACCGTTTTTAAATCATCCGGAACATCTCCGTTTACAATATGTTGAGCAAGCGCCTCGACAATCGCGGTTTTCCCAACGCCAGGCTCTCCGATAATAATGGCATTGTTTTTCATGCGCCGGCTTAAAATCTGAATGGTAAAACGGATCTCCTTTTCGCGTCCAATCACGGGATCCATCAAGCCCTGCCGGGCCTTATCCGTCATGTCCGTCGAATATTTGGCAAGGTATTCAAAATCTCCGGTTCCCTCTTCGCCTTTTGCAAACCGTCCTTTCGGCGGCCGTTCAAGCGCGGCAATCAGTTCTTTTTTATCCGCACCCGCTTCGGCAAAGGCCTGCGCAATTTCTTCCTGATCCAGAAGACCGATGAAAATATGATTGATTCCAATATACTTGGATTTTGTTTTCTGACCGGCTTCTTCGGCAACGATAAAAACCTTCTCCAGATCACGATTAATCGGAGTCTGGACATTTCCCGCCTTTCCTTTGGACTGGGTTAACAGTTTTCCCTCCGCTCTCGCAGACAATAGTTCAAAATCCATTTGCATTTGAGGAAGATATTGTTTTTGAAGATTTTCATTGAGCAAAATTGAAAACATATGCCATGGCGTCACATATTCATGGTCTCTTTTCACGGCAAGACGGCAGGCGCTTTCGATCACTTCCTGAGCTTTCATGGAAAATTTTTCAATAATCATGCTCTCCTCCGAAAAAAATATTTTTACAATCTGATCAATCTGATGCGCGACTTTAATTTAAAAAACGAATAAAGTCAAAGCAATAATCACTCTATTCGGCAGGAAACCGCATCCATCTTGCGTTAAGGCAGAACGAAATCCGGCTTCCTCGACCGGTTTTCGCTCTTTCCCCTTCCGTTTTGTGTTTTTCCGCCGATCTGTGCAAAAAGCCATTTCAACTTGAAAAACCATCGCTTGAATGATAGAGAAACCATTAGTTTTGTGCAGAAAGGCTTGTCGATGCAGATGTTGCCGACAAACAAAGAAGAGCAATTTGACGTTTTGCGCGAGGAATTCCATCGGGAAAGGGCGGCCGTCCTGGGCAAGGCGGGTTTTGCAGTCGAAAGCGCACTGGCTAAACTGGACATCATTCAAAGACAGTTTGAAGAAAAGGTGGCGATTCTGAACTCAATCCGTGAAAATCCAGAAAATCGACGAACCATCTTTGAAGAAATCAACACCATTGTCGACCAGTTCAATACGGCCTGGCAAAAAGCAGATCGTCAATATTATTATCTGATTGTAACACGCGAAGCGATGGGACTCCGCAGGCATGAAACGGTTCAGCAGTTTTACTGCCTTCCACCGAAAAAGAAAAAGATACAGGCATTTTAATGGAAAGATACAAAAAGCAGAGATTACGGATGGTGGAAACGCAGATCCGAGCCCGTTCCATTCATGATGAACGCGTATTGACGGTCATGGAAGCCATGCCACGCCATCTTTTCGTGGATGAAGGACTGATCGCTCAAGCTTACAGCGACAATCCCCTGCCTATCGGAGAAAAGCAAACTATTTCGCAACCTTATATAGTTGCCTTGATGACTCAGGCCCTGGAACTGAAAGGCAGGGAACGAGTACTGGAAATCGGAACAGGATCAGGCTACCAGACTGCCATTCTGGCAAAGCTGGCCGATCATGTTTTTTCAATCGAGCGGGTAGCAACACTTGCCCAGAGGGCCCGACGGATTCTGGACATGCTCAATTGTTACAATGTCGCCATCCGCATTGGCGACGGATCGTACGGTTGGAAGGAAGAAGCGCCTTTCGATGCAATCATCACCACCGCTGCGGCTCCGAAAATTCCGCAATATCTCGTCGATCAGCTCGCTCCCGGAGGAAAGCTCGTTGTCCCCGTGGGCAATCGCGATGTCCAGACGCTTCAGAAGTTTACCCGCCAGATTGACAATCCCGTTGAAATTAAAAAAGAAGATTTGTGCGGATGCCGTTTTGTCAGTCTGATCGGGGAAAGCGGATGGAAAGAATAATTCAATTCAGAAAGTTTTGTCCAAGGCGACATCAAGCCAACTTTCCAGATTATTGTTTTTTTCTTCTTTTCACAATCTTATGTGTACTTTTTCTGGCTTCTTGTTCCAGCGCCCAGATACAGAAGAGTCCAGCAAAGGGCATTTACCACCTTGTCAAAAAAGGGGAAACCGCCTACAGCATTGCCCGCTTGTATTCCATCAGCCTTCAGGAACTTAAATTAACAAATAATATAAATGACTTGTTTATCATTCAAGAGGGAGAAACGCTATTCATTCCCGGAGCCGTCCAAGCTCTTGAACCCGTATTAGAACATAAGACCTCAAGCAGTCTGGAAACAAAATCCGGAACAGAACCTGAGCCAGACAGAAAAACAGGTTCTGAAAAAACGACATTCGTCAAACCTTCCGATCAGGTGCCTTCCGGAAAAAAAACGCAACAAAAACTACCCCAAAAACCGGATATCCATTCCCATGAAAAAAAAGGGCCAGAAATGGAAACCAAACCGGTCCCTTCCGAAAAGCCACAGCCATTAAAAACAGAGAAAGGATTGTTTACCTGGCCAGTCAAAGGAAAGGTCCAGACGCATTTCGGGCTTCAACCCAATAAGACCTATTATAATTGGATCAAAATTTCCTGTCCTGAAGGCACAAAGATTAAGGCTGCCGCCGGTGGAACCGTCATTTTTTCAGCAACATTGAAAGACTTTGGAGAAACAATCATTATCCGTCACGCCCATGAATTAGCCACAGTATATACCCATCTCGGAAAAAGAAACGTCAAAGCCGACCAGACGGTAAAGAAAGGCACGTCCATCGCGCTGGCCGGGAAAAAAGATGATTCGGGCGAAGTCTTCATCAATTTTGAAATTCGGCATAAGGGCAAAGCTCGCAATCCACTGACCTACCTGCCTTAAGTGACCGTTGGTTACCGGACGCCGGTCATCTTGCGAAAACATTTCACTTAAATCTTATTAATCATTGACAAATTACAGAATCAATGCTATTCTTATCCCGTTATAAGAGAAAGGTGGTGTTTGACGTAATGTTTAAAGTTGGAGACTTGGCGGTGTATCCGGCACAAGGTGTCGGCGTTATAGAAGCAATTGAAAATAGAGAGGTCATGGGGAAAAAACAGCCCTTTTACGTGATGAAAATCATGGGTAACGGAATGAAAATCATGATTCCGACTTCATCGGCAAAAGCAGTGGGACTACGCGAAGTGATTCTGGAAAAAGAAATACCGAAAGTATACGAAATTCTTCGCAATAAGGATGTTACCATCGACAAACAGACTTGGAACAAGCGTTATCGGGAATACCTGGAAAAAATCAAAACCGGTTCTGTTTTTGAAATTGCGAGTGTTTTGCGCGATTTATTTATCCTGAAAAGCGACAAAAACCTTTCTTTCGGAGAACGGAAGATGATGGATACGGCTAAAAATCTGCTGGTAAAGGAAATATCCGTGGCCACAAACGCACAGGAGGCCAAGGTCGAACGAGAATTGCAAATGATTTTTACGGTGCAGTAGATTTTCCTTCCTTCATTCATTCAAGCTCTTTGACAACGAAACAGAACAGATCAACTTTCCCGGATCACGGAAAAGCAAGGCCTCCGCAGTTTTTTTAGTTGTCTGTTAATATGGATTATCAAGCGTATGGATATTAATTAAAACAGAAAGGAGGTGGAGGGGTTGATCGTAAAAGCATTACTGGTTCTAGCCTGTTCCATAAGCGGTTATTTTATCGCTTATCATCTGGCGGCGGCAAGTTATTATGCTGTTTTTTCAGCTATTCTCGGCTTTATTATAGGTTTAGTCGTTGCGCTCCTGGTCATTCGACTGGAAAAGGACATCAGCAAATTCTCCCTGAAAATCATCGCAGGTGGTGTTACAGGCATGATGATTGGTCTGTTGATCGCACTTGTCCTCGGTTTCGGCCTGAATCTGGTCGTCAGAATCACCAGCGATTTGCACATTGTACCATGGATTTATCTGCTGCTCACCGGCATATTGGGTTATCTGGGACTTGTTCTGGGATCAAAAAAAGTGGAGGAGTTCAGCTTTCATGCTTCTGAGGGCAAGGACACATTGGATAACCGTCTTTTGGATACAAGCGTAATTATTGACGGAAGAATTGCAGATATCTGCGATACAGGTTTTGTGGAGGGCGAGCTGATTGTCCCTCGTTTTGTTCTCAATGAGCTTCAGCTCATTGCAGATTCACCAGATGCCATGAAGCGCTCCCGAGGGAGAAGAGGATTGGATATTCTCAATCGCATGCAGAAAAGCACAGCGATACACATCGCCATCGCGGACCAGGATTTTCCCAAAATCAAAGGAGTGGATGGAAAACTCGTGGCCTTGGCTCAAAAATTAAACGCCAAACTACTGACCAATGATTACAATCTAAACAAAGTCGCACAGTTACAGGGTGTCCGCGTTTTAAACGTGAATGAACTGGCCAACGCCATGAAACCGGTGGTTCTGCCAGGTGAACAAATGACAGTCAAAATCATCCGTGAGGGCAAGGAACAGGGTCAAGGGGTCGGTTATCTTGAAGACGGAACCATGATTATCGTGGACAGCGCTCAGAAAATGATGAATATGACGGTTGATGTCATTGTGACAAGTGTGTTGCAAACCACTGCCGGGCGAATGATTTTCACGGAATTGAAAGACATGGCCGAAAAGAAAAGCTTTAACTCATAACAAAACCTTGTCTTTGTTAATGATGAATATCGGAATGATTCAACTTTGTTTAACGAGCCCGGAAAAGACGTTATCCGGACTTGTTTTTTTATAAAATGAAGATATCAGCCATTATTCCCGCAGGCGGTGCAGGAAAAAGATTGGGCGCTGAAATCGCCAAACAATATCTTTTGCTCCATTCACGGCCCGTACTTGCACATACGCTTCTTGTTTTTCAGAAAACGGAAGCCATCTCAGAGATTGTTCTGGTTTTACCACCGTCTGACGCAGAATCTGTGCGACGTCAGATTATTGAACCTTACGGTTTGACAAAGATAACCGCCATTGTTTCCGGCGGACTAGAACGTCAAGATTCCGTGCGCAACGGTCTTCGTGCCATAGAAAATGGATGCGACATTGTGATTGTTCATGATGGTGTTCGTCCTCTACTGACAAAAGAAATGCTCCTTGAAGTTGCGGCAGCGGCAGCCTTGGAGGGTGCAGCCTCTATCGGCGTGCCGGTCAAGGACACGATCAAGGAAACCGATGACAATCATTGCGTGAAAACCACGCTGCCCCGGCAGCGCTTATGGCACACTCAGACTCCGCAGGCTTTTCAGTATGCTCTCCTTTGGCGGGCACATGAGATGGCAGAAAGCGACCATTTTCAAGGAACAGACGACTCGTCGCTGGTTGAACGAATGGGCATTAAAACTCGTATGATTACAGGTTCTTACAAAAATATCAAAATCACAACCCCGGAAGATTTGCAAATCGCAGAATGTTTGATGGAAAAAAACACCCGGCGGCAGATTGCACATCGAAGTGGCCTGGGATACGACAGTCACCGCTTCGCCCTGCGAAGGAAATTGATTCTGGGAGGTGTTGAAATTCCTTTTGAATATGGATTGCAGGGGCATTCCGACGCGGATGCACTCATCCATGCCGTATGCGATGCGCTTCTGGGCATGGCGGGAGCCGGAGATATCGGGCGTCATTTTCCGGACAGCGATCCAGCTTATCAAGACATTTCCAGTCTTATTCTTCTGGAAAGAGTAAAAAACATCATCGAAGCGCTGGGCATGAGCGTCAACAACATCGATGTAACCATCATGACAGAAAAGCCGAAAATCGCGCCTCATGCGCCGTCGATGGTTGCCAACATTTCGAAGATATTAAATATTCCGAAAACAGCCATTAATATTAAAGCCAAGACCAATGAGAGTATGGGTTTTATCGGACGCAGGGAGGGTGTGGCCGTGCTGGCCATCGCTCATGGAGAAGAAAGGATTTTGCATGGTTGCCAGTCCCAGAGTTAGATTTGCCCCGTCACCCACCGGAGAACTGCATGTGGGTAATGCACGGACAGCCTTGTTCAACTGGATGTTTGCCCGTCATGAGGGCGGCAGGTTTATTTTACGCATTGAAGACACGGATGAATCCCGCAGCTCTCTCTCCTATCAGACCAACCTGCTTACCGATTTGAAATGGCTGGGGCTGAACTGGGATGAAGGACCGGACGAAGGTGGCGATTTCGGTCCTTACCGTCAGAGTGAGCGTCTGGACCTGTACACGAATCATTTGAGAAAACTCATCGACGCAGACATGGTTTACCCCTGCTACTGTACGGAAAAAGAACTGGAAGAGGAACGCCAGACTCTCATTTTAAGCAAGCGCATGCCTCGTTACATGGGCAGATGCCGGAACCTGACAAAAAGCGAACGTCAAAAGCGACAGGAAGATGGGAGGAAACCATCCTGGCGCTTCAGAGTGCCGCAGGCAACCATTGAATTTAACGATCTTATTCGCGGTACCGTCAAATTTGAGAGCGAGGCAATGGGTGATTTCATCATCGTCCGCTCCAACGGCATGCCGGCGTACAATTTTGCGGTCGTCATTGATGATCATCTCATGGCAATCACACATGTGATCCGGGGTGAGGATCACCTGTCCAATACAGCTCTTCAGATAATGCTTTACCGGGCTTTTGGTTTTGATCCGCCGGTTTTTGCGCACCACTGCCTGATCCTGGGCAGAGACCACACCAAATTAAGCAAGCGACACGGCTCCGTTTCCGTGGGAGAATTCCGCAAACGGGGATTTCTACCCGAAGCCCTGATCAATTATCTGGGACTTTTGGGAAGCTCATTTGCAGGCGGTCAGGAGGTGCTGTCCCGAAAGGAGATGATGGAGGCGTTTGCGCTATCGCGCGCCTCAAGAAGCGGCGCGGTTTTTGACGAGGACAAACTTCGCTGGCTCAACGCCATTTATCTCCGGAACTGTCCGTCGGATGATCTGCTCAAGAAACTTGACCCCTTTTTACGAGAAGATGGGTATATCCCCGATGAGTTTGATCCTGAATGGCTGAAAACCGTCATAGAAACCACGAAGGACGAAATGGTCACACTGGCCGATGCCGGATCGCACATGGATTTGTTTTTTGACAACCGTTTCAACGTCACACCGGAGGCAATGACTTTGCTGGATTCGCATACGGGCCGAAAAGTGATTCAGGTTTTCGATGATTTTCTGAAAAATGCAACGGGGTCATCGCAGGAGATATATGTTTCTGCCATGAAGCATACCCGAGAAAAATCAGGGTTGAAGGGAAAAGATTTATTCATGCCTGTTCGAGCGGCTCTGACCGGAAGAGTTCACGGTCCGGAGTTGGATCGCGTATTCGCCATTCTGGGAAGAGAACGCGCGCAAGCCCGTCTGAAACAAGCTCTGTCTGGAGCTTCAGAATAAGGAAAGGAAGAAATCGGGTTTCGCTTATTTGCCTTCGATTACAGCAGTCCTTTATGATGATATTGCCTCATAACAGAAACATCTTGCTTTTTTTCTTGTGGGTTTTGTTCAGTCTTGTTTTTTTTTCAACGGCATGGGCAGCCTCTCCATCCACGGATCTCAATAAGTTTGTACATGCCCTTGACCGGCAAAACGCCCGCTACAACTGGAACGATATATCCGCCGCTGGAATTCCTTGGGAACATCACCGGACTACCCGAAGGGGGCATCCCTTGATTTTTGCACAATTCGGCAGATCTTCGGGAGACTGCATATTATTCTTTGGAGGTGTCCACGGCGATGAACTGCCGACGGTTTACCTGATGCTGAAACTGGCCCGGTTTCTCAGGGAACACCCGGAGGTCGTCCGGGATAAGTGCATTGTGATTGCACCCCTGGTAAACCCTGATGGATACTTTGCGTCCAAGCCAACTCGCGTAAACGCAAATGGTGTGGATCTCAACCGAAATTTCCCCACAAAAGACTGGAATTCCGACGCTCATCGCCGGTGGGTGGCAAGAAGCAAAAAAAATCCTCGGTATTATCCCGGGGTTTTTGCCGCGTCCGAACAGGAGACTCTGTTCCAGATAGCGCTCATCAGAAGGTTCAAGCCCCAGAAAATATTAAGCGTCCATTCTCCGCTCAATTTTTTTGATTATGACGGCCCGTCCGCCGACCTTGACTCTTTTGAAAAGTGGATGGAAAAAATATGCAAAGAGGCCAATCATCCCCTGAAAAAGTTTGGTTATTTTCCAGGTTCTCTGGGAAACTACACTGGGCATGAGCGCAATATCTTTACCCTGACCCTAGAACTGCCGACTTCCGATCCGAAACTCGGCGGTGAATATTTCCGGAAGTTTCAACCGGCCTTTCTGAAATTCATCCAGTTGCCGATGATCGGCACACCACCGCACACCCGGCTGGTAAAAAAGGACCATGTTTGACAAGGAATCCAAAAAAATTCGGAACAAGGTCATTACGGACAATCACCTATGGCAACTTTGTCATGTAATTCAATAATTTGAACTTGTGAAGCACCCTACGGTCAAGGAGAAAACAACATTTGAAAAAGGTTAAAACCAGTTTCTTCTGTCAACATTGCGGGTACATGTCGCCAAAGTGGCTGGGCAAGTGTCCTTCCTGCAGCGAATGGAACTGCTTTGCCGAAGAACTGGTCTCTGAACCGGAATCCGGAAGCCGCGCCGAGATGCAATTTGACGGAAAACCTCTGCCGATTGCCGAAATCCCGGCCGAAGAAGGCGAGCGAACGCTCACCGGACTTGCGGAAATCGACCGTGTCCTTGGAGGAGGAATTGTCAGCGGTTCAGCAATTCTGGTCGGTGGGGAGCCGGGAATCGGCAAATCCACTCTGATGCTTCAGATGATGAAAAAACTGGCGTCAAACGGTAGAAAAGTCCTCTATGTATCCGGTGAGGAATCCGCCCATCAAATCAAGTTGCGGTCGAATCGGATAGATGCCTCCACACAAAATTTACAAGATTTGCTGGTCCTGGTGGAAGTGTCCCTCGATAAGATTCTGGACCAGGTCAATAGGGTTCAACCGTCTATCGTGGTGATTGATTCCATACAAACGGTTTATTCAGGCGATTTGATGTCCGCCCCCGGCAGCGTGGGACAGGTTCGGGAATCTTCTTCAAGGCTGATTCTAACCGCAAAAAAAAACGGCATTCCCCTCTTTCTGATTGGCCATGTGACCAAGGACGGATCTATTGCCGGCCCCAAAGTGCTGGAACATATGGTGGACACCGTATTGTATTTTGAAGGTGATTCCGGACACGCTTACCGAATCATTCGCGCCATCAAAAATCGCTTCGGTCCCACCAACGAAATTGGCGTGTTTGAAATGATGGATCAGGGACTCAGAGAAGTGGACAATCCTTCAGCTTTTTTCCTGGCCGAACGCCCACACAACGCCCCCGGCTCCGTGGTCGTGTCTAGTCTGGAAGGCACTCGTCCGATCCTTGTAGAGATTCAAGCTCTGGTCAGCCAGTCCAATCTGGGGGTGCCCCGGAGAACGTCCATCGGAGTGGATCACAACCGCGTATCCCTTCTGGTAGCGGTTCTGGATAAAATCTGCGGCCTGAACCTGGGGGGGGCCGACATTTTTATCAATGTGGCGGGCGGTGTACGTGTGGAAGAACCGGCAGTTGATCTGGGAGTCGTCTCTGCTATGGCGTCAAGTTTCCTGGATCGTCCGGTAGACCCAGGAACAATCATTTTGGGTGAAGTGGGACTCACAGGAGAAGTGAGGGCGGTCTCCCAAATGGACGTGCGGATCAGGGAATCGGTTCGGCTTGGCTTTAACCGTTGCATTGTGCCCTCGAGCAATCTGTCATCTCTGTCCAAAAAAGCAAAAATTGAAATCCACCCAATTCGCTCCCTTAAAGATCTTTTGGAAAATCTCTTTTGAATCTAAAAAATTCTCAAAAATTTATCTGCCGTGCCTTGACACGCTGTAAATAGTGCATAAAATAGCGCCGCTTTAACAAAAATCATTAAAAAATCTAAATATTAAAAGGAAGAAAGGAGAGTAAACAGCATGAAAATCAGACCATTACAGGATAGAATCATTGTAAAGCGTTTGGAAGAGGAAACCAAAACCAAGGGAGGAATTATCATTCCCGACACCGCTAAGGAAAAACCTATCGAAGGCAAAGTGATTGCAGTCGGAACTGGTAAAAAAACGGATGACGGCAAAAAGATCCCCGTGGACGTTAAAGTTGGCGACAAAGTTCTTTTCAGCAAATATGGCGGAACCGAAGTCAAAATCGATGGTGAAGAATACCTGATTATGAGAGAAGACGACATTCTGGGCGTTATTGAAAAATAAGACAATATAATAAGGAGGAATCATTACAATGGGAGCAAAAATACTTCTTTACGATGAAGAAGCAAGGAAATCGGTTTTGAAGGGTGTCAATACCCTGGCCGATGCTGTAAAAGTAACCCTCGGCCCCAAAGGCCGCAATGTGATTATCGATAAGAGCTTTGGTTCACCCACCGTCACTAAAGACGGCGTTACCGTAGCCAAAGAAATCGAACTGGAAGATAAATTTGAAAATATGGGTGCACAGATGGTGAAAGAAGTCGCCAGCAAAACCAGCGATGTGGCCGGCGACGGCACCACCACGGCAACCCTTCTGGCCCAGGCTATTTACCGTGAAGGCGTCAAGGCAGTTGCGGCCGGTTCTAACCCGATGGATGTAAAACGCGGCATCGATAAAGCCGTTGAGGTTGTGGTGAAAGAACTCAGCAAAATGAGCAAACCCACCAAGGATCAAAAAGAAATCGCCCAGGTTGGTACAATATCTGCCAACAACGATGAAACGATCGGCAACATCATTGCCGGCGCAATGGATAAAGTCGGAAAGGAAGGCGTCATTACCGTTGAAGAAGCCAAAGGTCTCGAAACGGAACTGGAAATCGTTGAAGGAATGCAGTTTGACCGTGGTTACCTGTCCCCGTATTTTGTCACCAACGCCGATAAGATGCTGGTCGATCTGGAAGATGCTTTAATCCTGATCTACGAAAAGAAGATCAGCGGTATGAAAGATTTGCTGCCGATTCTGGAACAGATTGCCAAAATGGGCCGTCCTCTCCTGATTATTGCAGAAGATATCGAAGGCGAAGCGTTGGCGACTCTGGTGGTCAACAAAATCCGTGGTACTCTGCATGTGGCAGCGGTCAAAGCTCCCGGTTTCGGTGATCGTCGCAAAGCCATGCTTGAAGATATCGCTATCCTCACAGGCGGAAAGATGATTTCCGAGGATATGGGATTAAAACTGGAAAACGTCAAACTGGAAGATCTTGGACGGGCTAAAAAAATTACCATTGATAAAGATAACACCACCATTATCGATGGTGCTGGAAAAAGAGCTGATCTGGAGGGACGTGTCAAACAGATTCGCGCTCAGATTGAAGAAACCACCTCCGATTACGATAAAGAAAAACTCCAGGAAAGACTGGCCAAGCTGGTCGGCGGCGTTGCCGTCATTAAAGTCGGCGCTGCCACCGAATCCGAAATGAAAGAAAAGAAAGCCCGTGTGGAAGACGCTTTGCATGCAACCCGCGCAGCCGTGGAAGAAGGAATTGTGGCCGGCGGCGGCGTTGCCTACTTGCGCACACTACCCGCTCTGGCCAAGCTGGAGTTAAAAGGCGACGAGCAGATTGGTGTCAACATCGTCAAAAAAGCTATCGAAGAGCCCATTAAAATGATTGCCTGCAACGCAGGTCTGGAAGGCAGCATCGTCGTGGAGAAAGTAAAAGAAAAGAAAGGTGCCTTTGGCTTTAACGCCCGCACGGATGAATACGAGGATATGATTCAGGCCGGCGTCATTGATCCGACCAAAGTGACACGCTTTGCTCTGCAGAATGCAGCATCCGTTTCCGGTTTGTTGCTCACCACTCAGTGCATGATCGCGGACAAACCTGAAGAGAAGGGCGCAGGCGGCGGAATGCCCGGCATGCCTCCCGGCGGCGGATACCCCGGAATGGGAATGTAATCAAGCCCGAAACACGAAGTAATAAGTAAAAAAAATGGTTTCCTGCCCAAACGGGCAGGAAACTTTTTTTATTTCTGTGCGGGGACGATTCTTGACAGCATACAAGGTTCATACTATAGGATCCATGATCATTTCTCGAAAATGGAGAGGCTGTGGATAAAGCAGGCAACGTATGGGATTTTTTTGATCATTTTTACTGCATTTCTCTGAAAGAAAGAGAAGACCGCCGCCAATCGGCGCGCAAGGAATTTTCAAAAGTTGGTTTAGCGGACCGAGTTGAGTTTGTACTCGGTGAACGCCTTCCATACGACATAGAGCAGCAAGTATATGAATCCCACATGGCATGTCTTCGTAAAGGTCTGGAAGCAGGTGCTCAAAATATTGTTATTTTTGAAGATGACGTGGAATTTGACCGTTTCGACTCAAAACGCTTAATGCATTGCATTCATTTCTTAAAAATGCATCCAGACTGGAAAGTTCTGCTTCTGGGTGCCTTAATCCGTTCCAGCTTTAAAACAGATAATCCGTGCGTCCAAAAAGTTCGTTACCAAAGCTTGACCCACGCCTATGCCTTAAACCGGCATTATGCCCAAAAGCTGGCCTATGAACCCTGGAACGGAATTGTAAATGACACGCTTTTTCGCCCCCTGACAGAAGGGATTTATGCTCTTTATCCCATGTGCGCCTTCCAAAAAGATTTCAAGTCCGACAATTACAAATATCCGAAGCTTGAAAGATTCCGGCGTTGGCTGGGCGGGCTCAACCGGATCCAAAAGGGTTTTGAATTTTACTCCAGGCACAAATTCGGCATTTATGCCGTTCAGGTTGTTGCCATATTCTTTACATTGTTCATACTCTTTGAGTAATGTCCCTCATGGGGGTGCATCCACAAGTCCTCAAATTAACAGGTTTTACCTCGTATAAAGCCCACATCCTTTCAGCATTGAATTCTAAATCGAATCTCGTTACATTATTTTTAATGAAAAGACAGGTACGGATTTTGAAAATCCTACAGGTTACCCTATGGCGGAAATTCAACGGGCATTGCATAGAGAATTGTTCGGCTTCGCCATGTTTGATTTTGCAAACTCTTCCTATACGACTGTAATCATTACGGTTGTCTTTTGCGTCACTTTTCCCCGTCTGATTGTGGGAGATGAACCTGGGTACCGCTTGGGAAATTTTCTATGGAGCGCTTCCTTATCCGCAAGCTATCTGATTGTGTTGCTGACCGCTCCCCTTCTCGGCGCAATTATGGATTATGCAGCCTCGAAAAAGATGTTTCTTTTCATAAGCTATATTCTAACGGTTTTGGCGACTGCTTCTCTTTATTTTGTGGAACCAGGATGCATCATTTTAGGAATGCTACTTATCATCCTCTCCAATATCGGATTTTCCTACAGCGAAGCGTTTATTTCCAGCTTTCTTCCTGGACTTGGCCCTCCATCCGATCTGGGAAAGATTTCCGGATATGCCTGGGGACTCGGTTATGTTGGCGGCCTCCTCTCTACAGCTATCGTTATCTTTGCACTGAATGCGAATGTTTACACCCTGGATAATTTTTCCAATTTGCGCCTTGTGGGACCGGTAACCGGCTTATTCTTTCTGATATTCGCCATTCCCACTTTTTTATGGGTGACAGAAAAAACAATTCCCAGACCGAAATTTGATGGCAAAAGCTATTTTCTCATCGGATTTGACAGATTTAAAAAAACCTTGCTGGATATCCTGGACTACAAGGATCTGATCATTCTTCTTTCGTCGTTTTTTTTCGCCTACGCCGGTTTGTCTATCGTCATCTCCTTTGCCTTTATTTACGGAGATCAGGTAATTCAATGGTCTGGAAATACTCAGGTTTTCATGTTCATCATCACACAAGTCACAGCGGCGGCCGGCGCATTTCTGTTCGGATTTCTCCAAGATACCTGGAATTCAAAAAAGACCTATTTGCTGACCCTGATCGTTTGGACAGTAACGGCCTGTCTCATTTATGGCGTTTTTCAGATAACAGATTTCATCAACAAGCTTTTTTCGCTTTCCTTGAAAGCAGAGCATATTTTTCTGATGATTGCCACCTTTGCCGGACTGGGCTTGGGATCCACTCAATCCGCCTGCCGTGCCATGGTCGGACTTTTTGCTCCGAACACCAAAGCAGGCGAGTTTTTCGGTCTATGGAGTCTGGCCGGACGTCTTTCCTCTATTGTAGGGTTGATGGCTCTGGGAGTTTTGCAGGCCATCTTTGGACTTCAAAAAGCCGTGCTTGTCTGTTCAGCCTTTTTTCTCACCGCCCTCATCTTCATTGTTTTTCTGAATGAAGAAAGGGGCATGAAAGCGGCGCACAAACACAATGGAGAATAGACATGAATCTTGGACATGATATGTCATTGGATTTATTGATGATTATTGTAAAAGAATTGGTCGTGGAACTTCATCCCTCATGGCCTTCAACGCGACAGGTATTACCGGACAGCTCTCTGGCAAGCAATCTCGGTCTGGATAGCCTCGCCCGTGTGGAACTCTTTTCACGTATCGATAAAAAGTTCGGCGTGATTCTTCCAGAAAAGATTTTTGCCGAGGCTGAAACATCCCGCGACCTCTGGATAGCCATTCTGGCCGCCGAACCTTCGCTCCCATCCGTTTCAGACACAGAAAGACTTGAAATCAAGATGGATGACACCGACAACGTGCCGCACAACGCGAAGACGCTGAACGAAGTGCTGCAATGGCACATGAATGTTCATCCGGACCGCCCCCATATCCTATTTTACACTGACGAAGACCATGACGAAATGATGACTTATCGTCAGATGGATGAAGGTGCACGCCGGATCGCCGCCAGTCTTCAGGACAGGGGACTGCTGCCTGGAGACCCTGTCTCGATCATGCTGCCCACCTGTCAGGACTATTTCTTCACTTTTTTTGGTATCCTTCTGTCGGGTGGTATACCGGTGCCCATTTATCCGCCTTTCCGTATGAATCAGCTCGAAGATCATCTAACAAGGCACAGCACTATTCTCAACAACTGCAAAGCAAAGATGATGATTACGATTCCGGAGGCCAAGCGGTTCGGCCGAATCCTCATGGCGCGGGTTGAAAGCATGACCGGTCTTTTCACGGTTACGGAACTGATGGACATCAAGGCGAACTATCATCCATTCCATCCGAACGAAAACGATCTCGCCTTTCTTCAATATACATCAGGAAGCACCGGCAATCCCAAAGGAGTGATGCTCTCACACGCAAATTTACTTGCCAATATTCGAGCGCTAGGTGAAGCGGTCAAGATCGTTTCCACGGATGTCATAGTCAGCTGGCTGCCACTTTATCATGATATGGGTTTAATCGGAACCTGCCTCACCAGTCTTTATTTTTCCGTTTTACTGGTTGTCATGTCTCCACTCAGTTTTATTTCCCGACCGCAGCGCTGGCTTCGGGCAATTCATTGCTATCAGGGTACCCTTTCCGCCGCACCCAATTTTGCTTATGAGTTGTGCCTGAAAAAGATATCGGACAATGATCTGAGGGGACTTGATCTTTCCTCCTGGCGGGTGGCATGCAATGGCGCCGAGCCGATCAGTCCAAACACGGTGGAGAATTTCTGTCGGCGCTTCGAGCCTTACGGATTTCGTCGCGAAGCATTCATGCCGGTTTACGGACTAGCGGAATGCTCGGTCGGACTTACTTTTCCTCCTCTTGGCCGCCCACCGCTCGTGGACAAAATTTCGCGGGAGGTTTTCCTCAGCACCTCCCATGCTGTTCCCTCCTCTGTCGAAAACGAAAAGGTTCTGGAATTTGTGGCATGCGGCCACCCGCTCGCCGGCCATGAAGTGCGCATTGTGGATAACAAAGGAAGAGAACTGCCAGAACGATACGAAGGTAATCTGGAATTCCGCGGTCCGTCGGCAACAGCCGGATACTTCCACAATGAGGAAGAAACCAGGCGCCTTTTTAACAACGAATGGCTGAACTCCGGCGATTTGGCTTATGTTGCGGAAGGAGATATTTACATTACAGGACGAAAAAAAGATATGATCATCCGAGCCGGTCGTAACATTTACCCACAGGAACTCGAGGAAGCGGTCAGCATGATCCCCGGGATCCGTAAAGGAAATGTCGTGGTGTTTGCTGCGGAAGATAAAAACCATCGGACGGAAAAATTGGTCATTGTGGCAGAAACAAAAGAAATAAATCCCGAAAAGCGGGATCTGCTGCAAAGAGAAATCAATACCCTAGCAATGGATTTGACGGAAACTGCGGCGGATGAAGTGGTTTTAGCCCCGCCAGGCTCAATTCTCAAAACATCGAGCGGCAAAATTCGCCGGGCCGGCAACCGAGCCTTATACGAAAACGGCAACTATGGACGAGGGCAGATGGCTACCTGGCTTCAACTCCTTCATATTGCAATCTCTGGTGTTCTTTCGGAAATCATTCGCTTCCATCACGGCTTCCTGAGCATCTTGTATTCTATTTACTGCTGGTTTTTATACGGCATGATGTTTCCGATTGCCTCGTTGTGGGTCATCATACTGCCTGATTCCGAAAAACGATGGTCAGGAATGAGGGAAATGGTAAAATTTCTGGCAAGAGCGACATTTACACCGCTTACCGTGGAAGGAACAGAGCATTTAACCGGATTAAGTTCCTGTATTTTTGTAGCGAACCATGCCAGTTATCTGGATGGTTATGTCATGGTTGCTTCCCTACCTTGTCAATTTCGTTTTGTGGCAAAGACGGAACTGCGAAGCCACCTTTTTAAGCGTGTGATTCTCGAACATCTTCAGACAGAATTTGTAGAACGTTTTGACCGGCAAAAAAGTGTGGAAGATGCACATCGAATCGCTTCTCGGGCAAAAATGGGCATCCGTCTTTTCTTCTTTGCCGAAGGAACGTTTACCCGTGTTCCAGGTATCCGGTCCTTTCACATGGGCGCATTCGAAGCGGCAGTTGCCGCAGGCGTTCCCGTGATTCCGATCGCCATCAGAGGCACGCGCTCCATGCTTCGCGATGTCAGCAAATTTGTCCGGCGGGGAGCCATAACCGTCATTATCGGCAAACCTATTGATCCTCATCTTCAGAATAATCCGGACTCACCCGATGTATGGCTAACCGCCATTAAAATGAGAGACATGGCCCGGAATCATATTTTGAAACATTGCGGTGAACCGGATATTTCATTTCGCTAACAACATCGGATCATCTGTTTTCACAAGACGCTATTCACAAAAACCGCATGATCAATTTCATCTTTCACCTTTATTTTTATAAACAGAAGTATTAAACTATAGACAAACGTAAAAAGAATAACGTCAGAAGGTTGTAAAAAGACAAGAAGCACGATGTTCATCGTCTGGCAGGTATTTAAACATGAAGGAAATATTTAACCAGAAAGGAGGCACCGTATGCCGGCTAGAAAGTTGAAAGAGTTTCTGGACAGTCATGGAGTGAAATACTTGAATATTGCTCATTCGCCTGCCTATACAGCCCGGGAAGTTGCACAGTCTTTGCACATTAAAGGACATAAGATAGCAAAAACCGTCATTGTTCTGATTGACGGAAAGATGGCCATGGCCATTATGCCGGCGAATCGCTCTATTGATTTTGAGTATTTTCAAAAGGAAATCGTCGCCAAAGAAGTCAAACTGGCCACGGAAGGACAATTCAAGGATGCCTTTCCCGATTGCGAGGTTGGAGCCATGCCTCCCTTTGGCAACCTATATGGAATGGACGTTTATGTGGACCAGCATTTAAGCAATGATGAAGACATCTTTTTCAATGCCTGCTCTCATTCAGAATTGCTCAGGATGTCCTATGCAGACTTTGAAAGACTTGTAAAACCAAAGGTAATCAAATTTACCTGACGATGATGCTTTCGTTCTCTTTCCGGCAATGACGCTTGGAATGCACCAGACGGCCATCTGTTCAGGCTCTGTGGGCAGCAAAAACTTGAGAAAGGAGGTTTACGATGTCAAAATTAAATTTAACACCCGAAGAAGAAGCAAAGGTTTTAGAAATTCTTGAAAGATACCTTCCGGAACTGGAAAACGAAACCGTCCATACAGACAGCAAGGAACTTCGCAAGTTTTTTAAGGAACGAGAAGCTTTCATGCGTGAATTGATGAGGCGCCTGAAAAGCTAACAAAATATTAAAATTTTTACTTTCTTCGATTTCCTGCCGGTGTGGTGATTATGGCATCTGCCGCATCGACTTTGCACGGGCAACAGGATGAAAATTGTGTTCCTGGCGCCGACAAAACGTCAGCGCCAGCCCCCCCCTCATGCCCGATATACCGGGCTTTTCCTCAAATTTTCAATGAATGCTTTTCCCCTCTGCGATCTTCTTTCCTGGGTGATGCGATGCTTCAGACCAGAACGTTGCCGTAGTCGTTTCAGACGAAATTACGCTTTTGTTTTTGCGGTTTCCACTTTAACGTTTTTTTCCTGTTTTGATTCCGGAACACCGAAATCCTGACAGAGATGACCGTATTCACTTTCGATAAAGGCTGTATAATCCTGGCAATACTGAGAAGCAAGTTCCTGGCAAGCCTTCAGGGTCTGAATCGGGTCGGTTTGATTTTGTGCACCGCTTCGTAAAACTTCCATTGTCTTTGTTGCACAGTTGAAACCGGATTTGGTCAATTCCGAATAAAGTTTCTGCTGTTCCAGGCAAGATGAAATCATTTTCTGCAATGCCTCTTTCTGGCCGTTAATGGTCAATGCGTCGTTTTGAAGCGGTAACCATCTTTTCATCACATCCATCAGCGGCCATGACGCTGCGCCTGAGCCTACCTCACTGGTCTTGCCAAAAGACTTGTTGACCACTTCCATCCATGACTGTGAAGTCTTCTTGAAAAAATCAAACGCCGCTTCATTGATTTTATTGAAATCGGAAACATTTTGCATATTCATCTTCTCCCTCCTTTTTAAGTGATTTGAGGATCAAATTAATAGAGGATGAAACACAAATCAATAACAAGTTATTATCTAATTAATACCAGTATAAAACCCGTATTTTATATGGTTATACTCATACAACAGACAAAATGGGAAATCATCGAATATCCTGAAGATGTGTTTTCTATGCTTTACTTAACGTCAAAAGATAGGTTCTCAAATTGGTTTTCTGTCGGGTCAGTCCCAGTTTCCGGCGGATGTTATCTTTATGAAATTCGACGGATCTGACGGAACAATTGAGCAGCAGAGCAATTTCTTTAGCCGATTTGCCTTCCCGGACCAAATTGGCTACATCAATTTCCCGAGGCGTAAAATCCATATAAGTCGCCGTCAGGTTCCGTAAAAATGGAGAAACGATACTTTGCAGATTCGAGAAAATCACATCCGCGTACCCCATCTGAACGGGTGTCAGAGACGTTATCCGAAGTTTTTCTACATAAGGAATTACCAACTTTCGAATATTTGCCAGAACTTTCTTTTCCATCTCCTGTTGATCTTCTTCCCTGTGCTGGAGCAGAACTTTCAAAGCCGTATTGGACTCCTGAAGCCGAAGGGACTCCACCGCCAACTCCTCCGTTCTTTCACAAACTCGGGCTTCCAATTCATCATGCGCCCTTTTCTGAGCTTCTTCCGACCGCCTACGGTCAGTAACGTCCTGACCAACGGAAAGAACCCCCATAATCTGGCCCTGTTCATCCTTTAACGCCTTGGAAAACCATTCAATATCGGCTATTTTGCCATTCTTCAAAACGACGGGATTGACATAGCCGTCCGTTCTTATGTCCTTTAAAGCATTATTAAAAACATCTCTCACAGGTTTCTGATACGGCTCTGCCAGAAACGTGGAAAACCATTCCTTCTCTTGAACTTCCTCAAGGCGGTAACCGGATATCTTTTCCATGTACCGATTGAAGGTAACAATCCGGCCACATGTATCCAGAACCAGAACAATCACCTGCGCCGTCTCAATCAGACTTTCAGCAAAATACTTTTCCCGGCGCAGCAACTCTTCCAGTTTTTTTCTCTCGCTGATGTCCCGAACACTGGCCCGATGTCCCATGGGTTTACCATTTTCATCATACATCGGCTGCCAAGACACAATAATCCATTTTCTGCAGCCATTCTTGCAAACCACGCGACATTCAACATTGTTGCCACTTGACCCTCTAACAGCATCCAGAAAATTTCCTTGCATTCTTGCCTGGTCGGCTTCATCGATCAAAGGAATGGGATAGTGATCCATCTGCAAGCATTCTTCAACCGTATATCCGATAAATTTAAAAACACTTGGATTCACCCAGAGAAGTTTTCCGTCCGGTCCGACCCAATTTTCCCAGTCCGGTGTATAATCGCTTATGGCGCGAAAACGTCTTTCGCTTTCGCG
>DAOLNX010000009.1:0-49181 GCA_035416785.1 Smithellaceae bacterium | reverse complement strand
GCTTTGCGTTGCGCCGTTGTAGGTGACGCTTTGCGTGTTGGCGGTGACGGTGGCGCCGGCTTTGCCGATGCTTGCCTCTGTCGTATAGCCATTAAGCGAGTAGTTGCCCAAGGTATTATTGTTCAATGTTAGACCGCTTACCGTTACGGTCTTGCCGGTTCCGACGTTCCAATCGGCAAATGTCCCGTTTGCCGATGAAACGTTAAGCGTAATGGCCTCATCTCCTGATTCGATCCCCGAAAGACCAGCGCCGCCTGTATTCAGGGTCGCTTGTGTGTTGCGGTTGTAAGTCTTATCTTCCGCCGTGATCCCAGTTGCCGAGATCGCTTTGGGGGCAATGTCCGCTATGGCGGTTGCAATCGTGCTCTGCATAGCGTAGTTGTCTGCATCGGTCCCCGAAATAGCGATGTTCGCTACGTTGATGGTCTTGCCGGTACCTGCATTTTTATTATCGAATGCCGCAGATTGAGAAAAGTTTACCACATCACCGCTGATGATGTCGCTGGAGGAACCGTTGACTGTTGCTGAAGTTGTCCCGTCGTAGACTTTGTTTGTTCCGGCATAGGAAGCAGTGAGATTCTTGGCTGTGACATTGTAGTTCCCTTTTACATCGGCATACGTATAATTGTCCGCATCATCACCTTCCAGCGCGCTAATATATTCGATGCCGGAGTAAGATCCGGCCTTCAGGTGGCCGCCGCCGCTTAAATTCCCGGTAGTATTGACTGCTACCGTTGCGGACAGATCGTCACCGGCAAGCTTGTTGGTAAATGTGATCGTTCCGGGAGCCAGCGCATCTCCATAAGTGGAATTCCCGGTTGCAATCGAACCAGTAAGCGCCAGCCTGTTCACCGTGAGCGTGCCTTTACCGTATGTGATGCTGTAATCCCTTGAATCAAAGGTGCCTGTTGCATTGCTGGTCAGGATGTCATAGGAGCCCGTGCCTACATGGGCATCCGCAGCGGCTCCTTCACTGGTCAGGGTTACACTGCCTATGGCATCGGAGTTCTGAAGTCCTGCCGATGTGAATTGGGTTGTGCCGAGGGTCAGTGCATCCCCATAAGTCTTTGTGCGGTCATCGGCCGTGACCGTTAGATCGGCTTTACTGATGGTCAATCTGCCGTTATTGACAACTACTTTGGGCGAGCTGGTCGTGATACCTCCCGTATCGACGAGATAACTATAAAGCCCCGTATCGCCCACATGGGCGGTTACGGCGGCCCCGTCAGACGTAATAGTGGGCGCGCCTGAATAGGTCACATTGCCGGGAGCATCTTCAAACGCCCCGCCGTGATTGGTATTGATATTCGATGAAATCGTATAGCCTGTTCCTGCCGTATTGATGGCCTCTGCTGCGTCCTGGCCATAAGTCTTTGAGTAGTTCAGCGTGGTTATGATCAGCGATTTCGGATTCGTAAAGATGTAGCGGTTTCCCTCTGAAACGCTGGCCGGGGGAAGCGACGCATAGCTTTGGCCCCATACGGCATCCTTGCCACTTTGCAATACATTTGTATCGCCTGCATCGCCGAATTTGTCTGTCGTAGGATCCTTGGAGTAAACCAGCCAGCGACCCCCGACGTCCGTTGTCAGGGTGAGATTCCCCTGAGTTGTATTATTGAGGAAGTTTCCGCCTGCCGCCAGTACGATGGCCGTTCCCTGGGCATCGCCGGCATAGGTTGTGGTGACAGGTTTGCTCAATGTGATATCTGCCGTATCCATCTCCGATGCGTCGATCATGACTTTGCCGCTCGCCGATATCCCGTTTAGGGAACTGACCGTGCCGATCTCCAGGCTTTTGTTGTTTTTGAAGAAGAGGCTCCCGCTGACATTTGCAGCCAAGGTGTTGACAAAGTTTGATGCAAGGCTCAGATCTGCACTACCGGCTGATGTAATCGACAGTTTATCCGCCGTGATGGCGCCTGAGGAGCCCTGGGATATCGCCCCTCCCGACAACAGAGTGAGTGTGTTGATCCCGCCGTTGACCGCATCATTGAAGGTGATATCTCCGCCGCTGATCAGTGTCCTGTCGCCGCCGAAGTTGGCGAGGCTGCCGCCGAAGGTTTGATGAGCATCAATGCCCTGGGTGGTGATGTTGCCGTCAAGGGTGTAGGTTGTGCCGGAGGCCGTCTCGAAACAGATATTGTCGGCAACGGTGATGGAGCTTCCCGACTCCGTATACAAAGGATCAATGCCGCTTAGCGATCCTTTGATCGTTGTCAGGATGCTGTTGGATATGCCGGTGTCGGCAATGTAAAGCCTGTTCGGGGTTATGCCTGAATCCGTCTTGTTCATTCCGTTGTTGAAGGAGTTTTTGTAGATCGAACCGCCTTTGACGGCGTCATCGCTGATATACAAAAGGAACGGGTCAGGCGTTCCCACGGATACCGGGTCGAGAGCAAAGTAATAAAAACCGGAGGAATTGATGTGGCCGACAGATGTCGAACCGAGATCAGCACCGCCTTTAACGATGTGCACGGTCTTTCCCGCCCAATCAGTGGTGTTGTTGACGACATCGTACGCAGTTCCGGAGATGATCTGCGGGGCGATGGGGAAACGCCAGGAAAGATAAGGGTAGGAAATGTCTTGACCATAGGAGTAGCTGTACATGCTCCAATTGCCGGAATCGAATGTCCAAGCTTTATCATTGAAGACAGAGAAGTTCATCATTATACCGGTTGACCAGGCGACGGCGTCAAATGTTCCCGTGCTTTCAGAACCGCAGCCTCCATCGGAAGAGCCTTCCCCGGAACCCATGCCGGAGGTATTCATGTTCCAGAAGCTTGTATTGACCGTGCCGTCATTGATTCCTACCATACCGCCAATATTTGAGCCTTTACCGGTAACGTAACCCGTGCTGTAGGTTCGTGCAATATCGCCATCGTTTTTTCCCGTAAGCCCGCCCACAATGCCGTCGGTGGCATTCGTTGCCGTTACCGCGCCGGTGGTGTATGAATCGGTGATTGTGCTGCCAGCTCCGTTATTATACCCGACCAGGCCGCCGACAACCTGATTGCCGGTAACCGCGCCTGTGTTGTAAGCGTATCGGATGGCTCCGGTATTGGTTCCCACCAAACCACCCACATTCTGCGAAGTTTCGCTTCCGGTTACAACCCCTGCATTGTACGCTTGGCTGATGGTTCCGGCATTGGTTCCCACCAGGCCGCCGATGTCCGCAACAGCCCCGGTCACGTTGCCTGTGGTGCAGGCATAGGCAAGGAGCCCCTCATTCCGGCCTGCAAGAGCGCCGACATTGGCCTGTCCCGTGATGCTCCCGCCTGCAATGCCCACATTGCTAATTGCGGCGGATGCGTCCGCATAGCCGAAGAGACCGACATAATCCGTGATCGGACGGTTGATGAAAAGACCGTTGACGTTGTGGCCAAGACCGTCAAAAGTGCCGGTGAATCTGGTGGTATCATCACCGCTGCTGTTGTTGCCGATGGGCGCAAACCCTCTGGTACGGACACCAACTTCATATCCCCACATCCCCGGCGTCTGCTTGAGTTCGCTCATGTCGATGTTTTGGGACAGGGTGTAACTTGCGCTTTTGTCCATATCCATCATCTGCAACTGATGAGCGTTTCCGATGGAGGCTGTATTTTCTATGCGCAGAAACGGGCGGGTGTTTCCTTTGAAATGGTCGGGCAGATACCAGATGGTATTGAAGTCGAAGCCACTGAAATTGTCCTGCTTTTCCATCATCTGGAAGGTTGATAGGCCAGTTGCGCCGCTGTTTATGCCGCCTCTGATTCCTGTATCTTGACCGGAGGTTTGCGTATCCCAGTAGGAATGGGTGATGGTTCCGCCATTATTTCCCGCCAGACCGGCCACAACGGAACCACCGCTTACCGCCCCTGTGCTGTAGGACGTGGCGATCGTGCCGCCGCTGTCATTATTTCCAGCCAGACCGCCGATATTCGCTCCGGAGCCGGTTACGCTCCCGGTGCTGTATGTATTGGCCATGCTGCCGCTGTTATACCCTGTCAGGCCGCCGACATTGCTTGCCCCGCTGACTGTGGCCGTGCTGAACGATGCCCCGATGCTGCCGCCGGATTGCGTGCCAATCAGGGCGCCCGTGTTGCTGGCGCCGGTAACAGAACCGCCAAATACCCCGGTATTGCTGATTGTTGCATGGTTTGTGTACCCGAAAAGCCCGACATGATCGGTGGATGGCCGGTTAATAAAAATATCGTTTACCGTGTAACCGGTGCCGTTGAATGTGCCGGTGAACGGAGCGATGGAAGTGCCAATCGGCAGAAAACCCTGATTGATGATCATGCCGCCCCACATCCCCGAATTCACTTTCAGTTCGCTCAAATCGATATTGTCGGCCAGGGTGTAAATGGCGGTTTTATCCTTGTCCATTAACTGCAACTGATGGGCGTTGCTGATTGTCGTAGCGTATTCCATGCTAAGAAAGGGGCGGGTGTTGCCCTGAAAGTTGTCCGACAGATACCACACGGTATTGAAATCAAAACCGATAAAATTATTCCGCTGCATCATCCCGGACGTCGTCAGGCCGGCGCTTCCGTTAACCGTGCCACTGTCTAGCCCCACCCCGGTTGCACCCATGCCGGAGGTAACACGATCCCAATAGGAATTGCTGATCGTGCCATAATGAACCCCCACCAGACCGCCGGCATAAGCGTCCTGACCAGTGCCTGTGACCAGGCCGGTGGCATAAGAGGTGGTGATGGCGCCCGTTCCGTCATTAACCCCAGCGAAACCGCCGACGCAAGCGCCATAACCTGTGCCGGTTGTCGTTCCGATTGCATAGGCGTTGGTAATGGTCCCTGCATTATACCCCGCAAAACCACCGACATAAGCTCCGTCCCCTGTGCCGGTTACGGAGCCTGTGGCATAGGAATTGGTTACAGAGCCGAAATTAAACCCCACCAGACCGCCCATATAGTTTATGCCCGTTACACGACCTGTGGAATAGGAGGCGGTGATTGTGCCGTTTCCGTCATTATATCCAGCGAGGCCGCCGACATAAGCGCCGTATCCTGCGCCAGTGACCGCTCCGATGGCATAGGCATTGGTGATGGTCCCTGCATTATAAGCCGTGAGACCTCCGACATAAGCACCATCCGCGGTGCCAGTTACTCCGCCTGCGGCATGGGAATTGGTTACAGCGCCGTTATTAATCCCCACCAGGCCGCCGACATAGTTTGCACCCGTCACGCGACCTGTGGCATGGGAATTGGCAACAGCGCCGTAATTAACTCCTACCAGGCCGCCAATCTGTTCTCCGCTGCCTGTAACCGCGCCTGTGGCATGGGAGTTGGTGATGGCGCTGTTACTGTCATTCCAACCCACCAGACCGCCGATATAGCTCGCGCCCGTCACGCGACCTGTGGCATGGGAATTGGCGACAGCGCCGTTATTGTATCCCATCAGACCGCCGACATTGCTTGTACCTGTAACAGTTCCTGTGGCATGGGAGTTGGTGACGGCGATGTTAGAGTCATTCCGCCCCACCAGACCACCGACATTGCATCCACTGCCTGTAACCGCGCCTGCGGCAGAAGAGTCTGAAATAACGCCGGTACTGGAATTCAACCCTGCCAGACCACCAACATTTTCTCCACCGTAGCCGTTGTTATCTAGATAACCTGCAACATTCTCTATGACATGGGAGCCGGTGATGGCGCCGTCATTCCATCCCGCCAGGCCCCCGACATAGGATTTGCCTGTCACCGCGCCTGCGGCAGAAGAGTCTGAAATGGTGCCGGTACTGGAATTCAACCCTGCCAGACCGCCGACATTTTCTCCGCCTTCGCTTTTGTAATCCAGATCGCCTGCGACATTTCCTGTGACATGGGAGCCGGTGATGCCGCCGCTATTCCATCCCGCCAGGCCACCGACATAGGATCTGCTTGTCACCTGAACATTGGTCAGCGAAACATTGGTTGCAGACGCCCCGGACAGCAGTTGGCCGAAGAAACCGAGACAATAGGCAAAAGGAACGTTCGCTGTAAAATTCGATATCGTTTTGCCGTCGCCGTCAAATCCCCCGGCAAAATAAGGGATAAAAAGACCGGAAACGCCTGACATGTCAATGTTGCTGCCGAGCTTGAAATTCAGACCGGGCACATCGGCAAAGCCCAGCAGGTCTTTGAGTCCCTGCGTGTCGCTGATAACGTAATGTCCGTTCCCGTCAGGGCTCAGGCTTGAGTAATTGGCGATATCCAGGGTCTTGTCGTGAGTGAACCAGTCGTTATACTGTCCGCTGTACAATCCACCCAAGGTGACGACCCCTGTGGACCCTTTGATCTGGACTGCATTGATATTGTAGTGAGAATTCGTGATGATACCGCTAGAGAAATCATTGTACCCCGCCAGGCCGCCGATATTAATCCCATTGCCTGCAACCGCGCCTGCGGCATAAGCGTCGGTGATGGAACCGCCATTCCATCCCACCAGACCGCCGACATTGTCTATATAGCCGCCTGTTACCGAGCCGGTAGCATGGGAGCCGGTAATCGTACTGTTATTCTGCCCCACCAGGCCGCCGATATTTTCTCCGTCGCCTGTAGCTGTAACGGCTCCGGTGGCGTAAGAGTTGGTGATGGCGCCGTTATTCTGCCCCGCCAGACCACCGATATTAATCCCACTGCCTGTAACTGCGCCTTCGGCATAGGAGCCGATGATGACGCCGCTACTGTCATTCTGACCTGTCAGACCGCCGATATAACTTCCATGGCCTGAAACTGCGCCGGTGGCATGGGAGCCGGTGATGGCGCCGTAATTTTTCCCAGCCAGGCCGCCGCTATAGCTGCCGCCTGTCACCGCTTTGGTGGCATAGGAGCTGTCGATGGTTCCGGCACTGTCATTCAACCCCACCAGACCGCCGGCAAATTCTCCGCTGAGCATGTTACTGGGTCCACTGTTTGTAAGCGTGCCGGTGGCATCAGAACCGCTGATGGTGCCATTATTATAACCTGTCAGGCCGCCGACATTTTTTCCACCCAATCTATATCCGTATTTGTCCGGATCCGCGAGAGCTTCAACAGTATTATTGGCATGAGAGTTGACGATTGTGCCATTATTATAACCTGTCAGACCGCCAACATTGTTTTTTTTGCCTTTAACCGTATCTGCGGCAGTTGAGCCGGTGATGGAGGCGTTATTCACCCCCGCCAGACCGCCAACATTGTCGCCATTGCCTGTTACCGTGCCTGCTACATAGGAGCTGGTAATGGAACCATAATTCACTCCCACCAGACCGCCAACATTGCTACTGCCGGTCACATTGACACTGGTAAGCAATATATTGGCCACCGTTGCACCGGATGCCAACTGGCCGAAGAAACCGAGGGAGGAAGCAAGGAGGTTCGTAACGTTAAGATTCGATATGGTTTTGGAGTCGCCGTCCAATTCTCCGGCAAAATAGGGGATGAAAAACCCGGAAACGCCTGACAGGCTGATGCTGCCGCCGAGCTTGAATTTCAGACCGGGCATATCGGCAAAGGCAAGCAGATCTTTCATTCCCTTTTCGTCGCTGATGACGTAAGGCCCGTCCCCGTCATGGCTGTAGTAACTGGAGATATTCAGGGTGTTCTTATTATTATTGAACCAATCATTATACTGTCCACTATACAGCCCCCCCAACGTGACCACTCCCGTGGCACCGTTAATGGTGATAGCTTCGATATTGTAGTAGGAATTGGTGATGGAGCCGTCATTGAGTCCTGCAAGACCGCCGACTTTGGTTTTCCCTGTTACCGCGCTTGCGGCATAGGAGCCGGTGATGACACCGTCATTTTTATTCCATCCCACCAGACCGCCAATCTGGTCTCCACTGCCTGTAACTGCGCCGGTAGTAGCATAGGAGCCGGTGATGGATCCATCATTGAGCCCCGCCAGACCGCCGACATTGGTTTTCCCTGTAACCGAACCTGTGGCATAGGAATCTGAAATGGCTCCATTATTTTTATTCCATCCCGTCAGGCCGCCGACATTTTCTGCGCCATAGTTATTGGCTCCAACAACACCGGTAACATTTCCTATGGCATGGGAGCCGGTGATGGCGCCGAAATTCTGCCCCGTCAGACCCCCGACATATAATTTCCCGGTAACCGCGCCCGTGGCATAGGAGTCTGAAATAACGCCGGCACTGTCATTCCACCCCGCCAGGCCGCCGATATAGTATCCATATCCATTGCCTGTAACGGCGCCTGTGGCATAGGAGCCGGTGATCGTGCTGGTATTCCGCCCCGTAAGACCGCCGACCCTGTAAGAAGTGCCTATAACTGAGCCTGTGGCATAGGAGTCGGTGATGGGGCCAAAATTCTGACCCACCAGACCACCGACATCGTATCCACTGCCTGTCACCGCGCAGGCGGCGTAAGAACCGGTGATGGAGCCAGTACTCTCATTTTGCCCGACCAGTCCGCCAACAGAAAAAGAACCCGTCACCGGACCTGCAACGTTGGAGTTGGAAATGGCGCCGTAATTCCAACCCGCCAGGCCGCCGATATAGTCTTTGCCTGTCACCTGGACATTGGTAAGCGACACGTTGGCCACAGACGCACTGGATGTCAGCTTGCCGAAGAAACCAAGGAAGGAGGTCGAGGGTTTGTTCATTGTAAAATTCGCTATCGTCTTGTCGGCGCCGTCAAATGCCCCGGCAAAATACGGAATATAAAGACCGGGGACGCCTGACATGTCGATGTTGCCGCCGAGCTTGAAATTCAGGCCAGTCGCATCGGCAAAACCCAGCAGGTCTTTGAGTCCCTGCTCGCCGTTGATGACGTAATGTCCGCTCCCGTCAGGGCTCAGGCTTGGGTAGTTGGTGATATTCAGGGTCTTATGATCATTGAACCAGTCGTTATATTGTCCGCCGTAAAGTCCTCCTAAAGTGACAACGCCCGTGGCCCCTTTGATACTGACTGCGTCGATATTATAGTGTGAGTTGGTGATGGTACCGTTACCACTATCATACCCCACGAGGCCGCCGATATTGCCTCCGCTGCCTGTAACGGAGCCAGTGGCATAGGAGTCGGTGATGGAACCGTTACTGTAATTCTGTCCCACGAGGCCGCCGACATAGTCTTGGCTGCCTGTAACCGCGCCAGTGGCATAAGAGTTGACGATGGCGCCGCTGTTGGATCCTACCAGGCCGCCAACCCTGTAGTAACTGCCTGTAACGGAGCCTGTGGCATAGGAGTCGGTGATGGTGCCAATATTTACCGCCGCCAGGCCGCCGTTATTGTTTCCCCCGCCTGTAACGGTGCCGGTGGCGTAGGAGTTGGTAATTGTGCCATAATTTTGTGATACCAAGCCGCCACCATCTCCGCCACTCACCGCACCTGTCGCAGAGGAGTTGTTAATGGCGCCGGCATTCCAGCCCACCAGGCCGCCGATATAGTTTCCATCTTTGACCGTGCCTGTGGCAGAGGCGTTGGTGATGGAGCCGGCATTCCAGCCCACCAGCCCGCCGATATAGTTTCCATCTTTGACCGTGCCTGTGGCAGAGGCGTTGGTGATGGAGCCGGCATTCCAGCCCACCAGCCCGCCGACATAGCTACTGCCTGACACCTGAACATTGGCAAGCGACAAATTGGCTACAGACCCACCGGAGGCCAGCTTGCCGAAAAAACCGATGAAGTAGGCATAGGGCATGTTCACGGTTACATTCGATATGCTCTTGCCATCGCCGTCAAATCCCCCGGCAAAATACGGAATATAAAGACCGGGAACGCCTGATATGTCGATGTTGCCGCCGAGCTTGAAATTCAAGCCGGGCACATCGGCAAAACCCAGCAGGTCTTTGAGTCCCTGCGTGTTACTGATGACGTAATGTCCGCTCCCGTCAAGGTTCAGGCTTGGGTAGTTGGTGATATTCAGGGTCTTATTGTTGGTCAACCAGTCGCTAAACTGTCCATTATACACCCCCCCGATGGTAACAACCCCCGCCGCTCCTTTGATCGTCACTGAATCAAGATTGTAATGGGAGTTACTGATGACGCCGTTATTATACCCCACGAGGCCGCCGACAGCATCTCCGCTGGTGATAACCCCGTCTGTAACCCAGGCGTTGGTGATCGAGCCGTTATTATACCCCGCTAGAGCGCCGGCATAGGCTCCATTGCCTGAAACCGTGCCTGCGGCATGAGAACTGTTCATCAAACCGTTATTATACCCGGTCAGAGCCCCCACATAGCTTCGACCCGTAACCGAGCCTGCGGCATGAATGTTGATTATGGAACCATCATTATACCCTGCCAGAGCACCGACATAGTCACTGGAGACGATGAGATTTCCACCCGTCAAGCCCACATTGCTGACGGTTGCACCGGATGACAGGTAACCGAACAGGCCGATGTATTCATCATAATAATCCTTGTTTTTGATGGAAAGACTGGTGATGGTATGGCCCAGACCGTTAAACGCGCCGGTAAAACCGGCAACTTTAGTGCCACCGATAGGACTAAAACCTTTGTTGATGAACTCGGAGGCATCATAATTCCAACCGGCCGTTCCGCTCGCGTCGATATTGGCGCCAAGGGCGTAGTAACCGGAGAGGGAGTCTGCATTATAGCGGATCCCCTGGAGAGTGCCATCATAGCTGGAGCTACCGCTCGATTCGGCGCCGAGGTCGTCCGCGTTGAAGACCTTATATATGTGATGATTGATGGTGAGGATGCCTTCCACACCGGTAGGATCGTGGCGCGCGCCGAAATCCACCCGCCCCTTGAAGGTTCCGTCGGCATTCGTGCCGACTTTGACATCGCCGCTGCCTGTCGCGCTGTCTGCGCCGTTGGCCGTATTGGTATTCATGACCAGTTTTGATGCGCCGGATGCCGTCATGACGGCATTGATGTTGATGTCGCGCGCCGCGGTCAGGGTGAAGGTGCTTTTGCTCCATGCAACATCCTGATTGACATTGATATCGCCACCGCCTTCCGTTCCGCCGCCGCTGCTTAATATTTCTACATTCGTGCCTGTTGAGCCGTTCTCCAGGCTATTGCTCAATGACGTTCCCGTTATATCGCCACCGGCTCCGACCGTAAAGCTCTTCGGGTCTAACAGCCACCAGCCGGCCTTCCCTTTTGAGGCGCTTGCATTGACAAGGGCCGTATCACCGATTTTTAACGTATGCCCCGAGGTCTCCACAAACCCGCCGTCGCCACCCTGCGCGCCGCCTCTGGCTTCGATGCTGCCGTTAAATGTCGTTTGATGGTCCGCCCAAACGATGACCTTGCCGCCACGGCCGGCTGTGATCGCATCGGCTGTGATCTTAACGTTTTCACCAATATAGGTCTCTCTGGCGTTTTGTTCAGGCCCTTTTCCCTGATAGTTGCCGCCGATCAGGATCTCACCGCCGCCTGCGTCGCCCGCAGCATCGAGGATTGCGCTGCCGGTAAGAGTTACCTTGTTGCCGAGGAGTTTGATCGCACCTCCGAACAGGGTTTCGTCAATCTTTGCACTGCCATTGGTGAAAAACGGTTCGCGGGCGGAGGTGTTCAGCGTTCCACGGTTCATCACCTCATCCCCGTCCAGCAGAATCCTCCCACCTTTTGCCGCTATGCCCTTTGCCTCAATGATGCCTGTATTGTTGACCACCGCCTGGATCAGTTCATTCGCCGCCCGGGCCGTCATCTGGACCAGCCCCCCTTCGGCTTGAATTAACCCCTTGTTTTCAATCAGTGAATTGATGGCACCCTGCTTCACGGTGAAGCTGACCAGCTTGTCGCCGGTAAAATCGAGGCTGACTTTGTCGCCCGCGGCCAGAGCCGTTGCGCCGCCGGGGGTGGAAATCGTTCCTTCATTGCTGATCACGGGAGAAAGGAAAGCCACATACCCGCCGTCGGCGGTCCGGATGGTTCCCTGATTGACGACCGAACCGGCGGCACCCTTGTTTTCAAAGAGGTATTTGCCGGAAAGAAAATTTTCATTGGAGAGACTGAGCGACGAAGCGACCAGACCGCCCACATCCACTGTCGCTGTGGGGCCAAAATACACCCCGGCGGGGTTGAGGAGAAATACCTGTCCGTTGGCGGTTAAAGATCCGAAGATCTGGCTGGGATTTTGATCGAGGATGCGGTTTAAAGCCACGCTGGAGGTGACCGGCTGCTGGAAAGCCACGGAGGCGTTCTGACCGATGTTGAAGGTGTTCCAGTTGGCGATCAATTTGTCCGTGGATTGCTGGATGGTCAGGACGTTGCCGGACTGGTTGATGGCGGCCTTGCCTGCAACCACCTGGCCGCCCGTTGGCAAAGCGTTGGGATCCAGCGCGCTTGCCGGATTTACAGTCGACAGCAAAGCGGCGGCCACCAGAGAGCCAACCGTCAAAGATCGGTTAAACCAACCCGCCGCAACCTTCTCGGAAACCGCAATCCACATCTCCCGCGTCCGGGACCAAATCAACCGGTAGATCTTATTCATGGTTGAACCTTTAGAAAAAGAGGAAAAAAGTTTGACTGTTAAAGAACGATTCACTCTTTGGCTGGTTCTGGCTTGCCCTTGGCTGGTTCAATTTTGCAGATTGATCGCAATATTTCCGCAGCGAAATATTTTGGATCCATCAACATGATGGCTTCAAAACACAGGTGGATCGTACATTATTTTATTATCGTTTGTAAACAAAATTTAACGTTTTCGAAGAGTCTTGGCTGGTTCAATCTTGCAGGTTAAACCATCTGAAGAGCGGATTGAAAAATCCGTATTACAGCTACCTGCTACGAGCTACAAATTACCAGATAACAGGCACACCGTAATCGGCAAAGACGCTATCGGACGATATCATCGTCAGCTTTTCTGTTATCGCCTGGGCAATCAGCAGGCGATCAAACGGATCACGATGGTGAAACGGAAGAATTTCGACCTTTGCGGCATGGTGAAGTTGAATATTTAGCAAACCAAAACTGTTCACGGTCAGTTGTTCAGTTACGAATTTTTCCACCGGTTTTGTCAGGCGTAATTTGCCCAGGCTTGCTTTAATCGCCATCTCCCAACAACTGGCTATGCTCAAAAAAATTTCGTTGTCGGCCTCGGCAATTGTCGAACGGGCTTTTGCCGACAACTGGACAGCGTCGTTGATCCACCACAAAAATGTGTGCGTATCCAGCAGAAATCGATCCATCAGATATACTCCCTGAAATCAGCAGGCAATTCGTCAAAATCAGGAGCCACAGAAAGAATCTGCCCTTGGGCTGAACCAGGCTGACGCTGTTTGTTTGCGTCCGCCACAGGCATCAGTTTCAAAATTGGTTTATTATCCCGTGCAATAATAACATCTTCACCCAACAAAGCCATTTTAACCAGTTCTGAAAAATGGGATTTTGCTTCTGCAATATTGAATTGCTTCATATCTTGCCTCCATAATGACCATATTAGATGACCATATTGCGCCTGTCAAGATGGATTTTCCGGTTCAGCCATTCATCCCCCAGCGGAGCTGAAACTCCGTACGACATACCATCCCATCGACCACCTGCCATCCTCTAGCCACCATCCACTAACCACCATTCACCATGATTTCGATAGCTTCAGCAAAGGCGGCGGCAAAGGTATCTTCATCACACAGGGGGCTTTGCCGAAGGCGGGTTCGCAAGTTGACGCGCATTTGAGAAAGATTAGGAATATCAGAGCATTGAGCAATAGCCAGCTGAATGTAATCGTCAACGGACGGCGCAATCCAATCTTCCATGCCGCAAGCAGCAAGCAGGCTGACTCCCATGCGCCCGGCGGATCGGTCGCCTGCCAAAACCACGACGGGAACCCCCATCCAGAGCGCTTCGCAGGTGGTGGTAGCGCCATTGTAGGGAAAGGGGTCAAGGGCAATGTCGATATCATGATAGGTTGTGAGGTGATGATCGTCCGCCGGGTGAAAATCCAAACGGCCTGGCCGAACGCCAAAGGCTTCAAACATGCCCCGGAAACGCCCCGCCACACCAAAATCAGCCATGAATTTATGGTGGATAATCAGGCGGCTTTCCGGAACGTCAAGCAGGATGCGGCTCCAGGCGGCAACAACTCCACAGTTGAGCTTCTGGACGTTGTTAAGCGAACCAAAGGTGATCTTGCCTGTCTTCAGGGCGGGCAGAGAACTCACTTCCGGCGCATCGATCCGGGGCCGGTAATTGAACTGGCTGGGCGCAAGATAGATCACTTTTTCCGTATTCTGAACGGGAGCCAATGCTTCAGGATCGGTATGTCGGTCGCTCAGGCGGTAGTCCATGGCGGGCAGTCCCGTCGTGGATGGATAGCCGATGAAATGAGCCATCACGCAGACTGGTTTGCGCGCCAGCGCATTAAGTCTGCATCCCTGGGTATGCCCGCTCAGGTCAATAAGGAGATGAAGACGATCCTCCTGAAATAGCTTGCAAAGGGCCTCATCGGAAACAGAAAAGATATTTTTCCAGGTTAGAACCAAGGATTGAATGCGGCGGGTAAAATTGTCTTCGATGTTCTGGTTGGCGTAGCAGAAAATTTCAAAACGGGAGCGGTCAAGCTTCTCCAGCAGGGGTTCGACAAAATACATTACCGAATGCTCCCGGAAATCGCCGGAAAGAAAGCCGACGCGAATTTTCTCTGTAAGCAAAACAGGCAAGGGTTTTTGCGGCAGGGGAAAAGAGGCGCCAAAGCGGCGATGAGCCTCCACAATTTGTTCGGCTTCCCAATCTTCGCGATACAGTTGCATCATCAGGCTGCCGCTGGTCGCGTTATGCCGCGCCTCCGCCATGGCCGGATCCAGCTGCATGGCTCTGGTATAGCATTTTTCCGCTTCCTCATAACGATTTTGTTCGGATAGCGCCGTGCCCAGATTGTTCCAGGCTTGCGCGAAATCGGGATTCATCGCCAGTGCCCTTTGCGCATAGTCTTGTGCAACACTTGGGCGCCCCATCATTCTCAATACATTGGAGAGGTTGGAGAGAGCTGCCGGATAATCCTTTTGATAACGCAACGCTTCGCGGTAGGCGCTCTTTGCTTCTTCCAGCCTTCCGTGTTCCAGCAGAGCATTGCCCAGATTGTTGTTCAACACGGACAGGCGAGAGGCAATGTTGAGACGCTCCTCGCCGGTCAGCGTCCCACCTGCCAGGCGTTGGGTCAGAAGAAGGATTAACGACTGATAAGCCGGCAGAAAGAAGGGCTGCTCCGTCAGCAGATCGTTAAAAAGAAGCTCCGCTCGGTGATCATTTCCCGTCTGGCGATAAATTTCCGCCAGATTGTGACGAATGGCTGGGTTCTGGACACCCAGGTTGATTTTCTCTTCCAGCATTACTTGAGCTTCCACGGTCCGGCCCTTTTGCGCCAGCAGAACGGCCAGATCGGATGCGGCATCGTGATCATCCGGGCTGCTTCTGATCATCCGTTGCAACTGGGTAATATGCCGGTCTATATCATGGGATGGATTCATTTTGCTTCCTCCTGAACGGCGGTTTGCCGGAAGCCGGAAGCGACGCTTCGGAGATAATCTTTCCAGACTTTACGGTAGGCCGCTTCCAGATGCCTTGTGAAGGCCGGGCCGTTGCAAAGGGGCGAAGATAAAAAGTCCTTGCGTAGTTGCAGATGAATCTCATTGAGTTTTTTTACATCTGCAGCCAGAGAAACGGACATTTCCACAAATCCTTCGGGGGTTTGGGCCGCCCATGCGGGATGCCCCAGAGCGGTCAAAATGCTTAAACCAGCGCGGCTGCGATGGCTTTTCCCGGCCAGGCTCACCACGGGTGTGCCCATCTGCAAAGCTCCACAGGTGATGGTTTCTCCGTTAAAGGGATAAAAATCAAGCAAAATGTCCATTTCCCGAAATCCCCGCAGATAAGCATCCGGCTCGTTGGTGCGCTGCCGTAAAATCAGGCGCTCCGACGCAATTCCTTCCTTGGAAAACATCTCCATCAGCCGTCTGCAGGCTCCCGGGTCATGCATTGCCGCCGATTTGATCAGACAGCGGCTCTGCGGTATCCGCCGTAGGATCCGAGCATAGAGGCCTACCATATACGGGTTTTGCTTGGCAAAGTTTCCCACCAGACCCAAGGTGACGAAACCATTGCCCGAAGCCGGAGTTTCAAGCAATTCCGGAGGATTATCGTAGGGAGTAAAGCAAAGAAAGCTCTCAGGCAAACGTATAAGCGTCTCGACAAACTGGTCTTCGGTCATACCGGGCGGGTCGGCCACTGCGTCGGTAATAAAGTAATCCACTGTGCTTAGCCCCAGGGAATGGACATGGCCCAGCCAGGAAATCTGAATCGGCGCGGGCTTGTATAAGAGAGCCGGAAGCAGGTTTCCCATGGTGTGGCCATTGAGATCCACCAGAATGTCAATCCGGTCTTCAAAAATTTGTTTTGCAACCGCATTGGGATGCGCGCCGTTCAGATCGCGCCAGACCAGGGCGTGGTTTTTAAACTTTTCGGTCCAGGCGTCACTTTGAGGATTATTGTAGTAGGCGTAAATTTGAAACTGTCTTGGATCGTGATTTTCAAAGACCGGCAGCGCGAACACACCGATGGAGTGATAGCGAAAATCCGCTGAAAGATAGCCGATGCGCAAGGGACGGTCAGGATTTTCGCCTTTCCGATGATGGACAAATGGAACGGTTCCGGCTATGGCTTGAGTGGTTTCGTAGCGTTTGTGCTGATCAAGGATCCAGTCCGCATCCAGATCCGGCTCGTAGAGCAGATCGAAAAGGTAGTTGCTGTAGATGAGAGGCTGAAACGGCCGCAGACTTAGGGCTTCCTGCTGCTTTTGGCGCGCCTGCTCCAAAAGCCCCTGGCCTTTGAGGGCAACCGCCCAGTCATTATATAGGGTAAAACGTTCGACCTCTGGATTATTTTCAATTTTCCGGTAGATTTCCAGCGCTTCATCGTAAGCGTAACGGTATCCCTGAATATGGTTGGCCAGGTTGTGCAAAATACCCGGGTCGTCGGGAAACCGCCTGTGCAAATATTGCCAGTAAGACTCGATATCTTCGTTTCTGCCCAGTTGTGCCAGTTTTAAAAAAATTTGATGCCCGACTTTAATGCACCAAACTTTATCAGCGCTGCAATCCATGGAGCGGTAAAAGGAGGCAATGGCTTCGTCCACCCGGTTTTGCCGCGCCAGGACGTTACCCCGGTTCTGGTGAGCAACAGCGAATTGTCCATCGATCAGAAGCGCCGCGTCATAGTAGGCAAGGGCCCACGCATCTTCTTCTTCAAGAAAATAGGTCACCCCAAGATCGTTGAGAAGATATTTAACGTCACCGAAACTTTCAAGAAGACGAAGGTAAGCCTGCCTGGCCTCTTGCAGTCGTCCGGCATTGAGCAGTTGCAGGGCCGCCAGATAGTTTTCGTTCATTCCGTATTCCTGACAGAACGTGCCGCCCTTTACGCCGCGCCTTTTGCCGCTTTGCGATCCATCAGGTTCCCCAGGTTGCGAAGAGAGATGAGGTGGGCGTTGATGAGCGCCAACATACCGTTTCTAAAAAGACGTACAACTTCCGTGTCGGGCAGTTGATTCATTTTCTGTTCATCCACAACCAGCATGCCGCTTAAATTAAAACGGCGGCCGTCGGCCATATTGACCTGAGCTTCAATCGGACGCAAAAGCCCCGCCTGGGAAAGATAGGCGCAAAACTGTTCCGTTTCTTTCATGCGGAGAAAATAATCACTAAGAAAACCCATAATTTCATTCATTTTTGGGCTTGGTTCGCCATTTTCAAACAAAGGCATTCCTCCCTCGCGGTTGAAGCCGTCAAATGCGTCATCAAAACAGACGGTCATTTGTCCGTCCGCTCCGTCTGTCGTAATAAAAGGATAGCGACGGACATAAGCCGGAATGTAGGGCGAAAGCCAGTTACCTTTCACGTCCACAAAAAGGTTTTCCCCTGCTTCCAACCCCATGAGGACCAGAGGCAAAACCCGCCCATCCTGCGACGGGGAAAAGATGACGGGAAAATTGCGGGAGGCGTCAAAAAACTCGACGGAGGCAATCACCACAGATTGAGCCGATGCGGCAAAGGCATATCGGCCGGGACTTGCCGAAACGGTCAGGTCTTGGTGAGTCTCACGATTGAGCACAACGGGTTGGACGTAGAACTGGGGAAAACTGGCATTGGAAGTCATTGTGGTTTCTCCTTGCATGAAGTGGTGGATTTAAGCCTTTTACATCCAGATGATCAACTGAAGCCAAAAACGGCCGCTGTAATTGCGATTGTCCGCATCGTTACCCTGCAGGGTTTGTCCGTCATTGGTGCCGATTTTATGGGCATAAGAAGCCCTCAAACTATAAAGTCCTGATTTACCTACATTAATTCCAACTCCCCCGCCGGAGAGCACATAATCATTCTTCCCCGTGGCATTCGTGATGGAACCGTTCCAGGCATTGTGATGCAACTGGATCCAGCCTGTATCACAAAAGCCGATCAGTTGCGTGGTTGCCCAGACAGGCATAAACGGCAAATCCAGGCGGGCCTCTACCGTGCCTGCATGGCCTTCATCTCCGGAGGATTCGCCTACCGGATAGGCTCGCACGCCTGAAGAGCCGCCCAGAATAAATTTCTGAGAGGAATCCAGGTTGCTGAAAGCAACCTGCCCCCGAACGGAAGCATAAAGAGCCAGCTCACGGGTTACGCGCTGAAGCCGTGCCAGCGAATAGGCACCACGGAAAAATCCGCCGTGCGTTTTCGGGCCGAACGCATCGGCTGCTTTGTTCGTTTCCAGTCCGGAAAGATCCAAACTTCCGCCGTAAAAAGTCAGACCGGCGCTGGTCAGCCCACCACCACCGAAATAGTCGTAAAAGCTACCCGTCAGATTGATATTGCCGACAGCCAGTTCGCGCTTCCGAACTTTGGCCCCGTTGGCTTCATCATCAAGCATCAGATATTCAAACCCGAGCCCGGACCAAATACTTGCGCTTCGTGATCTCAAAAGCGGATAGGAAACACCTGCGCCCGGAGTAGAAGCCCAGCCTTTGGCGTTCATGGCTTTCAGTTCCTCTCCCAGCTCGTAATTCATGTATGAATAGTAAATATTTCCGGAAAGGCCGTTTGGGCCCAGTGGAATGGACCAGGCGAAACGTCCCTGGTAGGTATGCTCGGCAAACATTCCCGAAAGCGTGATCTGGTCGCCAAATCCCGTGGAATCGTTGGCGGATACCTGAACGTTCCCCCTCCATGCCCCGGTATAACGATCGCCAAAATTATCGCCGGAAAAAACCGCTTGAAAAAGACGTCCTTCGGCTGCATGAACGGCCAAACGGGTGGACCCGGGCGTTTCTCCCGCCTCCAGAGAGGCCTGAGCATTGATACCTGGCAAATCATTCATCAAAAGCACCGCCCGCTCAATTTTGTCCATGCGAACCGGGCTGTCTCCGGGAACAGCTTGATCCGCAATATTCTGCAAAACGGACGGGCGAATTCGATTGGGCTGTTTAAGGTGGAGTTGCACCTTGCCGGATGTCCGGCCGGCAACAATGGCAATCTCCACAATACCTTCCGTGATGTCCTGCTGGGGAAGATAGGCCCTAGCAAGAAGAAATCCTTTCTTTTCACGAAGATAGCTCGTCACTCCCTCGGCAATCCGCCGAAGTTCGGCAAACCCCAGCTCCTTGCCGATACTGTCTTTGACCAATTCTTGAAGCTCCGCCTCTGTGACCACGCCTTCATAGTTTCCAGTGAAAAGAAAACTTTTAACCAGAATTTTTATTCCTGTATCAGTCAGGGGTGGTTTCTCAATGTCCTTTTTTTCTTCCGCAGGCAGACGGTCCGGCAGGGACGGTTGCATTTGACGCTGTTCCTGAAGAAGAGTGCCCGCATCCGGCTGAGCAAAAGCATCTCCGTAATGCGCGAGGAAAAGAACAACGACCAGTAAGAAGATCTGCCGGATATTTTTCATGATATGGCCCCTTTGCTCAAAGATTTTTTCAAGCGTTTTGCATTTAGCGCATCGGCCGGACTGCCCACGAAAACAACGAATTGCAGGCATGCAAGCATCTGATACTACATGTACATGAGAGTTTTCAATCTATTTTTACGAAACAACCTTCTTTTACGCTCCACGCCTTCTGCTGTAAACCCGGAAGGGCGATAAAAGGCCTGTAAAAGATGTATTGACAAGCCCTTTTTTTTCCACTAGGTTTAGCCAAAATTTTTTCAGACAGTTGCAGAGGACAATAAAGTGAATAACATCGGAACATTAGATATGGGAAACAAAATTTCCGGCTCTGTATTGAGCATGATTCTGGATGCCGGCTTAATGGTCAAATTCATTCTTTTGATTCTGCTGGTTTTGTCCATTATTTCCTGGACGATCATTTTTCTGAAGTTTGTTTATTACCGGAAAATCCGTGTGGAAAATGAAGCCTTTCACTCCGACTATCAGCAAAGCAGCAAGCTTTCCGAGGTGCTGCCGGCCGCCAGAAAATATTCCTTTTCCACCACCGCCGAGGTTTTTCGTGTCGGCTATGCGGAATTGATCAAGGTAAACAAGGCATCGAGGGAAACAGCGCGCGGAGAAGAAATCAGTCTCTCCTCTCTCGACAATGTGCAGCGGGCGCTCAACCGTGCCTCCAATACGGAAATGACCAAGCTGGAAAGCGCACTGGGATTTCTGGCCACCACCGGCTCCGCCAGTCCCTTTATCGGTCTTTTCGGGACAGTCTGGGGCATCATGGAAACCTTCCAATCGATCGGCGCACGCGGTTCGGCAACACTGGCCGTTGTGGCTCCGGGCATCTCCGAAGCGCTCATCGCCACGGCGGCGGGACTGGGCGCCGCCATTCCGGCAGTCATTTTCTATAATTATTTTTTGAATAAATCCAAGAAGATGGTCCAGGAAATGGATAATTTCGCGGACGAATTTCTCAATATCGTCGAACGTTTCCTGATCCGCAAATAGACCGGAGCAAGATGGAGAAATGACTCACCGCAACCGCAGAAGACATAACGAAAAAAGCTCCCTGTCGGAAATCAATGTCACTCCCCTGGTGGACGTGATGCTGGTCCTGCTGATTATCTTCATGGTGACCGCGCCGATGCTGTCCATGGGCATCGATGTCAATCTGCCGCGGGTAAAGTCCAAAACCATTGATCTTGCAGAAGAAAAGCTGATTTTGACCATCAATGAAAACAAAGAAATTTTTCTGAACAAGACCCGCTTATCTTTTTCAGACATTAATGCAAAACTGACGGCCATCTTTGAAAAACGGGTGGACCGGGAACTCTTTTTGCGGGCCGATAAAAACATCCCTTACGGTTTTGTGGTGGAAGTAATGTCGGAAATCCGCAAGGCAGGCGTTGATAAGCTCGGAATGATCACCGAGCCGCCCGAGGATGCAAAATGACATCCCGGATGTCCTCTCAAGCCTCTTTCGGCAATGCCGGAAGTCCTTTCAATATGTTTTTCGCCTCTTTACTTCTTCACCTGATCGTGCTGGCCGCGGTCATGATCAGTGTGCCCGGCGTGTCGCGGCAACTGACGTTGGGCGCCCCTTATTCCGTATCTCTGGTCGGGCCGGAAATTCTTCAAACACCCCTTGAGAATTCTTCCGGAACGAAAGGATTGCTGCCGGATCTTCCGACTGAGCGTCCGACTATTTTGAAACAAGAAACCGGAATAGCAAAATCCGTTTCCATCTTTAAAAAAGTGGATAACGAGAAAGCGGATATTGAAAAAGCCATCAGCGCCCTCCGGCAAAAAAACCTTTCCAGCGCGGAAGAGATCAAAACGACAAAAGCGCCGGCCGCGACCCAAACCTCCGGCGCCGCAAACGCTTCTTCTCAAAATCAATTGAAAATCAACGACTACAGCCGTTTCATCTGGACCCGAATCAAAAAAAACTGGACGCTGCCAGCTACCTTGATGCCCAAAAGCAATGTGGAAACGATTATCGAAGTAAGGATTTTGCAAAGTGGCGCCCTGGATCATATCGGTTTTGAAAAACGATCCGGCAATCGCTATTTTGACGAATCGGCGCTGCGCGCGGTAAAAAAGTCCGCCCCCTTTCCACCACTTTCCGGATGGGTAACCGACCGGTCCATTGAAATGGGCATCCGGTTCCATTCGGACCAACTGCGCTAGAGGTTATGATATTTTTAGAAAAATACGTTTTGGATGAATCATGCTTCTGAAAAAAAACAACTTCCGGATATTTTGCATTTTTCTTTTTTTTGCCGTCCTGTGTGTAACGGCCCGTGCTCCTGAAGCAAAGGTTTATATTGATATCGATGCGCCGGGTTTTCAGCAATTCCCCATTGCCGTCAGCAATTTTCAGGTTCGGACCGTGCCATCCGGACCGGTGTCGGACCCCCATCCCGACATTGCGGAGGCCGTCCGCTATTGCCTGAATCTTTCAGGAGTTTTTCAGATTCTGGACAAGAAAAGCTTTCTGGACGGTATCGAGCCAGGACTTTCGGAAACGATTCGTTTTTCCGACTGGACACTGATCGGCGCCGAATTTCTTCTGCGAGGCGATGTGCTGGTCAAGGGATCAAATGTGAATGTCGTGTGCCGTCTGTACGATGTGGCTCACGGCCAAATGCTGTTTAATAAACCATACTCAGGCAAAAACGATGATCCCGCGGCCATTGCACGTTCGATTGCCGCCGACATTCTCTTTGAACTGACCGGCGACCGAGGAGATTTCAACACCAAAATCGCCTTTGTCATCAAGAAAAACACCCGGCAGGATGTGTTTGCGATAAATTACGACGGATCCGGCATGGACAATCTGACTCGACATGCAAGTATTGTTGCCGCCCCTCGCTGGTCTCCGGACGGCCGATATTTCGCTTTTACATCTTACAAAAGCGGACGTCCGGAAGTCTATCTGCATAATTTGCAGACCGGAAAGGAAAGAAAAGTGTCTTCCTTCGACGGCCTGAACCTCTGCGGTTCCTTCTCTCCGGACAGTAAAAAACTTTTGCTGACGTTAAGTATGGATGGGAACGAAGAAATTTACACACTCGATGTTGAAACTTTGTCTCTGAAACGGCTGACCCGCAGTTACGCCATTGATGTTTCTCCGGCCTGGTCGCCCGACGGTAAAAAAATCGCTTTTGTGTCCAACCGCTCCGGCTCTCCCCAAATTTTCATCATGGACACGGACGGAGGCAATGTCAAAAGAGTCACGTTTGAGGGCAATTACAACACCTCCCCTTCCTGGTCCCCCAGAGGCGGAAAAATTGCCTATGAGGGACTGATCAACCGAAAGTATCAGATTTTCATCGTAGACGAAAATGGCGGCGGAATAACGCAACTGACCTTTGACTCGGCGGATAACGAATCTCCTTCCTGGTCCCCTTCGGGAAGACAAATCGTTTTCAGCTCCCGCCAGGGTTCCAAAAGCCGGATCAGCATCATGAATGCCAACGGCTCGAATATCCGTGTGCTCAAAGAAGATCCGTCGCACCTGGCCATGCCGGCCTGGTCGCCTGGTTTTCCATGAATATTTCATATTCTGGTTGACGCCGACGTGGCAGATGTGTTTATGTGAGGATCATGTTTTCATCAAACCGAAATAAAGAAAGGAGAGTATCATGAGAAAGTATCTGGCAATGATTAGCTTGCTGATCGTTATGGTTTTTACCCTGGCGCTTTTCAGCGGCTGCGCTGAAAAGAAGGCAGTGGTAAAGGAAGAAGCGGTTCAAGAACAACAAACCGCGGCGGCACAGGAAGCGGCACCTGTGGCAGTGGAAACAAAAGACGATGAAGCCGCCCGCAGGGCAAAGGAACTGGCGGATCGGGAAGCCGCCCTGAAAGCACAGGCGGAGAGAGACGCGGAAGCCAGAAGAGCGGCACTGGCAGCAAAGTCTGTAAGCCTGAATCTCCAGAACATCTATTTTGATTACGATAAATCCAGCATTCGCGAAGATGCCCGTGAAATTCTGAAAGCCAATGCCGATATTTTTTCCAAAAAGGCAGATGCGGGTATTATTGTCGAAGGCCATTGCGATGAGAGAGGAACGGCTGAATATAACATGGCGTTGGGCGAAAGACGCGCCCAGGAAGCCAAGCGTTATCTGGTCAATCTGGGAATCAATGCATCGAGAATTGAAACCATCAGTTACGGCGAAGAACGCCCCTTGGACAACCGGAGCACGGAAGAAGCCTGGGCGCAAAACCGGCGGGCGCAGTTCCTGTTGAAATAGTGTCATTCTGAAATTTGGAGAAACCATTGAGACGCTTTTTTCATGTTTTTCTGCCAGTTTTACTGTTGTCCCTGGTCGGTTGCGCAACTTCGTCAGACTTGAAGGCGACCCGCGCGGATTTAGCCCTGCAAATGGACGAAAAACTTTCCGCTGTCACGGATCGGGTGGATGCCCGCCTGGCGGCGCTGGAAGAAGGCCATACTAAAAGCACCGAAGATTTATCTTCGCTGCGCAAGGGACAGGCAAATTCCAGCGCAGACTTTTCAGAAATACGCGATGCCATTGCGCAGTTGCGGGGGCAGGTGGAAGCCTTAAAAAAGGATCTGGCCCGGGATTCTAAAAAAGAGGAAGAAACCAGGGAAAAAACGGACAATCTTCTTCAAAAGATCAATTTTATTGAAAATTTTCTCGAAATCAGCAAAAAAGGATCCGCCAGCGACATTGACGGGTCCTCTTTATCTGCTCCGGGAAAGCAGGACAAGGCATCAATCTATGCTTTCGCGTATTCGACTTTTAAAAGCGGTCATTACGCCAAAGCAAGGGAGGCGTTTCAGGGCTTCCTGAGCGCCTACCCTTCCGGGGAATACGCAGACAACGCTCAATTCTGGATCGGTGAGTGCTATTTTTTTGAAAAGAAATACGAAAAGGCCATTCTGGAATACGAAAAGGTAACCAAAAAATTTCCCAGCAGCAACAAGGTTCCTTACGCCCTGCTCAAGCAGGGCCTTTCCTTTTTCAATCTGGGTGATAAGGCCAGTGCAAAACTGATTCTTCAGCAGGTCATCAAGGAATACCCCAATACCAGCCAGGCCCGCATTGCCCGAGCCAAGCTTCAGGAAATCAAATAAAACTCGAAAAGCGCATGGAGGTTTTCAAACTCGAAAGCCGTTAATCCAATTCAATTTCTTTGATTTCCCCCGCAGCCGTTAAGTCGAAGACAGACATGTCCGTTGCTTTTTCCATACGGACATCTAGGTATTGGACCGTTAGAACGGTATTCCTTCCAGCCAGGCTTATGGTCATCAGGCGAGCAAGAGGACTTTCCGGCGGGTAATCTTCATACACCACTTGATACATTTCACCACCATCCCGGCTTCGGCGAATGACTTTTGTTAATTGCCCGGTTTGTCCTATCCAGACCGACTGCGAATCGCCTGTGGAATTAGAGATTTCCAGGCGCACGGACCCGTCGTCTTCCTGGTGTTCAGAAGAAATCGTTTTTCCGGAAAGACACGGCCAGGTTCCGGAAAATAGACGGACAAGATCTTCAACGGAAAAGGCCCAGGGCAGAAAACGGTCAAGGTTCTGCGCAGAAGGCGCTCCTCGGTAGAGCGTCCCTTGCGACGGAATCAATATCTTCATTGCGTCAGGTGTTGCGGTCAGAAAAAAATCCGGCGTGCCGATGAGTGGCAATATTTCCAGACGAAGCCATGATGGCCTTTGTAAAATCAGCACGGCCTGCACAGGATAGCTTCCCTCTGCCGCATCCAACCGGATTCGGGCCTCGGCTACGATTCTGATGGTTTCATTAAGGCTCGAAACCGTTGTCTTTGAAGATGGTTCAAGTGGCGTACTGGTTACCGCCGGAATTTTTCCGGCACAGCCGATCAAAAACAAAAGTAACAAAATCGACAACCTTCCCGCCACAGAAAGGCAACAAAGCCGGTTGATTCCAGAAAGCATCCCTTTGTAAAAAAATTGGCTGCTGATCATGGATTTTGTTTTTGCAAATTTTCGATTTTCTTTTTCAACGCCTCATTCGCAGGATCAAGACTCGCCGCTTTCCGGTAAGCCTCAAGGGATTCCCCGATACGGTTCATCTTTGCACACACATCGCCCAGATGTTCCAGGATGTTGACATCATTGGGTAAAAAGCTCAACGCTTTTTGAATGTAGTGCAAGGCGCGCTCGTCATTGTTTTTTTTGAAATGCACCCACCCCAGCGAATCCAGAATGTAACCGTTGTCCGGTTTCATTTCCAGAGCCCGGACAATCATCTGCTCGGCTTCGTCCAGACGGATGCCGCGATCTGCATAGGAATAACCGATAAAATTAAGAGCATCCGCATGGTTTGGATCAAGATCGAGCACCTTTTGCATAGTGAGGATGCTTTCTTCAAAGCTTCCGGTTTTTTCAAGAATCGCGCCCAGAAGATAAAGCAAATCCGTATTGGCGGGAAAAAGCTCAATCCCCTTGCGCAGCGTGGTTTGTGCAGCTTCCCAATTTTTTTTCTCCTCATACAGAGATGACAAATACAGGTACAGAAGAGCATGATGCTCCTTTTTTTGCATCGCCCGTTCAACAACGGCCACCGCGTCATCCAGTCTGCCTTCTTTTTTGAAAATCATGGCCGCGTAAACCTGCGCATTGGCGTACAATTCAAAACCCGGTGAAACCTTTAAATACGCTTCCCTCGCCTGCCCCAAATCTCCCTTTTGCTCCAGGGCGGTCGCTAAAAGATAAATCAGCTTGTCGTCGTTGGGCGTTTTCCGCAAAAGAAACGAAAATTGCGCTGCCGAATCATCAAACCGGCGAATATCATAATAAAGAAGTCCCAGAGCCGTGCGCGCCTCGGTGTTTGCCGGATTGATTTTCAAGATTTCCAGAAACTCAATTTCCGCCTGTTCCGGTTTATGCATTTTTACGAGTAATTCTGCAATTTTTACGCGTATCCCCGTTCGCGCGGGATTCGTCTCCAAGTAACGGCGGCACACATCGACGGCTTCGCTATATTTTTTCTGGTCTTCATAAAGTCCGGCTAGCCCGAGCCAGGCGGCATCAAACGCCGGTCTTACTGCGATAATCTTTCGGAAATATGCCTCCGCCTCTCCCGGACGATCCATGAGGTTCAGGATTTTTGCATAATAATACATCCCGACGATGTTGTCCGGATCTTTTTCCAGCAGCTGCCGGTAAGACCGCTCAGCCGAGTCATACTTTTTTTCCTGGGCATAAATGGTTGCCAGATAAAGATAGGCAACCGCATGGTCTGGATCCATTCTGATGATGGTTGAATATTCCTCAATCGCCCGGCCATATTTGCGCAAATGAAAATACAGACCACCCATGATGGAGCGCAATTCGATGTCCGCCGGATTTCTGGTCAGAGCGTATTCTCCCAAAGACAATGCCAAGTCTGTCTCATTGTTTTCGACATAGAGAGAAACCAGTTCCGTGTTCAGATACGGCGAGTCGGGACAAATGGCCAGCGCTTCTTTCAATTGAAAGATCGCTTCTTCCAGGTCTCCATCCAACCTCGATAAAACAGAAAGGGAATAATGATAAGCAGCCTCGCCGGAATACTGTTCCGGTAAAGACGGATAGGAAAGGCGGCCCTGCGGCGAAGAAACGCATGCACTCAACAGGCAGCAGACCAGCAGTGCGTAAAGCCATGGGATATGAATTTTTGTCCGCATACTCCCCCTGACTTCAGGATGTTCCCGAAGGTCCATTTTTTAACAGTTTTGATACAGGAATAATCCTCACACCCTTTTCCTGAAAAACTTTATTGGCGTCTTTGAGCGCCCGAATCGTTTCGGGATAAGGATGTCCGATAACGATCAGGGGCGCAGTTCCGGATGAGTTTTCCGCAACCTGCATCAGAATGGCGTAAATTTTCGCATAGTCCCGGTCATTGTCCAGAAAGACTCTCCGCGAACCAACCGTCAGGCGAGCCTTCTTCGCCGCCGGCAGAGTTTTTGACGATGGCGTCGTTCGCGAATCAATAAAAAACAGATCCTTTTTCCTTAATTCCTGAAAGACCAAAAACAGTTTGTCTTCATCGGACATAAATTTGGAACCCATGTGATTATTGACACCGGAAGCATAAGGGACAGAAACCAGGTTTTTGTTTACCTGGGCAACAATTTCTTCTTCACTCATTTCCGCGAAAAGAGCGCCGTCGCCGGGTTTGTCTTTCGGATAGGTCAAAGGCTCCATAGGCAAATGGAGCAGAATCTCACGATGCGCCCGACGCAACGTCTCGGCCGCCTCACGGGAATGAGGCAGAAGCGGTAAAACGGCAAAGGTAATATCGGCATCAATGCGCAGCAAATCCCGTAACGCCTTCATATCATGCCCGATATCGTCAATAATCACGGATACCTGTTGGATGGCCACGCGAGGAGGAACGATTTTGGCCACAACCACTTTTTCTTTTTCCACGCCAGCCGGCGGAGCCGGCAAAGGAGCCTGTTTTTCCACGAAACCTTGCAGGTCTTCCGGTGGAAGAACCGGCTTTTTTTCTTTTGCCGCCGTTTTCGCCGGTGCTGCGTGTTTTTTCGGTAGGGGCGTCTTTACGGCCTCGGGAAACTCTTCCTGATGAAAGAAAACCACATAACCAATGCCGGCAAGACTGACCAGAATCAGCGCACTTAAAACTGCGGTCAGATAGGTGTCTTTCTTTTTATTCTTCATAGGCGGCGCAAACCGCTATCTCCCGCGGCGAAGGCATCAATTGGCCGCATTCTTTTTCATCATATGCCAACTCTTCAAAATGTCGACGGCCGTTTTGAGCTGATTATCCTTTTCCATATCCGTCATCTCCCGGACACTCTCGGCTTTGCTTTCATCGATTTTCGTGCCGTCTTCGTGGGCTGGTTGAATATGCCCTTTGAGATCCTTTTCCCGAAGTCTTTCTGCAGGCGGTTCGTCGGACTCTTCAACCGGTTTCATCGGTTTCACGATAATGTCGGGCTTGATGCCCTCTGCCTGAATGGATCTTCCGCTGGGAGTATAGTAACGCGCCGTCGTCAATTTGAGCGCCGAACCGTCTTCCAGGGGAATCACCGTCTGAACGGATGCCTTGCCGAATGTTTGTGTACCGACCACCAGCGCCCGTCCGTTGTCCTGAAGCGCACCCGCCACGATTTCCGCCGCACTGGCTGTACCCTCGTTCACCAGAACCACCATGGGAACCGTCACTTCCTGATCTCCGTTGTCCCGCGCCGTCGCTTTGGTCTCCATGCTTTTCGTGCGGCCGCGTGTGGAAACAATCGAACCTGATTTGAGAAATATATCGGACACTTCAATAGCCTGAGTCAAGAGCCCGCCCGGATCATTTCTTAAATCCAGCACCAGCCCCTTCATCGGTTTGGCTTTTTCTCTCACTTCGCCCAGCGCTTTCCGCAGATCCGATGATGTTCTTTCATGAAATGACGCAATGCGGATATAGCCAATGTTGTCGTCAAATGTTTTTGCCTTGACACTTTTCACCTGGATCACCGCCCTGGTCAAAACGATGTCTTTGGGCTGACTCAACTTTTCCCGCATGATCGTAATGGTCACTTTCGTGTCTTTCGGACCGCGCAATTTGTTCACGGCCTCCATAATGGTGATGTCCTTGGTGGATTTTCCATCGATTTTGATAATCTGATCACCTGGTTTTACTCCGGCCTTGAAAGCCGGTGTATCTTCGATGGGAGACACCACCGTCAATACATCCTTCAGAATCGTAATCTCAATGCCGATGCCGCCGAAACGTCCCTGCGTTTCCACTTCCAGCTCTTTATAAAGTTCCGGCGTCATGAACGAGCTGTGAGGATCGAGAGACTTCATCATTCCGTTGATGGCGCCCTGAACCAAAGCAGAAGGCTCTACTTTGTCCACATAGTTTTTCTGCACCAAGTCCAGAACTTCATTAAATGTTTTAATTTCCTTGTAGATATTCTTGTCGCGCGCGGCGGATCGGCTTTCACAAACCGAAAAGAAACCAGCAGAGATGATTAGAAATGCACTGAGAAATACCGTCAATTTACCCATTGATTTTTTCATATTCCGCCTCTTGAGTATATTATCTATTCAACAAGCCAAGTTGTCCGACCCGCCGAATCCTTCAGCAACACCTTGCGCAACGTCAGTTCTTTCCGAATGTCATCCGCTCGCAGCCAATCCTTGTCCTCACGAGCCTTTTGGCGTTCGGCGATCAGGGCTTCGATTTCGGTCACGTCCAAACCTCTTTTTCCGGCTTCGATTTCCCGGTCGCGATCAAAAAAGACATCCGGATCAGACTGAAAGACGCCCAGCACATTTCCGAAATGATCAAATAAAGAGGAAGCGGCCGTCACAAGAATCTGCTTTTCTTGGGCAGGCATTTTCTTTTCCGCAACGGTCAGCGTATTGACCAGGCGGGCAGCTTCAAACACGTATCCCAGGGCTTGCGCCGTATTGAAATCATCATCCAGCGCTGCGTCGAATTTATCCTGAAGATGATGCAACTTTTCCATGTACGTCTGATAAGCATTGGATAGCTTACCTGAAGAGGAAGAACCCGCCCCTCCCCTTGTCCTTGTCTCCTTCACCTGCTGCAATGAGGTATAAACACGAATCAGCGCGGTTCTGGCCTCAGTAAGAGCTGCATCCGAATAATCCACCGGACTCCGGTAATGACTTTGCAGCATGAACAGCCGGAGCGCTTCAGGATGGTATTGCCTGATTACCTCCCGGATAGGAAAAATGTTGCCCAGGGACTTGGACATTTTTTCCTCGTTAATTTTTACAAATCCATTGTGAATCCAATAGTTTGCAGGAATCTTGCCAGTAGCCGCCTGGGATTGGGCAATTTCGTTTTCATGATGGGGAAAAACCAGGTCCTCACCGCCTCCATGAATATCAAACGTCTCCCCCAGATAGCGCCGACTCATGGCGGAGCATTCGATGTGCCAGCCCGGTCTTCCCTTTCCCCAGGGACTTTCCCAGAAAGGTTCGCCTTCCTTGCTCTTTTTCCAAAGGACAAAATCCAGCGGATTTCTTTTCTTGTTGTTGACGTCCACGCGCGCACCGGCCATCATCTCATCCAGACGTCTCCCGGACAATCCTCCGTAATCCGAAAAATTTCGGACGGAAAAAAACACATCGCCGTCCGCCACATAGGCAAATCCTTTTTCAACAAGCGTCGAGATCAGACCGATCATGTCCGGCATATGCTCAGTGGCCCTGGGTGTCAGCGTTGGCGCCGAAACATTAAGCGCCGCCATATCCTCATCGTGGAGCCGGATATACCGCTCGGCAATTTCCGAAATTCCAACACCTTCTCTGTTGGCGCGGTCGATGATTTTATCGTCAATGTCCGTGAAATTTTTCACGTAAGTCACCTGGTAGCCGCGAGCCCGAAAATGGCGGAACATGACATCAAAAACCACGGAGGCACGGGCATGGCCGATGTGGCAGACATCATAAGCCGTAATGCCGCAAACATACATACCAATTTCGTTTTCGCGAATTGGATGCATAATTTCTTTCTGTCGGGTTCTGGTGTTGAAAATTTTTTGAGACATGATTTTCCTGCTTTCTTTCAGGGATACAGAGAAAGAGCCGGCACTCCGCAGTCTTCAGGCAGAGAACAAACCAGATTCATGTTCTGCACCGCCTGCCCGGCGGCTCCCTTGATCAAATTGTCAATTGCGGAAAGAATGATGACACGGTTGGTCCGCGGGTCAAGAACCAGACCGATATCGCAGTAATTGGAGCCACAGACGGAAGAAATGTTGGGATAGGTTCCAGCAGAACAAATCCGCACAAATTTTTCATCCTGGTAAAATGATGCATACAAATCATGAAGTTCATCAGAAGAGAGATTTTTGGCCAGTGTCGCGTAAATAGTGCTCAATATGCCTCTTTTCACCGGCAGTAGGTGAGGTGTGAATGAAACAGCAAAATTTTCGCCGGCCAGGGCATTCAATTCCTGTTCAATTTCGGGAGTGTGCCTGTGCTTACCTACCTTGTAGGCCTTAAATCCTCCATCCACTTCACAAAAAAGCGATCCGACCACCGGATCCCTTCCCGCACCGCTCACGCCGGAGGCGGAATCCGCGATGATCGAAGAAACATCCAGAATCCCTTTTTTCAACGCGGGCGCCAGCCCCAGAATAATGCTGGTCGGATAACAACCCGGATTGGCAACCAGTCTGGATTGGATAATGTCCCGGCGATAAAGCTCGGGCAGACCGTAGACCGCTTCGCCGAAAAGATCGGCACTGGTATGACCGGCATACCATTTTTCGTAAGTTGCCCTGTCCCGCAGGCGGTAATCGGCAGAAAGATCAATGACTTTTTTGCCTGCCCTGATGAAAATCGGAGCAATCCCCATGGATACGCCATGCGGAAGCGCCAGAAAAACAACATCACAGAACGCGGCAATCTCTTCCGGTGTCGCATTCGAATATTTCAGAGATGTTAAACCGGAAAGAGACGGGTAAATCTCGGACACGGACGCTCCAGAATAGCGCCTGGATGTCACCGCTACCAATTCCACCTGCGGATGCCCGGATAAAATCCGGATCAACTCCTGCCCTGTATAACCACTGGCTCCGAAAATTGCTGCTGATACCGTCATAAGAAAAACTCCAAAAAAAAGGGAGGCCGGAAAGCCCCCCTGGGATGACTAACGTTTGGAGAATTGGAATTTTTTACGGGCTCCCGGCTGTCCGTATTTTTTCCTTTCGACAACCCGGGCATCTCGTGTCAGAAACCCCGCTTTTTTCAGAACGGGGCGTAACTCGGCATCGTACTCAAGAAGTGCTTTGGAAATGCCGTGCTTCACCGCTCCGGCCTGGCCTGCAACCCCTCCGCCCCGGACATTGACATAGAAATCAAACTGATCCTTTTTACCAGTGATTTCCAGTGGCTGCCGAATAATCATTTTCAAGCTGGGACGTGTAAAGTATTCTTCATAGTTTCTCTTATTCACCACGATGCTGCCGTTGCCTGATTTCATATAGACACGGGCGATCGCGCTCTTTCTCTTGCCGGTTGCATAAAAACGTTGAACAGTCATGATATCTCCAGAATGTAAATATAATCAATAATTTGCCTGAAAAAACCGCGTTATACCGCGAGCCCTCTGGGACACTGAGCTTCGTGCGGATGAGCATTTCCACTATAAACCTTCAGTTTTTTTAGCATTTTTCGTCCAAGATTGTTTTTGGGCAGCATGCCAGCCACGGCCGTGCGAATCAGCTTTTCCGGCTTTTCCGCCAGCATCTTGCCGGCTGACGTTTCTTTTAATCCACCCGGATAACCGGAATAAGAATAGTAAATCTTATCGGTCAGTTTTTTACCCGTCAGCGTAATCTTTTCCGCATTCACCACGACGATGAAATCGCCGGTATCGACATGCGGCGTGTAAATCGCCTTGTGCTTACCCCGAAGGCGCAGGGCAATTTCACTGGCCAGCCTGCCCAATACCTTGCCGGATGCGTCGACCACGTACCAATCTTTCTTTGTTTCTTCTGCCTTCGCTGAAAATGTTTTCATAATATCCCGCCACTTCATTAAAAATTTAAAGGTGGAAGCTATGCAATTAACGTTTGTTTGTCAAGAAAAAAATTTCATCCGCTTCAAGATTCATGGAAGCGCAAAGCAAGAAAAGAGGGAGTTGAAAACCTCTCAACTCCCTCTTCAGAACATTGCGGATCTCTTCGATAGCACCGCCCCGGTTATTTGAAAACGAGCATGGTTGCCGTCTGATTGATGTGCCCCACGTATTCTTCTCCGTAAGTGCTGAAACCTACAGTTGGAACGGAAGAAAAAATTTTCCCATAATCATCGAGTTGATTCTTGTTTTTCAGTTCCAGGGTTCTCAATATGCAATGAAAATTGATAATTCCGGAAATGGCGCCAAGTTCCTCCTGCTTTTTCCCGAGAGCAATTTTTGTATCTCTGACGATGTCCTCCGATCTTAAAACGGCAAGCTCCATTCCTTCCAGAAGATTGCAGTAAAAGACAATGCCCTGACCTTCTGTTCGCTGCGGACTGCGAACGTACGGTTCATCACCCATCATCAATCCGACCGGATTGCTCATAAAAACGTCCGCAACATTTTCTACAGACACCCCGACGGCCTGCGCATAAGCCTCGACAGCAGGCTGATGATTAAATTCCAGGACCTCTCGTTTAGCGGGATCAACGCTGGTAGCGACCAGGGTTTTGTCGGAAACGGCAAAACTCTGCGTCTTGATAAAATCGAAAGTCGTCGCCGCTTTTATCAGAACCAGGAGCGCCGCGTTGCTGTGTGCTTTGCCCTGGGCAAAAACATGCGTCTTGAGAAATTTTAAATCATCACCGGCGGAACCGCCGATAAACGTCACGTTTGTCAGATCGCCGATTTTTTCCATCAACTGCTCTTCCGCGCCCTGCAAACCGTCAATAAGAATAATGCCGACATATTTCTGAAAATCCATGTCCGCCATCGGCTCGCCAAATTTTTGTTCAAAAGCCTTAAAGGCACCCGCCACGGCCCCTTTGGGGTCTTCATGAATATTTTGCAGGATCTGAATGTCCATGTCTTCGATAATCCGGCTGTTCATAGCCATGGCCACAACGGATTGGTTCAGCATGTGCCCGGAAACAATCTCACCGGATGTGGTGCATCCAAACGCCGGAATATCGCCAAAAGTTTTCTGCATGGCAAAACTTATGGCATCTGCATCAAATTTGGATGAGGCGAAAAAAATGACCGTTTTGGCATCAAAACCTTCCAGGCTTTTTCCGATTTCTTCCGCGATATCTTCAACTTTTTCTTTTGTCGAATAGGCGACTTTGATATTCATGTTCATCTCCTTGCTGATTGATAATAAAAAAAGAAAGGTTACACCGCAACGCCCATTTCCGCAGCGACTTCGCGCACTTTTTTGATAATATCGGCATTATCCTCTGAAAGCGCTGTAAATTTATCCGGATTCAAACCTTTGAGAATCAATTTTGTTTTCGTCGTGGACATGATGACCGTATTGCCGTTTGATTTTTTTAAGATGATTTGATCAAGCATCTTTTTGACTTGCCCAGCCATTGTGAGAACCTCCTTCTCCTGTTTTCTCTGATTTCCTGTTGAATAAAGACCGACGACACTTCCCTAACCAACCTTAGCAATGTTTGTGCTGAGCGACAAATGTTGGGGCATTGACCATCTCTTTATTAAAATCCCATGGCACCCAGGCCGGCCAGTGAGAACTTCAGCATAACCCTTTCATCGTCATGCGTTTTGGTGTAATCCACACCCACCCCCCAGCACTGCGCCATGTACATCAATCCCACCGTGCTCTCCACCGTTTGGTTGTTTAACTGATCAAACCGATGCACCAGTCTGCCGCTCAAATGCCTGGTAACCACCGCTTTCAAATCTACATTAAGCTCTTCAATGGCATCGAGCGTGTATCGGTAGCCGAAATTCAGACGGTCGCCGCGCCAGTCGCTCAACCCCAGATCATAGTTCATTTCCTGCCAACCGCCATAAATGCTGTATTTGTTGCGGGCTGCAAAAGCAACATAGGAATGCGGTCTGAAGTCAAGCTCCATTCCGATGTCCGACAAAGGCCGTCTTTCACCGGCCACACCCGTCAAATCTTTTCTAGCCTCCGAAATATCATACACCTGAAACAGTTTCAAACGAAGCCATTCCAGATAATGACTGCCGCCATCTTTGCTTTTCAAACGAGCGGTCAGCGTATTGGTCAGCGCCCAGGCCGCTGCATTTTGTGATGCCAGAATGCCGGCATTGCCCATGTTGGCGGACAGGGAGGAGGCTAAAAACGAATTTCCCCAAGGCAGATAATCGGGAAGATTATCCTGTAAAACGGAAGGAATGTAAGAATAGAAAATTTCCGGCTTGATTTCATGACGGATTTTTTCCCAGTTCTGAAAATGGACGGGAAACACCCGTGAAATTCTACTGCTGATGGAAAGACCGGCATTGAAAACCGTCCTGTCACCGCTACGATTGCCGGAAGTGGCCTGATCGTCGTCACGGCTCCAGAACACCTCGCGCACGGATAGTTGCGGCGTCACTTTAACATATCGGGAAAAACGAAAAGGTAACGATAGCGTCGGCATCATTTCGGCATAATGCCCCTTTTGCCCCTCGCCACGGTAAAAATAGTCATAAGCCCCTTCAAATTCAATATACGCCGGGGTTGAAAAAAGCGGTTGCCGGATGCCGTTGACCAGAATTTCGGGATACTGCTGCAGCGTCCGGTCATTGTTGGCCGCCGCAAAATCATCCGTCGATCGTATTCGGGCCATCAGCGAATAGTTGTCCCACCCCTTGAACAGCCTTACAGACGATTCCAGGTAGGGCATAGATTCATTGCCCTGAAAAGGCACTTTTTTAAATGGGTCTTCCTCCGAAGCAGAATAATGGGTCGAATAATAATTATGAGCGTTGAAATCGCGAAAATACCAGGCATCGGAAACACGCCGCAGGTCTGTCCGAAGATAAAATCGCGAATCGAAATTCGTCTGATGATTCAGATAGTAAGACCAGCGCCTGTGCATTTCCTGCCAGTCCCGGTTCATGCCGGTGTTGCTCTGCTCCGTAACGCGCTTGTTATCCTCCATATAATCGCCATAAAAGGTGCCGAAAGACTTTTCGCCTGCATAATAGCGAAGCTCCATGCCTTCCTTAAATCCTCTTTTTTCCAGATAGCGCGAATAGAATGTGGCATCCATCTGTGGTGAAATCGCCCAGAAAAAAGGAACTTCCACGTCAAGTCCGTCTTTATCTTGCGAATACGAAAGATAAGGCAGCAAAAAACCGGACTGACGTTTGGTCTTGGCCGGAAACGGAATAAACGGCGCATAAAAGACCGGCAACCCCTTGGCCATCATCCGGCCGTTTTTCATCACGCCATACCCCTCCAGCGTCACCTTCATGGAACTTCCCGCGATTTCCCAGGCCGGACGGTCGCCGTCACAGGTCGTGGCTACCGGATTTTCGATGAAATAGGTATTTTCTCCGGTTTTCTCAATTCTGTCTCCTCTGACATAGAAATGATTGCGATCATAAAAAGCTTTCGAATGGTAGGCCACACCGGTCTTATTTTCCACGTTGACCACAATTTTGTCGCCCTGCAGGCTGTCCCGGTCCATCTGCAAAAACGCCTGTCCCTCTGCAGCGGCCAAATTGTTTTTTCGATCATACTCAGCTCTGTCGGCAGTCAGCTTACCAGCTCCGTAAATAATGACGACATTACCGGAAGCAACATACACATCACGATTATTGTCGTAAGCCATGCTGTCTGCTTCAATTTGCACCGGCATTCCGCCAGCCTGCGAAACTCCGGAATGATCCATTGGCGTCTTTGGCGAAGAAGCCCCGCCCCCACTATCGTACGTCAGAACGTTTTCGGCCCTCCCTTTCTTGACGGATGCACAAAAACCCTGACCCGTACAGGAGGCATCCGGCTTTTCTGATGCCTGCGGACCTTCCTGATCCGTCATTCTTTGATTTTGAAAAATGACTTCGGATGCCTTGTCGCTCATCACCGACGAATCTGCCGCGGCCAGATCAAGTTTTTTGCCTTGGAAGAAATGACGTCCGCCGGGCAGGTTGAAACCTAGCTCTTTTTCACCCGTCAGCAGAAAATCGGGAATCCTCTGATATTGAAGGATTTTATCCTTGTAAACCTTCGAAAGGAAATAAAACCGGTCCGCTTTGGACGCAGCCACTTCCGTTATCGTTGGCGGAAAAAAGGAGATGGTCAAAAACACCACCATTACGAACAGCCATGCTTGAGCCTGCTTGACCATTACGCTTGCCCACCCTCGCCATCGTTTTTTTCCGCGTGGCGGAAAGCGATCTTCCTGAAAAAAAACGACTTGATATTACAGGGAGTTTTGCAAACCGGCATTTCTATCCTCATCATTGAAATTACTCGCCGGTTTCCTTATCACAACATGCACTTTCTGAAAATATTTCTTTTATTTCCCCAATCAGATAAAGAGAGCCGGTTGCCAGAATCATATCCTGCTTAGCCGCCATTTCAAAAGCCATGCCCACCGCCTGATCAACACTGTCTGTCACCATCGCGCGGCAGCCCCAGGTTTTCAGCATATCCGCCAGTTGAGTCGGAGGAATCGCTCTGCTCGTCCGCAGCTTCGGCAAAATGATTGCAGAAGTCGCCGGAATAATTTTTTGCATCATTCTTTTGACATTTTTATCCGCCAGCGCCGCAAAAATCAGGATTCGACGCCGATGGGCATTATCTTTTACGAGTTCCCTGATCAAAGCATCCGTTCCTGCCGGATTGTGGGCGCCATCCACCAGAAAAAGCGGGTGACGGCAAAGGGTTTCCAGTCGGCCTTCCCAATGTGTTTCTTTCAATCCGTTGCGCATGGCCATCTCGTTAACCGCCAGACCACGCATTCCGACCGCTTCCAGGGTCGCCAAAGCCACAGCAGCATTAAATAACTGATGTCCACCGACCAGCGAGATTTCCAGACCATTCAGATGCATGCGCATGCCTCGATAACCTGCCTGCCCGTCTTTCTGCCTGACAATATGGAAATCCGTTCCCAAACGATAAAAAGCGGCTTTTTTCAGGCCGCAAACGGACTTCAGTATCCGCGCGACCTTCTCCTGGGTCACTGCGGTCACACAAATCCCATCATCATGAATAATTCCCGCCTTTTCTCCTGCGATTGCCGTTAGGGTTTTGCCAAGGTAAGCTATGTGTTCCAGTCCGATATTGGTAACAACCGAAACCAGCGGACGGCAGATATTGGTCGCATCCAACCTACCCCCCATGCCAACTTCCAGAACCGCAACATCCGCCTTGCATCTTTGAAAATAAATTAATGCCGCTGCCGTCAGAACTTCAAAGTAGGTCAAAGGCTCAACGGTCAGGCTTTTGATCTCCCTCAAAATGCATCCAAAGGCCCGATGAGATATTTTTTTTCCACTAAAAACAATGCGCTCGCGGACATCCACTAGGTGTGGAGATGTGTAAAGCCCGACCCGGCGGCCCGTCTTTCTCAAGATGGAGTCAATCATTGCGGCAGTCGATCCCTTACCGTTGGTGCCACCAATCAAAATCACCGGGTAGTCATTTTGTGGATTTCCAAACCGGGAAAGCAAGGCCGAAACGGATTCCAGACCCAAATGAATTTCATGGACATTCAGGCTGGAAAGATACTCATTTGCATTGAAGTTCTTCATGGAAGAGCCGGCAAAGTCATATATGAATCGTCTGACCGTCCTCAACAATATGGATTTTACGATCCTGGATGGCTTCTGTTTCACGACGGATCAGGACTTCGTACTGAGGCTTCAAATGATAAAGATAAATATCCGGCTTTGCGTCCCCGAGTTTTTTCAATTCCGCAGCCAACGTTATGGTCGTGAGATGACCGGTCTTATCCGCCATGCTCTGCATGTTCCGGGGAAAGGACGTTTCTATAAATATCGCTCGCAGAGATTGGCTCCGACGGGCCGCTTCCCAGACAGCATCTGTCGGCCCCGTATCCCCCAAAAACAAAACGGCTTTGCCTTTTGATTCCACAAGATACCCCAGGCTTTCTACCGTATGATGAACAGGAATGGCCAGCACCTGATAATCACCAAGCGTTTTTTTCCTTCCCGGGATCAGGGTTTCCAGCCTGACGATTGGTTCCTGAGGGCTGGGGATTCGTGAAAAATCAGGCCAGATGACATTGTTCAACAGATGGCGATGGATGGACTCGAGAATTCCTTTACTGCTGCAAACCGACAAGGGTTTTTTTCGCTTCGCATAAAAAAGATTATCCGCCAGAAACATCACATCGCGCACATGGTCAAGATGAGCATGCGTCACGAAAACAAATTCAATCCGTCGCTGCTCGTCCGGTGACAACGACTGCGTTACGGCACCTGCATCCAACAGAACATTTTTCCCCAGAAGGAAACTTGTCGTATTCTGATTCGGCAACTGCGCTCCGTGACATCCCAGCACTCGTATCTTCATATGAAGCCCCCGTCTTCTCTGATACGGAATAATTTTTCATTTCGTTATCATACCTTACACGGTCAGGCAATGGTTTTTCCAGCCTGCCTTATCCACTTTCCCTCAGGCTCAAGGCATCATTTTGCATCAGAAAAACCAGTTGAATTTGAAACCGAATCATGAATAAATTACAAAAAACTTCAGCACGGTTCAGCAACGGGGAACCGGAAACCATAAAAGGAGAAAGCCTATGCCCGACATCCGATCTGAAATTCTTCATTATCAGTACGAATTTCGTGACATTCAAGGAGAAAACGCTGCCTTTCTGCATCTGTTTGACGCCCAGAATAAGCTCTTGTGTATGGCCGCTTTTGTAGAAAGAACCGGTCCTCTGCCCGCACCGCGGCAAAATGTAAACGGCACGGTTTTTATTAGTTTTCACCGATCCGATCTTTATTCCGTCATTGATATGCTGCGCAATGAAAAGCCGGTCATGTTCAACTGGTCCGAGGAAAATTGCTCTGCACAGATCACCACCGGCAAAGAGCCGGTCGGCGAGGAAGAAGGAAAACATATCGCTTCCTTCTTCAAAAAGGAGAAAAAGACAACCTCCCCAAAAACCGGGAAGAAAAAATGAAAACAAAGACCCAAAATATCCTCTCCTGCATGGCTTTCGTGCTGATCATTGTTTTCCCAGCCGGGCATGTTGCCGGATGGGCCCAAACGACGCCTCTGGTTAAAACCGACAAAGAGATTTATACAGCAGGCGTCCCTGTCCGCGTTTTCTTTGAAGGTGCGCCAGGAAGCAATCACGACTGGATCTGCATTGTCACGGCAACCGCGCCGGACAACGAAGCTGGAGACTATCAATATCTGCCCGCCGCAATTAGCCGGGGCGAACTGATCTTTGTGGCACCCTCACCCGGAAAATACGAAGTCCGAGCCTATTACCATTACAGCAGCAAAGGCTATATCGTCTCCGCCCGCCAAAGCTTTTCGGTAGCGGATCAAGTCTCGGCTGCTTTAACCGACACACCGAAAATATTAAAGCCGGAGATTGACCGGATGGCAGCCCCTTCGGCCGAAAACGCTGTTCCCGCTAACATCAGGCGGCATGACGTCGCCATTTTTTTCTTTACGCCCCTGAACGTGGAAGCAACCGGTTGCGGCGTCACCGCAACCAATATCCTGGCCAATAATCCGAAAATGCAAGCCGCCTTTTCGGTTCTGAACCGAAAAGATCTGGAGATCTTTCTGTCCGGCAATAATCTTCAGCAAAATGACAGGCTCGACAACATCCTCGACATCGGCGCCAGATTGGGATTAAATTTTGTTATTGCAGGAAATATGGAAAAAAGAGGCGCCACGATTCTCACGTCATGTATTGTAGTCAACATAGCCCGAAAAATGATCATTTTCAGGAAAAAGTTTCAAGCTGGAAGTGAAGCCGACCTTGCGGATAAAATGTCAAAATTGAGTGACGAGATCATCAAGGCCATTCTGCACAGTCCGTGAGGTTTTTTTACGATTTCATCATAAACAGATAAAAGGGAAAACCATGACAAAAAAAGAATCGCATTGCAGAAGCAAGGCGCACCCTGCCTCTTTGATGGAAAGCTTCGAGCAGCCAGCAAAAGCGGAAACAAAAGGCCGGCAAGAGACGTCTTTGGAAAATATGGCCGAAAATCCATATCGTGAAATGGTGGAGTTTGCCAACAGCATCATCCTCCGCCTGGACCGGTCGGGCAAAATCCTTTTTGCAAATAAATTTACATGCCGTTTTTTTGGTTACACAAAAGAGGAATTAACCGGCAAACAGGCTTTGGAAATACTGATTCCGCCCATTGACTCGAACGGTCGGGATCAGGCCTCTTTCATCGAATCTATTTTCCAAAATCCTGAACCCTACAAGGTTCATGAAAGTGAAAATATTCGAAAAGATGGAAGCAGAGTCTGGATCTTATGGACAAACCGGCCGATCCTGGATGAACAAGGACAACCGGTCGGCATGATCTGTGTGGGAAACGACGCTTCTCAAACGAAACAGACCGAAACCTTGCTGCGGGAAGCTCACCAGGCTCTGGAAAGGCAGGGCATTCAGCATACCGAGCAGCTGAAAAAAATTAACGAGGATTTGCTCTTTGAAATCGCCGAGCGCAAAGTCAATGAGGAAGCCCTGAAAGAAAGTGAAACCAAGTACCGCAGCATTGTGGAAGGCGCAATCGAGGGCATTTTTCAGACCACTCTGTACGGAAAATGCACAATGGCCAACGCCGCCCTGGCCGGTCTGCTGGGCTATGCATCCCCGAGCGAATTTCTTTCCGCAACTTCAAACATTCATCACCTTTATGTTGACACTTCCCAGCGCGAAGAACTCATCAAACTTCTTGAAACCCAGGGATGCGTCAAGAAGTTCGAGACAAAATTTTTTAAAAAAGACCAAAGCGAAGTGTGGGTGTCTTTGAATGTTCGTGCCGTTCACGATGAGCGCGGTAATTTTATTCATTATCAGGGAACCGTAATCGATATTACCGCGGAAATCACATTGCGACACGTTCTGGATGAAACCACCGGGGCTTTGTCCATGGCCGTGGAAATCAGAGACCCTTACACCGCAGGCCATCAAAGACGAGTGACGCACCTGGCCGTGGCCATTGCCCGGGAAATGCAGTTAACCCGTGAACATATCAACGCCATCCGTACGGCGGGAATGCTTCATGATGTCGGTAAAATTTATGTCCCGGCGGAATTCCTCAGCAAGCCAGGAAAAATCAGCGCCATCGAACTCGGCGTGCTTCGGCACCACGCCACAGCAGGATACGAAATTTTGAAAGATATCGAGTATCAATATCCTATTGCCGAAATTGTTTATCAACACCACGAAAAATTGGACGGTTCCGGTTATCCCCGCGGATTGTCGGGCAATCAGATTTGTTTAGAGGCAAAAATGATCAGCGTGGCCGATGTTGTGGAGGCAATGGCCTCTCCCAGGCCCTACCGTCCAGCACTAGGCTTGGAGACGGCCTTAAACGAAATCCGGAAATATCGGGGCGTCCATTACGATGAGCAGGTTGTGGACATCTGTTTGAAGCTGTTTCACGAAAAGGGATTTCGTCTTGAAAGCTGACCGGCCGTCGAATATTTTTACTTTTTCTTTGCTTTGACGATTTTGGCTCCACTCTCAAAAAGCCGTGATAATTCCCATTTCTTCCGTTTCTGCCAGTTCCTCTGATGATAGGCGTAGCTGGCCAAAAGAGGCAGTGCCATCGTCGCTTCGGCATAAACCATCTGTTCGCAACTGGAATCGACCTTCCCCCAGGAATTTGCTTCTTTCAGCGTTGAACTGGAACAGGCACCGTCTCGGACATCCGCCACGGTGATCTGGACGGCATACTTGTGCATAGGAACTTCTTTGCCCAATATTTCAGCGCAAACCACGGTGTCCTGTGCAAAATTTTTCGGGACGCCGCCGCCGATCATTAAAAGACCCGTCGTACCCGCGTGAATCTTTACCATCGTCAACTCTCTGAAATCCTTGACGGAATCGATAGAGAGATGCTGATCGGGACGCTCCTCCTGGTGCATCACCAGACCAAATCCTGCTGAACTGTCGGAAAAGGCGGGGCAGAAAATCGGAACATGATGTTCATAAGCTGCCCCAACGAGTGAATCCTTTTTTTTCGCATGTTTCACCAGAAACTTGCCCATTTCCGCAATAAACTCACGCGATGAATAGGGACGGGGTTCCAGGGAATCCGCAATTTCCTTAATCGTCCGGTCACAATGCTGCAAATCATCTTCGCTGATGTAGGTATCATAAATCCGGTCAATATAAAGACTTCGCAGCAGTTTATCGTCAACAAACGGCGTGCCCTGGTAATGCCGGAATCCCAAAGCCTCAAAGAAATCCATATCCACAATGGAAGCTCCAGTCGCCACGATGGCATCCACCATATTGTTTTTCACCAGATCGACATACACCTGCATGCAGCCTGCGGCGCTGGTCGAACCGGCCAACGTCAGAATGACGGCACATTTTTTCTCTTTGAGCATCCTGTCATAAATGTCGGCGGCATTGGCCAGATCCCGGGCGGAAAAGGACATCCTTTTCATCGCCTGAACCATTTCCACGGCATTGATGGCCTTAATATCAATATGCTCGACCATGTTCTTCAACAAATCTTTTTTCTTCATAACCTTTTCCCTATCCCTCTTGATCCGTCTCTTTTCTCTTTGATTTTCCCTGCTCTCAAACAATATTAACATAAAGTTTACGAAAAAACATCGGCTATTTGCATTCTGAGGTTTGGAATGCCTTTTGTCTTCTAAATAGAGAATAGTCCGTTCTGTGTAAAACTTGGTTGGACAACCATCTTTGGCGAGAATTCTCTTTTGTGCAAAACCTGGTTGGAAATTACAAAAAGGGTGTGCACAGATTATTATTCAAAATCTTCAAAGGCCACGGGACTCAGATAAAAACTTATATTTCAAGACTCCATCATCCACTTTTGAAATCCGGTGTATTGCTGATGGAACTTTGTGATGAATATCTTGATGAAGATGAATCAGAGGGTTTCCGTTACATTTGTTGTCGGAATTCGCAACGAGCTGCCGAGATTGCTGCGGGCCGGGCCGACAAACTCAATCATCTGCGGAATCTTCTGAAAAGAGCGATTCATCGCGGTTGGCTAGATTTGAATATTAAGGTTGCGAAGGCATTGATGAGGTGGGTTCTTTAAGGGCAATCGAGATGACCATTGGCGATGCTTTCTGCCAAAATATACCTCAACCTTCCGGCTTAAGCGAAAAACTGCTGGAGGTTGCTCATGTTTGGCTTACCCAGGTGATCCCTTCCAAAAACATAACGACTTGAAATTTCATCGAAGAGAATGATTTTAAGCCGAATATTGTGATCAAATACATGATGGTCTCGTAAAAAGTTTTTTTGTGGTTCGACAGGATCACCACGAACGGAATAAAGTCAATGATTTCAGTATATCCACCGTTCGCCCCGAGCTTGTCGCAGGGTGTTTTTACGACTTTTTTTTTACGGTTTCGTCAATACATTGGTTTCAAATGACTCTCTTTTTGCCTTTGGTCAGCTTCCCGTGATCCCAGCTTTCAGCAGTCGCCAGGGGGAAAGCATCGGAACGGTCCGCTGATATTCCCGGTACACGTCGCCGAATTCAAGCACCAGCTTCCGCTCCTCCAGAACAGCCCCGATCATGAAATAGATGCTGATGACCATGTTGATCAGAATTGTCGATACGCCCAGATCCTGCGACCATACGACCAGGATGCCGCCCAGGTACCAGGGGTGACGGATCATTCGATGGATGCCCGACACAACAAAGGCATTGTCTCGGGAAAGGGAACGGCCCGCTCGTCCGGCCCTGATTTGTGCAATCCCCGAAAACTGCGCCCAACTGTAATGCCTGCCGCCGACAACGAAAAGATAGATGGAAGCAGCCAGCAGGATGATTTGAACGATCATCAGAGGACCTTCCCAACGAAAAACCGGGGTCTGCCGAATCGTGTGAGAATAGTAAACAAGGGGAATCAGTGTTGCGACGGATACGGCATTGTAAAAAAAGCGATAAAACCGGAACCAGTCACCGAGTCTGATTTTCATATATTCCATGACCGTGATGGAGATCAGCACGCTGTGCAGAGCACACCACAGGACCCAACCTATGACGGCATAGAAATCATTTACGGATATTTCCATCGCTTAATTCTCCTTGGAAAGGGACCGGTCATCACCATAACCGGTCCCTTTGGCAACGATCAAATTATGCTTTTTCTGAACAACATGTCTGATCAGCAGCTGCGCCCTTTTTCTTGAAACAGGCTGCCATCAGCTCCATCTTGCTTCCGCAGAAGGCCATCATCTTTTCCTTTAAGGCTTTCCTGTCTTCATCGGACATATCCTTTGTTCCCCCGCATGGACACATTGCTGCCATCTTTTCCATGCCCGCCATCATTTTCTTCTTGTCCTCTTCCGACATACCCTTCAGACATCCTTGCATCATCTTTGTAAACTTAGTTTCCATTTCACACCTCTTTCCTTTCTTTATCAATTGTTCTTGGTTTCGACTTTGTGAATCCCCTATAGACCAGGCATGTGCCGGCAAGAATGAATACAGCAGGCCAGAAATAAACCGCTGGCAGCCACGAAAAATCCAGCAACCCCATCCTTGAACCCAGCCAGATCAGGCCGATTAAAATCATAAATATGCCGATTTTCTTTCTCAATGCAGGATGCCTGTGATGAATCCAGGGTCTGCAACACAGGGAACCGACGTTTTTGTCAACCGCTTGATGGACCGACATAATTCTTCTCCTCTCATGTTTTTCCGAATTTTATTTAAGATTCTATTGCCCTCCCATGGATTTCATGACTTCTGATTTCAGCCGAACCAAGGTGCTCCTGGCTTCGGAGAGGACATTCCCCGCTTCGTCGCGAATCTCCCCTTTTACAATGATCCTGCGCCCCTGATCCTCCAGTAGTTGACCAACAACGTAAAGTGGTTGCTCCACATAAGCTGGCTTGAGGTAGGTGATCGTCATCTCTTTTGTCACAAAGTTACGTTCATTTAATAACCCGAAGGGGACCCAGGCAGTGATCTCGTCGTGCAACAGGCCGTGAAAGCCTCCGTGGATTACGTGTCCCCATCCGGTCCAGTCATAGGGGGCTGTGAATTGCGTGCTGACTGTTTTTTCGTCTTCTTTGGTAAAACGGAGTTTTAATCCTGAAGGATTGTCCAAGCCGCAGCCAAAGCAGCGCGGAACGTCTGTCTGTGCGGGCAGCAATTCCCCAACTGCACAGTCGTTTTGTTTTAAGATTGCTTGCTCTCTCATGATATTCTCCCTTTCAATTCGATTTTAATTAATAAATTTGCTGAATCGATATCCCATTGTCCTAAGCTACAGAGGCTTGGTAGCCTCGATCACCGCCGACAGGATATAGTCCTCAATGTTTTTGTCTGGTGCCCAATTGTGGATGAAGGTTCTGCTCTCATCCTTGGGTTTGATGCTGACCTGGGTGAACCCTGCCGCTTTGATCATGGATTCCAATTCGTCCACAACCGATGCCCCGGCAATGCATCCTATATGAAGCGCAAGATCGTTTTTCAGCTTCTCCGGCAGACGGGCCGTAGAAACGACATCGCTGACCGCCAGACGGCCGCCGGGCTTAAGCACTCGAAACGCCTCCTGAAAGACACGCTCTTTTTCCGGCGATAGATTGATAACGCAATTCGAGATGACCACATCCACCGTATCGTCTTCCACCGGCAGGCTTTCGATCTCACCCAGGCGGAAGTCACAATTCTTTATCCCGGCCTTGTGGGCATTCTCTTTGGCCTTGGTAATCATTTCCGGGGTCATGTCAACGCCAATGACATATCCTTTTTTACCAACGGCACGGGCAGCAAGAAAACTGTCAAATCCGCCGCCGCTGCCCAGATCCAGGACAGTTTCCCCGGGAATCAGGTTGGCGATGGCCTGAGGATTGCCGCAGCCTAATCCCATGTTGGCGCCATCCGGTACCGTGTTGACATCGTTATGGGAATAACCTAAAGCAACGGAATGATCGATAGTGGAGAGAGTGTTCAAAACAGGGTTAGCCGAACATCCGCAGCCGGCACCATTCCCCTTGGCAATGTCGCCATACCCTTTCCGGACGGCTTGGCGAATAGCGTCTGCCTGATCAGGCTTCTTTGTTGTTTCAGTTTGGGGCTTTTGATATCCACAGCAAGACGGCGCGCCATCGAAAATTGATGCAAGGGCATGGCCTGTCTCTGAATGTTGTTGCGTATGTTCTTTCATGTTTTTTATCCTCCTTGAGATTTTTATTTCTGAAAAGGGTATAGAGCACACACCGTGCCATAGGCATAATTATTTACAGATAATGCTATAATGCCTTGTATATATTGATTATATTGGATATTGATTAGGGCGATAAAAAAGCGGTTACTTCTTTATTTGTTACGATTCGTAGCGGACAAAACCAGGTTGTTTGTTACGAATGGTAATGCTTGTGAGATTATTGCTGACGGCCTGAACGGGGAACATCCAGCCGTTTGCGTTTTTCCCAAAGATTCTTGCGGCTGATGCCCAGGATTGCCGAAATCTCATCTTCGTTATGATCCGCCTGGAGCGACAGGATGGTCTGTTTAATATACCCCTCGATGGAAAGATGGGGGTGACTATCTTCCGTCACGTCATGAATCCCGGTGATTTTCGGGGGCAGCTGGGTTATCCGTATCGGCTGTCCTTCTTCCGTCAGATGGATGGCGTATTCAATCGTATTCTCCAATTCCCGGATATTGCCAGGCCAGGGATAGTCCAGCAGAGCCTTGAGTGCCCGCGAAGAGATGCCGCTCACTTCCCGTTTATGTTCATCGCACAAGCGCTGCATGAAATGATTGGCCAGCGGAATGATATCCTCCGTCCGTTCTCGCAGGGGCGGCAGGATGATGGGAATCACGTTCAGGCGAAAGTAGAGATCCTCCCGGAACATCCCATCGCGCACGGCCTGTTCCAGGTTGCGATTGGTTGCTGAAATTACGCGGACATCGAATTTCCGCATCCTTGTATCGCCGACACGCCGGGTTTCCCCTTCCTGCAGAAACCGCAAGAGCTTCACCTGCAAGGAGCCGGGGATTTCACCCACTTCATCGAGAAAAATGGTGCCCTGATCAGCTGTTTCGATCAAGCCGATATGATCCCGGATAGCGCCGGTAAATGCCCCTTTGATATGACCAAATAACTCCGATTCCAGAAGATTTTCCGGAATGGCGCCACAGTTGAGGGATACAAAAGGCTTGTCCCGGCGATCGGAATTGGCGAAGATCGCCTTGGCGATCAATTCCTTCCCAGTCCCCGATTCACCGGAAATAAAGACGGAACTTGTTGTCGCGGCCACCCGCTCGATGAGCCGGAAAACATTTTTTATCTTTTTGGACTGGGTGATGATGTTTTCAAACTGCCCCTGGCGCGCGATCTCCCGGCGCAACGTACAGCACTCCAGATTGACGCGCATCTGCTGAGTTACATCCTTTGTAATCTCCACGGCGCCGATAATCGCACCCTGGTTATCAACCATTGGCAGTGATTTGAACTCGATCATTAAAACACCGCCGTCGGGCAGCCGGATATCACGAACACCGCTGCGAGGTTGGCCATCCTGCAACACTTGCATGAGCAAGCAATCGACACACGGTTCCGTCCGTCCACGATAAGCCGCAAAACATGTTTTCCCAATCCCGGAGCCGTAAAAATGCTGAATGGTTGCATTCTCGTATACAATGCGCAGGTTCCGATCAACCATCGTCACGCCATCGCTCACGTTATTCACGACCGACTCGATCAGCCCCTGGTCGAAATGCGCAGCCGTCATATCCGCTCCTATA
>DAOLNX010000008.1:47650-52500 GCA_035416785.1 Smithellaceae bacterium | reverse complement strand
GACGTAGGGTTGGATCTTTTCGGCAAAAGCAAGATACTCATCGGTAATTGCCTGCGCGTCCAGTGGTTCAACACCAAAATAATTTTTCAGCAGGAAATTTTTTTCATCCAGGCTGTTGAGTATTTTTTCCCGGAAGAGATCCGGTTCATACAGGTCGCCCACGCGGATGCCCGTGCGGGCGACCTTATCTTCATACGCCGGGCCAATGCCGCGACCGGTCGTGCCGATTTTGTTGCCCGATTTGCGGGCTTCTCGCGCCAGATCCATGCTGCGATGATAGGGCATAATGACATGTGCTTTTTCGCTCACATAGAGTTTTGTGGAGGAAGGCAAAATGCCGGCCCGGGTGAGTTCTTCAATTTCTGTCAGAAAAACGAGGGGGTCAAAAACAACACCGTTGCCGATGATACAGATTTTCCGGTCATGCAAAATTCCGGAAGGAATCAAATGCAGGATGGTGGTCCTGCCTTCGACAACCAAGGTATGTCCTGCATTGTTGCCACCCTGAAAACGTGCAACAACATCCGCATTTTGCGTGTAAAGATCAACGATCTTTCCTTTTCCTTCGTCACCCCACTGAGTGCCTACAACCGCAACATTGGCCATGATGATCACTTTCCCGTATTAAAGGCTCTGGACTTTTTCATTGAAAACTTTTTCCAGCTCGGCAAGAGCCGCTCGGAGATCTGCTTCTTCAATGGTGGGTCCGCACCAGAACCGGTAGCCGGCAGGCGCGTCCTTGTATGAGTTGATGTCGTGAGCGATATTTTTCTTACTCAAATCCGAAGCAATGCTCTTTAAAAATTTGCTTTTCGTGTCTGCATCGAGAGCCGTTACCTTGGGATGAGTGACGGACAGGCACACGGAGGTGTTCGAGCGTGTTTGGGGATCTGTGGCCAGAAATTCAATCCAGTCGGTTTTGGCTACCCAGTCTTCAACGACTTTCAGATTGGCTTTGCTCTTTTTGACCAAACCGTCGATGCCGAATTTCCCGGCCCAATCGAGGGCGTCGAGATAGTCTTCCACACACAGCATGGAAGGGGTGTTGATGACATCGCCTTCAAAAATGGCCTTATTGATTTTATCGCCTTTTTTCAGACGAAAGATTTTCGGCATGGGCCAGGGCGGTGTGTAGGATTCCAAACGGGCGACCGCTTTCGGGCTCATAATCATCATTCCGTGAGCGGCTTCGCCGCCCAGGCACTTCTGCCAAGAGAAAGTCAGAACATCAATTTTGCTCCAGTCAATTTCATTGGCAAAGGCGTAGCTCGTGGCGTCGCACAGAGACAGGCCTTCACGATCAGAGGGAATCCAGTCCCAGTTGGGAATGCGCACGCCGCTGGTGGTGCCGTTGGAGACAAAAACCACATCGCCTTTCCAGTCCACCTTGGAAAGATCGGGAATTTTGCCGTAGTCGGCTTTGATAATCGTCGGATTGAGTTTGAGCTGTTTGTTGATATCGGTGGCCCAGCCTTCGGAGAAGCTTTCCCATACCAAGACGGTCACCGGTTTGGGACCCAGAAGGGACCACATGGCGCATTCAAACGCGCCCGTATCGGAAGCAGGCAAAATGCCTACAAGGTAATCTGACGGAATATTTAAGACTTTGCGAGTCTCATTCATTGCCTTCACGATTCGTTCTTTACCCAACGCGGAACGGTGTGAGCGGCCGACCGGCGCGCTCTTCAGCGCGTCGATACTCCACGCTGGCCTCTTGCTGCAAGGACCGGAACTGAAATTTGGGTTTTGCATAGATAACCATCCTTAAAAGAAATTTTCTACAAGCTGGCGTTTCATACCAGCATTAAGGTCTTTTCTCAAGAAAATTAACCGGCATTATTTACGGTTTTGTATTTGCAGGGATTTCCAAAGAATTTCAACGGGATCGAGGGTTTCCATTCCGGAAAGACCGCCAAGCTGCATGCGGCAGGAGCCGCAATCCGCCACAATGGCTTCGGCGTTCGTTTGTCGTATCAGGGAGACGGCTCTCTCTCCCAATTGCTGAGCGGTGGTTTCGTTGGTTTTCTTGAATCCGTAACTGCCGCTCAATCCGCAGCAGGCGTCATCCAGAATCCGGGTGGTCAGGCCGGGAATGAGTTTCATAAGACTGGCGGCGGGATAACCGATTTTTAACGCCCGCAAGTGGCAGGGGATATGGTAGGCCAAGGATTGTTTCACTTCCTTGAATTCAGGTTTCATTTCCTGTTCGGTGATCATTTTGAGAAGATATTCGTGCAAATCATAACAGTTTTCCGCAAGTTTTTTTGCGCCGGGAATTCCCATAACGCCCGAATAATCATGCAGCAGGCACAAACCGCAGGAGGTGCAACTGTAAACAATGTCGTATCCCGCGTCGATATAGTTGGACAAAGAGGAAACGTTTTTTGCGGCAAAGGATTTTGCGAGCGCCAGATTCCCGTTGCCCAGCGCCGGAAGTCCGCAGCAAACCTGAGGGGGAAGAACCACATCCATCCGGAACGATTGCAGAATCTGAATGATTTTTTTGCCGATGTCCGGACGGTAAAAATTGATAAAGCAGCCGCAAAAAAGGGCGACTTTTCGATTTTTTCCACCGTGGGCTCTTTTTTGCTCCCGCAGAGTTTTAAAGCTGAATTTGGGAAAGGGGATCTTGGTGGAGATTCCCATGCGCTGAAAAATTCTTTTCCCGATCTTGGTCGCCGCAAATGAATTGGCCAGCGGCGCCGTCAGAGATCCAAGTCTGGAGATGTAGTAATTGTTGGCGAAAAGCAAATGCGCTGCCTTGCGGGGATGTTCCAGACTGTATTTTTGCTGTGCCCGCAAGATCATTTCCGCAGGATTCACACCGGAGGGGCATGCCATTTCGCAACGCTTACACTGGCTGCACAAAAGCACCCATTCATCAACCGATTTTTCCCGGCTGCTGCGGAAGCGCTGGGCGTCGGGACCCGCCTGTTTGGGACCGGGATAATCGGGGTTGACCCGAAACACGGGACAGTTTTCCACGCAGATGGTGCATCGAATGCAATGTTCTGATTTCATTGCAGATACTCCAAACAGGACAGAGCTGCCGCCTGACCTGTCGCCATCGCGAAGCCGTGACCGCAACCATTTTTTAGAGCTTCGGTATGGGCGAGGATGGCGCCGCAGACAAAGATGTTGTCCCACCGGCAATCTGCGGGCCGGAAAGAGGAATCCACTGCGATGCCCGCCCGTCCGATGCCGTGGTCTGCTGAAAAATAATCCTGATTAAACCAGGTTTCACGTTGGCCCGGTACAAAAACCGGCAAGTCGAAAATCTTTTCGACAATTGTCCGGCGCAGGGCGAGCAGGCCCCCGCCGACGAAAGATCCGGAGGCCAGAAGAAAGGCGCGGGCATTGATGCTATTGGGCGCTCCCGGGGATTCGGTGATGACCGCTTCGATCAGGCGGCCTGTTTTTTCCACACCGCTGACCGGCCAGTTCCAGTAAATATCGCCTCCCTGGTGGCGGAAGTGGTCTTTCAAAGCATTGAAAAGCCTGCGTCCGGGCATTGAGGGGGGAATGGTGGGAATTTCAAAAACGGGCCGCTCCAGGCGATTTTCAATTTTTTGAAGAATTACCGGAGCGGATTCCAGTCCGAGAACGGCGGGAACGGCTATTTTATCCTCGCGGATTCCCAGCTTTTCCATCCACAAAAGAAACGCTTCCAGAAAACTTTCCTTTTCAAAATTAGCGGCAATGCCCATGGTTGTGGAAACACCCGCGTCATACGTTGAAAAAGATGATTTCTTGAGTCGGGAAATAATATAGCCGGGATAAAAGTCTTTCAGACCGGCGAAGGTGACAATGTGAATTTTCTCGTCATCCGATTTTGGCGAGGCCTGCATGGTGACCGGCAGAAGACAGGTGGTTTTAAAAGCGCCGATGGCGGAAAGAACCAGAGAGTTTTCTTGAAGCAAGCCTGTGTAGGGCAGCATTCTGTTGGTCATGATTTGCTGAAAATCCGAAAGAGCCTGATGGATCATCGGGGGGGGGACGAAGTGATAGGGATGTTCATCGGGCAGATTTTCAATGCCCTGCAAGGGATTTTTCGCTTGCGCACATACATCGATGCAACCGGTGGACAGGCAGGCGGTAGGCTCTCCTGAAGTGACCAGCGCCACTTTCAAGCCCTTCCCTGCAAGGAAGGCGCCCGCCGTCAGACCGGCGACTCCCGCGCCAATGACAATGACATCGTATTCAATGACGCTCACGGGTTTTTCTCCATGGCCAGAATGCCCAGATAAATGTATTCCACCAGTTGTTCTTCACGCAACTGATCTCCCCACAGCGCGCTGCGAATGCCGCGAAATCGACGCTGGAGGAATTCCCTCAGGGACTGCACGGATTGATCCGCCGTCAGAATACTTTTGTCGTGCATGATGCCCAGTGCACGAAACGTGCAGAATCCTCCCTGGCACGGACCCATGCCAAGGCGCGTTCGATGCGAAATATCCCCGACATGCCTTGTTCCTGTTTTCGTGATAATCTGTTCTACCGTTTTGCGTGTCACCAGTTCACATTCGCAAACAATGTTTTTCATGTCTGCCAGCCGCTTGGAAAGGGGATACCCGCTGAGTTCCTCCTGACCATCAAGAGGTTTTTCGGCGGTTTCGCAGGCGCGTTTCAGGTTGAACGTGTTCATCACGGTATCCACCATTTTTTCCGCCATAAGCCGGAATGTCGTCAGTTTTCCGCCTACGATGCTGAACATGCCGTTTTGATGGTCAATAATCTGAAAGCCGCGTGAGATTTCCCGGCTATCCTGCTTTTGCGATTTGAGCAGCGGACGGACTCCGGAAAACGCCCGGATAATGCGCGTCTGATTGAAATGGGGAACCATTCTGCCC
>DAOLNX010000008.1:0-47640 GCA_035416785.1 Smithellaceae bacterium | reverse complement strand
CGGCTTGTATGAAAAGCTTGTCCGGATCTTCCACCGTCAGAGAGGTCGTGCCGGCCAGGCAGACGGCTTCGTTAGGAACAATAATATCCCCGTCGGAGGGCGGACGCAGACGGTTGATGACCATATCGGTCAGACGGTGATTGGTAATGACCAGGGAGCCTTTGGAAAGCGTCATGGGAACTTCGCAACCGGCCAATCCGGCAACCAGATTGGTCCATGCCCCCGACGCGTTGATGATGAGATTGGCGTGAATTTCCTTGGATTCCCCGGTCACCATATCCACGGCTTTCACGCCGATGCAGCGGCCGTGAGACTTGATAATTTCCATGACCCGGTGACGGGTAAAACTCAATCCCCCCTTCAGTTCAGAGGTTCTCATGTTCAGCATGCATAAACGGAAAGGGTCAATCGAGCAGTCAGGAACTCTGACCGCTTCTTCAAGTTCCGGGTTAAGGTTTGGCGCCAGTTCCAGGGCGCGGGTGGAGGAAATAATTTCTGTGGGAATGCCGACATCGTCGCAACTTCTTAAAAACCGTTCCCGGAACATTTTAGAATCTCCGGGCAGGCGAACGAACAATCCTCCGGTCGGTTCCACACATTTTTTACCGATGCGTCGCAGAATCAAATTTTCATCGTAGCATTCTTTGGCGGCAATGGGGTCGGAAACCGCATATCGGCCACCGCTGTGCAGCAATCCGTGACATGCGCCGGTTGCGCCAGCTGCGTAATCGCCCTTTTCAATCAGGCAGTGCGGGATGCCGCGAAGCGCCAGGTCTCTGGCAATGCCGCAGCCCGTGGCGCCTCCGCCGATAATGACTACATCCGTCTTGATCATCCAATTTCCTATGAGTTATGAGCTTAATCTTCTTCCCACATCCTTGCCCGTTCGACCGCCTTTTTCCATTTCGCATAGAGTTTCCGGCTTTTTTCTTCGTCCATGGCCGGCTGAAATCTGCGGTCCACCTTGCGTTTTTCGGCTATGGTTTCCTGATCCTTCCAGAAACCAACAGCCAGTCCCGCCAGATACGCGGCGCCTAACGCAGTTGTCTCAATGATTTCAGGACGTTCCACTGGTACGGACAGAATGTCCGCCTGGAACTGCATCAGAAAATTGTTGGCGCAGGCGCCGCCATCCACGCGCAGTTCGCATAAGTCAATACCACATTCATTGCGCATCAATTCCAGCACATCGCGGGTCTGGTAAGCGATAGATTCCAGGGTGGCGCGGATAATATGGCTGCGATTGGCGCCGCGTGTAAGGCCCAGAATTGCCCCGCGCGCATACATATCCCAATAGGGCGCGCCCAGTCCGGTAAATGCGGGAACCACATAGATTCCCTGGGAATCGGGGACTTTTGTGGCGAAATATTCGCTGTCGCGCGCATCGTAAATCACTCGCAGGCTGTCACGCAGCCATTGAATCGCAGCTCCGGCCACGAAAATGCTGCCTTCGAGGGCGTATTGCACTTTGCCGTTGATTCCCCAGGCAATGGTGCTTAAAAGGCCGTTTTGCGAATGCGCAAGCTTGTCTCCGGTGAGCATCAGCATAAAACAGCCGGTGCCGTAAGTGTTTTTGACCATTCCGGGAGAAAAGCAGGCCTGGCCGAAGAGAGCTGCCTGCTGGTCGCCGGCATCGCCGGCGATGGGAATTTCCGCGCCTAGAACCCGGGCGTCGCTCATACCGTAAACAGCTGAGGAAGGCCGGACTTCGGGTAACATGCAGGCGGGAATATCGAGTTTTTCCAGAATATAATCGTCCCACTGCAAGGTCTGGATATTGAACAGCATCGTCCGGGAGGCGTTTGAATAATCCGTCACGTGAACTTTGCCGCGAGTCAGGTTCCAGATCAGCCAGGTATCTACATTGCCGAAAAGCAGGTCTCCGTTTTTTGCCCGGTTTCGGGCTCCTTCCACATGATCGAGAATCCATTTTACTTTGGTGGCGGAAAAATAGGCGTCCAACACTAAGCCTGTGTTTTTACGGATATATTCTTCCAAGCCGGCTGCTTTGAGCTCATCGCAAATCGCAGAGGTTCTGCGGCATTGCCAGACGATGGCGTTATAAACCGGTCTGCCGGTGTTTCTATCCCAGACGATCGTGGTCTCCCGCTGATTGGTGATGCCGATGGCTGCGATTTCTTCGGGCGCGATGCCGGTGGTTGCCAGAATTTCGCTGACCACGCCCCTCTGTGTTCCCCAGATTTCCATCGGGTCATGCTCAACCCACCCGGCCTGCGGATAGATTTGGGAGAACTCATTTTGCGCAATTTTGACGACGGCGCCTTCCTGATTGTAGAGAATGGCGCGTGAACTGGTTGTGCCCTGATCAAGAGACAAAATATAAGATTTGTTCATCGTTGAGCTCCTTGAAACCGGAAGTAACATTTTGAAGGACTATGACATATTAGCGAAGAATTTGCCAAAAAAAAGTAATGGCCGGACGAATAGGTGGAAAAACCCGGATTGTTGATTGATGTTCAAGGCTTGCGTTTTTCAGGATTTTCGAAATGGCTTGACGGCCAAAAAATTTTCTTGATTTCTGTTTTTGAAGCCTTTATCCTGTAAACAAAGAATTCAAGGAAATTTGGGTTATCGGCGGGAGGTTGGCCTGAAGGAATATTGTTACTGCCCTCTTTAGAAATTTTATGAAAAACGGAGAAAAAACGATGAACGCACACAGAAGAATAATTTCAGGTTTCAAACTTTTCGGCATCGCCATGATTTTGATCTATGCCGGAATTTGCCAGGCTGCCGACCTCGACATTACACGAAGTGAAAATGCCGCCGGGCCGCAGGTGAGAATAGAGGTTCATACCAGTTTTGAACGAGGACCACGAACGGTTACGGTGCCGCGCGATTTGACGGTGGTGGACAGGATGCTGCCGGGCAGCGGAAATGAATACACAGATGGTTCAAGGGCCCAATATTATGGACTATTAGGTTGCAACTGGTCCGGCTTGCGGGAAAAGCTGAAGGCCCGCCTGGAATCAGGCACCCGAGAAACTCTAATTTTCATCATGCGCAATGAACTGAACCAGCCACGTGGCAGTTTAAGAACAAGACTGGGCAGAGGTTTCGGATATTTTCCGGATAGCGCCTCGCCTTTTTTTGGTGTAGGAGGCCATAACGGCTGTACATTAAATGAACAGATGCGTCAGCAGTTGCGAAACGGCCAGCAGGTTGTCATACCAAGCGGTGCATTTGCTGAAACTTGTGTTGTTACCAGCCAGGATGCGGAGCGGCTGATGGAGTCGGTCATCAGAGTTTACGAAACCTACACAGGTGTCAGCCGGAATATACAATGAAAAATTTTAGATTATTCCATACGATTTGCTATGCGATGTTCTTTACGATGGCCGCGGTGACGATCTTCAGCTTGATGCCGGCGCAAGCGGCGGAACCTTCGGGAGCAAAGGCTTTTCCCGCCGGTGTTACGCAAAAGCAGCCCATCAAGCAGCAGGTTCAGACATCTGTGGCCGGTCGCGATCAGGCGCCCCCGATCAAGGTAGAGGCAGTCGCTTTGAGCGCTTCACCTTCACTGCCCAGATCCGGACAAGCGACCACGGTTAAACTGACCATCCGGAATACAGGAACCGGCGTGGTTGCACGGATTCCCTGGGCTATTCATCATTATACCGGGAACAAGACGTTGAAACAGGGAGAAAAGACCAACCTTGCGCCTGGGGAAAGTTTTGAGGCGACTGCGAACTGGCTTCCTTCTGCCGGAACGCAGGTGCTCCAGGGATATGTGGATCCTACAGGCAAAACATTCAAGAATACCGCTCCTCCCAGTGCGCAAGTGAAAACATTGAATGTGAATGTTTTGCCGTCCGAGGCGGAAATTGCCCTGTTGCAGCTTCAGCTTCCGACCAATATCCGATCTTTAGCCATTACCTTGCAGCCGGACGCCAATCCCGCTCCCGTGTCATGGACAAGACCGGCTGCCGATCCGATTCTCAATCAGCAGCTTCAGCTTCCGACCAATGTCCGATCTTTGGCCATCACCTTGCAACCGGATGCCAATCCTGCTCCCGCGCAATGGACAAGACCGGCTGCCGACCCGATTTTAAATCAGCAGCTGTTCATTCCAACGAATATTCGTTCGCTGCAAATCACTTTGCAACCGCAGTAAAGGGTTGTCTGGATGGAGTGTGCTTCAGGACTTCCTGAGACAATCAGAAAAATGATTTAATTTGAGCAAATAACCACTTTTGCGTCAGAAAGATAGTCGTTTCCGTGCATGGTGGTTTCCCTTATAATGCGAACCGCGTCGGCGCTGATCACGATCATGTTGTCCTCGGTGATATCTTCCACGGGGATAACCAGCGCATTCTCCCCGATGTAGGGGTTGCTCTTTGCCTGTTGCTCATTATTGGCATAACGAACGACGCCGTAGTTGCGGATGACTTTTGGTTTGACGTTCTTTACCGAATAGACCGTCAGTGGCTTGTTTTTATCTGATTTTGTAATAATCACAGGAAGCAGCTGCCGCTCAAAAGGCTGCCCGTCCAGAAGAAAGATGGCTCCGGTTACCGGCTTGTTTGTATCGTAAACAATTGATTTAATATGTTTTTGCGGAGGTGATGATGGGGGAGCCGTCAGAGGTTTTACTCGATCGGCCGGGGCGTAAGGCGGTTCGCTTTGAGGATTGATTTTCAAAACAGTTATCAGCGAAGAGGTCATGTTGCATCCTCCCACCTGGTTGCTCAAACAGACCCGAATTTCAACTGTTGCTAGGGGAATGTTTTTTTCCCAGGTTACATCCTGTTTGACAATTTGAGCGCCTTTAACAACGCCATCAACACGGCTGTTGATGACATCTTCTTTCAGCATGAGATTTTCAACGGTTGTTCGGGAATCGATCTGGACGCCTTTGAGCGTTTCCAGCAGGTTTCTTTGGGCAACCAGTTCCGCCGAGCGCAGGGCGTTGAGCCGGTCTTTCACCCTGTTGTCACTGGGGTCTGCTGTTCCGTTTCCGACAGCGCTGATATAGCCTTGAACCCAGTTGATTTCACCGGATTTGTTTTCCTGAGCGAAAAGAAGTTGAGAAACGCTAAACGCTAATGCGATGATCATGATGACCGTGGCGACGATCTTTCTGCGACTCATGCTTTGCCTCCTGAGATGCAATCTTTTCCGGTCGGCATCTATAAATAAAAACATTGGTTTGCCCTTTTTTTGCCCTGAAATTTGTTCACCGTCATGGATTTGGATTTCCGTAAGGGGTTTGCGTTGTCGGAAAAGCGGGCTGTTCAACAGGCGCATTCATATCGGGTGTTACCGGTTGTGGCAGGGGAGCGGGCATGGACGAGTAGGGAGCTTCTTGCGCAGGCATCGCAGGAGCTCCGGTTATGGAAAAGAATTCCGTCTTTTCCAGTGAATAATTCCCGGCGCTGTCGATGGCCTGAATCACAACTTTGTAGTTACCATTGGTTAAGTTAAAGACTTTTGATGATCCCTGCCAGTTCTTTCCTGTTGGCGTCAGCATATCCTGTTGAACCAGATTGCCCAGATTATCAAAAATTTTTATCGTGATGGAGGCCAGTCCTTTATCGTCATTGACCTGCATCGCAAAGGCGACTCCGTCCACTCCTGTTTTCTGAACCGTGATCGGGCTGACGCTGGGCTGAAGATCAACAGCGGCGATGACACCGGCGACGGCATGGATGAGGTCCGTGGCGGCGCCTCTTGCGGCTGGTGGTTGTTGTCCTGCCGGCTGGCCCTGGGCGTCATATTGCTGCATGACAGCGCCGGTATTCGGCATGAATCCCCCGCCCCCGGATGGAGGCATCGGCAAACCTTGCTGCGGTATCATGCCGCCCTGCTGCTGCCCGGAATAAGGATTTTGTAGTTGGGATTTTACGATCTGGATTTTACTGTTCACGGGATCGCTTTTCAGTCGGACGTCGTCTTCTAATTGAATAACATACGCCAAAGAGGTTTCTGTAAAGGAGGGGTCAATTTCCACAAGGGCGCTTACCTCGCCTGAATAACCATCCCTGGTTCTCTTATTGTCGTATTCATCGATTTTAATCTCCTTATGTTCCCGCCCTGCAAAAATTTTCACCGTGGAGACAGGATTTTCCGCTTGCCAGACAATGTGAAAACGGACGGTTTTGTTCACATAGGTTGCATCATGGCTAATGACGACAGGTTTTCTGGCCGCCTGTGACATGCAGGGATCCATCAGCATGAAGAAGGCAGACAAAACAAGAATTCCCCAAAATGTTGATTTCATGATCCGGCTCCTTTGCTTGAAGATGTGCTTTTTTAATCCAGATCATCCGGCATGATCTGTTTGATCTTGAATGATTCGTCCGTAAGGGCAATCTTTGTTTCCCACGTCTTAACCTGCAGATTATCGGTCAGGTCTGCATCCAGAATCAGGATATTGATTTTCTGACGAATGATTCTATCCGTGACGGGATCAATTCTTGAGTAAACGACATCGCTGAAATTCTGGCAGTCTTCCACTTTGGGATGAGCGGGAAAGGCGATGGAGAGAGATTTTTTCTTCGGGTCTGTCGATTTTAAATCTACAATCCAGGTGGCCACCATATCCTTGCTGAGCGCGTTGGCTCGGTCACAGGACCATAAGAGGTTTCGCGGCAATGACTTGCCGGACCCCGGTTCGATGATTTGAAGTCTGGCTTTGACAAACATCTTTGCTTTGCCGAGGTCGACGGACTGATTCAGAGGGAGGGCCAAGTTTCCTGATTCCCGGCTTTCATAGGTTTTTGAATCGATCATATGGAGTTTGTAAGCGACAACCAGACCGTCGCCTTCCGTGCCGCTTTTGTCATGAATTCCTGCTTCGGCCAGAGCGGCGGCTGTCCCCAGGGGAGCGGAGCCGACTCCGGCAGAAATGCCGCCCTGACGGTCTTTTTTCTGTTGGATTTTAAAATTGGCCAATCGTAAGGCTTCTGTGATGTAAGGGGTTTTCGGTTCAAAAGGGATGTCGGCCAAAGAAAATGGTGTAATAATTTCAACACCTTCCAGCGCAGCTTTTTTTGAGCCGGCCGTCTGCATGCCCACCTGTCCGCCCGGTCCGGCAATGCTTTGCGCGCCAAGACCGATCCCCATATTATAGGCAAAATTCTGTTGGACATTGTTAAAGGATTTTTCTTTTTTGATGCGGATATCCGCCATGGCGGGATCTTCAAGAGGACCAAACTGTTTTGACCAGGCGCAACCGATATAATGACGATCAATAGGCTTTTTCGGAATAAAGTACTCTTTTTCTGCGATGGATTCCACGCCTTTTTGGTGGCTCTCCATTGCCGTGGTTGCGCAACCGGTAAAACTGATCAAAGCGGGAAAAAGCGCCACCAGAAGAATGATGAATTTTATATATCTGATTTTAAAAGGGTAAATTTTCATGATGATTCCTCCCCAGAAATGACTGATGAACGAGTAAATGCTATTTATGTTGAAAATTATATCTGAAGCATTTTTGTATGTCAACAAAACTCAAAAAGTTTCATCAGATGTTTCCGAGAGGGCTTTCATAAGAGGGGCGACGATTTGGTCCATCGTTAACTCACGGTTTATTTTGCACCGGTCATTGTTGATTTCCTCCGGCGATGACGCTTTTGCGGCGCAATCCGCAGCACAATGATACTTGCAGAAACAGTTTGAACAAAAGGGGATATTTTTCACATCACGTTTTTGTAATTCCCTGATCATGGCTTCATTCAATATAAAATGATGATGATTGGGGTCGTATCGTCCGTAAATGAAGTATGCCGCCCGGGGATCGTCGAGGGAACTCACTTCATAGCAGGCAGTTACATGGCCTTCAGGAGTGAGACAGAAATTGGGGTCACATACACCGCAGTATCTTGTTTTGTATCGTTCGGCGTTAACGCCCGAATACCATACGCGAAATCTCATTTCGTCAGCCTTTTGCACGGCGGCACGGTAAAGTTTGATAAAGGATTCGGCCAAGGGGGGGGCAAAGCCGCTTGTTTTGCACCTTCCGCAGAAAAAAAGAGGTTCCAAATGGATACTGGTGCAACAGGAGAAGCGGGATAACTCTGTGACAAAGGATTCGATGGCGGAAGGACTGATGTCATCAACGGTGGATCTTATGCAAAATCGGGCTTTCTGTTCTTCGAAATAGCGGAGGGTTTTCATGACATCGGCATAACTTCCAGAGCCATCAGCTTTTGGCCTTTGCTTGTTTTGAATCTCCTCGATGCCGTCGAGCGAAACCTGGATGCTCTGCATGTTTTTAACGATCCATTCGCGCTGCATATTTGATAAAACGCCGTTTGTAGAAATATCCGTTGCATGGCGAAGCCCCGCTGCCTGGGCTTTATTTTGAAAATCATTGACGGCGGCAACCAAGGCGTCCCAGGCACAGGTAGGCTCGCCGCCTCCGTGAATGGTAAGATAAACGGTATCTGTTTTGGTTTTGAATGCATTTTCCACAATGATGTCGATTGCTTTTTGGATTGCTTCTCTCGGTATGGTTCGGTTTTCCCGATCACCACCTTCGGAATAGCAATAGACGCAACGGAGGTTGCAGTCTGTTGTGAGAAGGAGCGTAAGAGCTGTTGGAGCAAAGGGCAATGGTTTTGGTTGTCTTGCTTTTTGTTTGTTTTCTGAAGATGAACTTCTGCTAAGTAGATTCAACCTGCGTAGGTTTTGAACGAATTTCCTCTCTGTCGAAGAGAAGGTCCGGGGGGCGGCGCCCATCTTGAGCTTTCCCAGAAGGTTTGCTGCGTTTTCATTGACGGCAAAGGCAAGAGACCTGTCGGGGAAATACGCAGTCTTTATGCCCTTGTGCTCGAAAACAAAGCATTCGCTTTTTAAAAAGTAGGGAGCTGTTTTTTCTACGGACTGATGGCGTTCAGTTTTCATTCGTTTCGCGCTTGATTTCCGATTTTGCCCATGAGCCTTTCATTCATGGAACAACTACCGGTTTTTTTCGACTGTTTACCGATCGCTTCTGCAGGCGCCGCTGTTGTCTGTAAAACAGCCGTCACTTCTGCAATTTCCGCTGGCATCGGCTACACATCGGTCACTGCAGGCGCCCCCGGTTGAATCTGTAAAACATCCATCGCCTCTGCAACTTCCGCTTGTATCGCTTCTGCATTGATCACGGGTGCAGGCACCTATGGTTGAATCAGTAATACATCTATCGCCTCTGCAACTTCCGCTGGCATCGACTCCACATCGGTCATTCATGCAAGGGGCCTTCTGTCTGCCGGTCTGACCCTTCCCACCCGAATTCTTCTGAAAATTAGGCTTCCGGCGGCCATCTATGTCGCCCATGCATGCGCCGCTTTTATCGGTTCGACAGGCATCGCTCAAGCAAGCACCGCTTCTGTCGTTTCTACAGGCATCACTGAGGCAAGGACCTTGCGAACTGCAACTTCCGCTGGCATCGACTCCACATCGGTCATTCATGCAAGGGGCCTTCTGTCCGCTGGTCTGACCCTTCATGCCGTTGTTCTTCTGCCTGCCAGGACTTTGCTGGCGATTCGTGTCGCTTCGGCATGCGCCGCTTTTGTCAGCTCCACAACGATCTCCTGTGCATGCACCAATGCTTCCTTGAGCGTGGGAGATATCCGTCCAGGTCCCTGCCAGAATTGTCGCTGCCGATACAACAAGGCCCGCACGAATAAACTCTCGTCTGGTTACGGCTTTTCCTGAGGCAGGGGATGAAACTGCCAGGATTTCCGGCGCATCATCGTTTTCTCGATCACTGTTGATGATTGGCCTGTCATCGGGGGGATTGATTTGTGTCATAAAATTGCCTCCTGTGCGCAGGTGTGTTTCGCCCAAACGACCATAACGAATATTCCTGCCGGATAAAAAAGATCTTTATCATGCGGTTTTTTAGCGTGTCATGGGTTGCTGCCTTTGCGCAAAGAACCCGTGGATTTCTTTTTTACAGCTTTGTCATTTTGCTTTGCCGGTTTCTCGTGATCTGCTTGATGATGGAGTTGCTCCAATCCGAAAAGCTTTTCAATGACTGTCAAACGCGCTGCTTCTTCGTCCGAAACGATTCCGTCAGCCTGGGCGATTTCCTTAATATATCCAAAGGCTTTTGCCCGTGTTTCCCTGTCGCCGGGCAGCATGTTGGGAATTGCCGCCAGCGCCGCCTCCTGATCCAGAAGCAGCATGCAGAATTGCTGGCGGAGTGTTTCTTTGAATTCTTGAAGAGTATTTGTTGCGTGCCTGTCCCGAATGCGGCGCAGCACCTTGAAATCGCGCTCGTCAATCCCCCGGCCGAACAAACCGATATAAACCAGGCTGCGAATGAAGGCTTCCACCAGACCACCGTCTCCCATGTGGGATTTCAGTTCGGCAATGCGCTGTTTGACAAACGCGATTCGTTCCGGTTCAACACCGGGACGCCGTCTTGGGCTATCATCCGAGGCCCGCAGGCCGACCAGCGCCTGTAGGAAAGGAGATCCGTAAATGTTATGGAACAGATGTTCCACAGTCAAATCCCGAAGATCGCGCCATGCATCCAGCGAGGCGATGATGTTTTCAGAAATCATGGACTGAATCGATAAGAGGGGATTGTCGGGTGACGACGGATGACGATTTTCGCGGATGATTTCGGCCATTTTTGCAACAGGCATCATCCACGGATTGTGATCCGCAAAGAGCTCAAACGGCAGGGAGGATGGATTGATTTTTTGCAGCCATGAGGCCAATTGTTCATTGGTTAGCGCCCGTACGACCGGCTGCCCGAACAGACGATAGAGGCTAAGATTGATTTCAGAAATCCGCCTGACGGTGGCAAAGCAAAGTTCGTTTTCGTCTTTGGGTTGTACGATGGCCCGCACATCGTCCAGTGTTCGTCGCTCGAAACGGGCAATCCAGTTTCCCTCCACCAGGTCGGCCGAGGCACTGTCGGCGGTTTTGGGCGTGAGGATCATTTCATAGATGCCAAAAGGCAAGACATCAATCAAATCGATGTTGGACGTAAATTCTTCGTGTTCTTTTTTCGCGACGCTGCCGGAGACAAAGATGCCCAGATGGCCGATGGATTCATGGATTGCATAAACAATGGTCTGGCCGCAGGCAATAATATCATTGTCATGGCTGTAGATATCGGGAATCCAGCCCAGAGCCTGCTGAGGGGGAGTGATGTTATCGCCTTCGGAACAGAAGCAGAGGATGGGAGAATGGATGTTACGCAGATCGATGCGGACTCCGTCTCCGGTGATGATTTCGGCTGTTGCCAGGCGGTTGCCGACAAAAAGTTGATCGACAATCCACTGGATTTCTGCAGCGTTGAGATTGACATGTCCGCCCCAATAGGTTTCAAAATCGAGAAAGCGCTGGGCTTCCGTGTCCACCTTTGCCCAAACATTGTAATTTTTGGTCCATAAGGTGTTGGCGGGGTTCAGATTTTCGAAGTTGGCCACCAGCCAGGCGCCGTCAAACTTGCCGTTTCCCAGGTCGCTGGTCAGCGTGGTAAGCCAGCTTCCTCCCAACAAACCGCCGCTGTAACGCATGGGATTTTTTCCTTCAATGCCGGCCCAGTAGGACATGGGGGAACCGGCGGCAATGATCGGGCCAAACAGTTCCGGACGGGTAGCCGCCAGCATCAGAATCGCCCAACCGGCCTGGCAGTTGCCGATGACACAGGGCTTGCCTTCAGCGTCCGGGTGCAGTTCCAGTACTTTTTCCAGAAAAGCCGCCTCAGCGCGCATAATGTCTTCGATGGTCTGTTCCGGCATCGGATGGGGGGTAAAGCCGATGAAATAGCAGGGATGTCCCTCGCGCAGGGCCATGCCGATTTCGCTGTCGGGCTTGAATCCGCCAATTCCCGGGCCGTGCCCGGCTCGTGGATCGACAATCACAAAAGGACGCTTTTTTTCGTTTACCGTGACGCCCTTTGGGGGGGTGATTCTTACAATTCCATAATTTGCCGGTCGTTCAAGGTCCTGCCCGCTTTGAATCAGTTCGGCTTCAAAGTGCAGAACGTTAGGCACAACCTTTGCTTTATGTTCAAAATACTGATTGCTCCGCTGGCGAATCACGTCCCAGAACAGAATGGTCCGCTGAAAGGCGTCAATCCAGTAATCAGCCGTTTGACCGGACGGGAAGGGGATTGCCTGAGAATGAAACGGGGATGCGGTTTCTTTTTCCATGAAGAGTCTCCTTTTTTAATTTCTTATGGCGCAGGGGAATTGTGTCTGCCCAACAGGGTGCCGAACTTCTCGGGGGAAACCGGCTGGCTGAAGTAAAAGCCCTGCATTTCGTCGCAGACATGATCGCGTAAAAAATCCTGCTGGGCTTTGGTTTCCACGCCCTCGGCAACGACGGTCAGGCATAGCGCCCGGCCCATGTTGATGATGGCTTCGGTAATGTTTTTGTCTTCGGAATGCTGGGGGAGGTTGCGAATAAAGGATCGGTCCACTTTAATGGTGTCAATCGGGAAGTTTTTCAGATGAGCGAGTGACGAGTAGCCTGTGCCGAAATCATCAATGGCCAGCCTTACCCCCAGTTCCTTGATCCGGTCCAATACGGCAATCAGACGCTCTGGATTATGCATCAGCATGCCTTCGGTGATTTCCAGTTCCAGAAGATCCGGCGCCATTCCGGAATCTTCAAGAGCTTTTTCAATATCCTCAATGAGTTTATCATCCATCAGCTGGCGAAGCGATAAATTGACCGACATGCAAATGGGGGGCAGGCCCTGACGCTGCCAGGCTGCATTTTGTGTGCATGCCGTTTTCAAAACCCACCTGCCGATGGGCACGATGAGTCCTGTTTGATCGGCCACAGGAATAAATTGCGTGGGGGTGACAGAACCCAGGGTTGGATTGTTCCAGCGCAGCAAGGCTTCCACGCCGGTAATTTGTCCGGTTTTGAAATCGGTTTTGGCTTGATATTGCAGAGAAAATTCGTTGCGTTCCAGTGCCAGGCGCAAATTGGATTCAAGACTCATCCTTTCTGTGGATTGCCCCTGAATGTCTTTTGAATAAAACTGGAAGTTGTTTTTGCCTTCTTCCTTGGCATAATACATGGCGATATCCGCATTTTTCATCAGCGTTTGTTCATCATGAGCATCCTTGGGATACAGACTGATCCCAATGCTGGCGGTGACGCGGCATTCTTCCCCCATCAAAACGACCGGTTTGATGGCGCCGGCAAGGATTTTCTGGGCGACGACGGCGACCTGACGCGTTTCCTCCACTTCCTCAATCAGAACGACGAATTCATCACCTCCCAGGCGGCTGACGACATCCACCGAACGTAGTGTGCTTCGGAACCGTTCGGCGATTTCCTTCAGGAGAGTGTCTCCCGCCTCGTGGCCCAGCGTGTCGTTGATGGCCTTGAAACGATCGAGGTCGATGAACAACACAGCCAGCTGGCGCTTGTGGCGTTGCGCCGACCGGATCGCTTGGTTCAGCATCTGGTTGAACATGAAACGGTTGGGCAGTCCGGTCAGAGCGTCATGCGTGGCGATGTAGTTCAACTGTTTTTCAATCTTTTTTCGTTCGGTAATGTCGCGGATCATACCCTTGAAGCCGATCGGTATGCCTGTCTTGTCTTTGCGCAGCGTGATGGAGGTTTCGATGATTCCTTCAACTCCGTCCTTTTTGATAATGGGCCAGTCGATTGCTTTGGAGGGGTCTCCCGTTAGATAAACATTGTTGAAGGTGAGAAAAACTTCTTTTGCGGTCTCTTCATTGGTCAGAGCTTTATAATTCATCCTGGTCAGCTCTTCCCTGGAGTATCCGGTTAAAACGCACATCGATTCGTTGACAAAGGTATAATTGCCATCGAGATCCACTTCAAAGTATCCTTCCTGGATGCTTTCCAGAATGTTGCGATACTTTTCTTCGCCCTGACGGATCTTTTCTTCCGCTTCTTTACGCTCGGAGATGTCGCGCATGACGCCGAGAATTTGGGAGGGGTGACCGTTTTTTTTATCCCGGATGAAGGTAAACTTCGTCTCTGTCCATATGGCCGTTCCGTTTTTTCGCGTAATTTCCAGTTGCAGGGTCCGGGAGATGTCTGCCTGAAAGTCTGTTCCGGCCATTTCGGCCATTTCCGTCAGCTCTTTTTGGGCCTGATCCAGGGAAGCTGACGCCAGCATGTCTAAAGGCCTTTGCCGCATGACTTCTTCCGGTTCATAACCTCTCATCGCTTTTACCGAGGGACTGACATAGACATAATGCAGATGAGTGTCCAGAACGAAAATAACGTCATGCATGTTGTCCGTCATTTGTTTGATCGTGGAGCGGCTCTTGCTTAAATTGGCACGAAGATTGGAGATATGACCGCCAATGACGGAAAAAACTGCGAGAATTCCGGCCAGAGCTACCCATTGCAGATATTCCATGTGAAAATTGACGTTTTCAGGCCGGTACAAATGAAGGTAGGCGATGACGCCTCCGTAAGTCAGGAGCGTAAAGATACTGACGTATATAAACTGGCGGGTGTTGAAACGGAAGATGCCGAACAGAAGGATGATGACGTAAATCAAAAGCCATACACCGCGTGAATCGTTGGCATAGAGCATGAGATACATAACCATCATGATCGCCGAGCATATCTGAAAAACCGTCAGGCTGGGATCGGCCATTTTCAAATTGAGACCGCTGCGCAGGAAGATATACGTGCCGATGTTGATGAGGATGACGAAAGAGACTCCGACGATAAAGGCATGCGACTGCACAAAACCATTCAGGTAGGCGACAAAACAAAGGACCGCGCAAATGAAATAGGCGGAGGCTGCCAGTAAAAAACGCCGGATACGCAACGCTTGCTGAAGATCATCCCCGGGGATGATGGACAAATTCAAGAGAATTTTATTTAGCATAGGATAATTATATTAGGAATGTTTTTACCTGTCAATAAAATACGCATTGGGTTACACCTACGACAAAGCATGCTGAACCCTGATGGGTCCATAAGAAAACTCAATGACTGCCTGATTCTATCGTTTGAATTCCTTGTGCGATCGTTTGGCTTAACTTTTCCAGGGCCAGGCTGTGCGCAGCGACAAGATCCGCCATGCCACCTCCCTGAACCGTTTCGGTAATTTTTACCCGGCCGTTTTGTGTTTTATTCCCTTCGGGAGAGGTCACCGTCCAGCGGGCGTCCAGAATGGCCGAGTGGTTTAACGTTGAGTCAAAGCGCAGAATGTCGATGACGACCCGATAGGATGAATCTTCCGCCGCCATTTGCGGAAACAGGGTAACCTGTGAAACCCCGAGCTTCCCTGCCAGGTTTTCTGCCATGATTCTGGCAATTTCCTGCGTGAGAGGGGCAGCCCATCGATCAAATTCAGAAATATACACCTGATTTGGACCCTTCTGCAGCACGATCTGTGGCCGGTCCACGACGGCAGGAATGGAAACCGGCCCCACGGAAAGTCCATATCCTGCCTTTTGGGTTGCCGGTGAAATGGCCGACGGGCTTAACGTATAAAATTGTGAGATTCTGGAAGAAGCACAACCCGCCGTCAGAGCGGCGACCGCGCATAGAATGAGGAAAGTGAAGAATTTTTTCATTATGGCGCCTCCTGTATTTTTCCACGAATCAGGGCATTGGGATTGCGTTCGAGATACTCCATCAATGCATTGAGAGACCTTGCCGCACGGGCGACTTCCTGAAGCGCCAGACGCAATTCCTGCTGTGTCGGCGAGTCTTTTCCGACGAGGGTTTTATCCGCGCTGGCAAGCGTTCGTTCCGCCGTTGAGATGGCTTTTCGTAAATCTTGAACGGTGGTCTTGATTTCCGGAAGCATTTCTCCGTCCACATGCTTTAATATGGTGTCGGCATCCTGCAGCATTTTATTCAGAGATGCGATGGTTTTTTGGGCGTCAAGACCAAGAGTGTCAAAGGGAATTTTTTCCATTTTAGCGATGATGCCGCTGATTTTGTGTTCCATATCCTGCATACTGCTGGGCATGATGGGAAATTCATATACCGGGCTGTTGAAATCGATTTTTCCGGCTTTGGGTGCGTTTGGAAAATAGTCCAGAGCGACATAGAGCTGTCCGGTGACGAGGCTGCCGCTGCGCAGTTGAGCGCGCAGTCCCCGGTCAATCATGCGCTGCATGAAAGCGCCGCGCCATTCTTTGTCTTTTGCCTGAGGTTCTTTCTGCCCAATGTTTTTGATGTGGGCGATAAAATGAGCTGGATAAAGAGCGATGTCCACGCGCGGCCGGATGCTTTGGGTTTTGGCATTGTATTCGAGGCCTACCCCGGTGACTTCGCCTACCGGCAAACCGGCGTACGTTACGGGCGCGCCTATGGAGAGGCCGCGCAAGGATTCGTTGAAATACAGAATCGCGTTGGAAACGATATCCTCATGTTTTTTTGTTGCGCTGGTACGGTCGCTGAAAAGGTTAAAAACAAAACCTTCCGCGGCCGGTTTTGATTCTGAAAGAATAGAAACCGTTTCTTCAAAAGCAATGCCGCCGATCAGAAGCGACAGGACCGATTGGGTTTGCACGGTCAGGCCTTTGGCGTTCATGTTGACGTCGATTCCGCTGGCATGCCAGAAGTGCGTCTGCGTGGTTACCTGTTTGTCATAGGGGGCATTGATGAAAATCCGGATGTCAATGGATCTGCCGCTTGTGGCAAGGTCGTAGCCGATAACCCGGCCGACGTTGAGTTGCCGGTAATAGATGGGAGAACCGATACCGATCGATCCGAGAGTGTCCGCGCGGAGAATGAACTGCCGGCCTGGTTGATCGATGGTTATGGAGGGAGGCAATTCCAGCCCGGTAAATATCCTTCGTGCTTTTGAGGACTTGCCGATTTCCAGGCCGATATGATTTCCGGATAGCAGCGTGCCGAAACCGGAAATTCCACTCAGCGTAACACGCGGCGATTCAATCCAGAATTGGGCGTCGTCCACAATCAGTCCCTCGGCGCTTTTCTCGATTTTTGCCGTTACGACGACTTTGGTGAAGTCATCGGAAAGCCTGACGGATTCCACCTGGCCGATGTTGACATCCTTGTATTTCACAAACGTTTTTCCGGCTTCGATGCCTTCGGCCTTCTTAAAAATGATGGTAATGGTGGGGCCTTCGTGCAGGATTTTTTGGACGGCGATGCCCAGGGCAACGATCAGGGCGACCAAGGGAATAATCCACACCGCGGAAATCCGCATTTTTCTTTTGGAGCGGGTTTCAGAGGAGGGCAGGTTTGGGAAATCTTCGTTTTCATTCATGAGTTATTCTCCTTGGCCGTGTCGGGATCCCACAGGGAACGGGGATCAAAATTTTCCGCGGCCAACATGGTCAGTACGACAACTGCGGCAAAAAACAGCACACCCGCGCCTGGTTCTACCGACATCAGCGGCTGAAGCTGAACCAGAGCAACGACAAAAGTCACAACAAAAACGTCCAGCATGGACCATCGTCCGACAACCTCAACCAGACGGTACAGTCGGATTCGTTCCTGTCGTCCCCGGTTTCTACGAAACTGGATGGTCAGAAGCAGATAGGCGAGAGCGATAATTTTTGCAAGCGGAATCATGACACTGGCAATCAGCACGATCAGGGCAAGCGGCCAGGATCCGGTTTCATAAAGCAGAATCACGCCGCTTATAATGGTATCTTTTTCCTCGTATCCGGGCGTTGTGGTGTTCATGACCGGAAGCAGGTTTGCCGGAATGTAACAGATGGCCGCCGCCAGAAGAAGCGCCCAAGAGCGCTGAAACATCTTCGCGTGGCGAAGGGCAAGCTTTGCGCCGCAGCGCGGGCATCTGCCCGGTTTCTGAACATCTGGAGGCGCGATCAGCAAAGAGCAGGTTCGACAGGCGACCAGTCCCAGTTGGCCTCCCGTGGCGGCTTTGGCGAAGTCATCGCCGACAGTCGTTGGGTTTTCGAAAGCAAACCCAGGCAAAGCAGGCTTTGCATTTGCGTCTGCCCACGGAATCCGTATCCAGACTTCCCGGGGGTCGAAGCTGACCGAGATGGACGCCAGAAGGAGAATCAGCGCAAAGACGGCGAACATGCCGATCCCCGGAAGTACGGTCGCGAGATCGGCAATTTTTACCAGGGCCACAAGAATTCCAAGCATCATGACTTCCACCATGGACCAGGACTTGCTGAATTCCGATAACCCAAGCAGCGGTCTGATCCAGGAAGGAACAGGAGTTCTGTTGATGGCCATCAAAACGGTCAGCATGACGACGATATAGACAGAAGGTGCGATTACTGTGCAAAAGGCCACCAGCAAGGCGGTAATTTCCTGTCCGTGCTGCCACATGAGCAGCACGCCGCCCAGAATAGTGGTATCGGCCCGGCGCCCGACAGCCGAGAGACCTAAAAGAGGCGTGGAGTTGGCGATGATCAGCACAATGGCCGCCGCGATGGTGAACGCAAGGGTTCGACGTAGAGAATCGATTTTTGATTCAGCAAGAGTGCGTCCGCACCTTGGACAATACGCCATTTCTCCGTCGGGAAGCGCAGGAATGCGCTGAAGCAGATCACAATCCGGACAGGCGGCAATATTTTCGGGACAAAACGCCACTTGAAACACTCCCTTCTTTTATGACCCGTGTATGACAAAACCATCTCAAGTCGGCGATCAAAATGATTTGATTCGCGGCGCAATATAAGAAAAGCCGACACAGATGTCAATACAATCTTCGAGAGGATAGTGACCCGTGATCCCTCTTCAGAAGAAGAGGGGTTGGTTGGAATAAGATGCAGGTGAAACGACGGGGATTTCAGCGTCATCCCCCTTCGCTTTTGTAAGCGAAGGGGGATGACGCTATGGATGAGAGGGATTACGCTTTCTTGCCTTTTGTGCCTGTGAAGACAATCGAGATGACCAGGCCGACTGCCAGAAGAGCGGCAGCGATGAAGAGTGCCTCGCTCTTAAACTTGGCGAAAACCAGCGGTCCGGCAATACCCGCGCACGCCCAGGCGGTGAGCATGAATCCGTATACCTTGCCGATGTAGCCGGGGCCGAAATTATCCGCTGCAAAAGCCGGCATGGTGGCAAATCCGCCGCCGTAGCAGGCCAGCAGATAGCAACCGATGATGACGAACAACCAGAAATTGCTTACAATCCCCATGCCAATCAGGACATAGAGGATGGCTTGCGTTAAGAACATCGTGGCGAAGACAGCCTTGCGCCCGATGTTATCGGAAATTTTTGCCCAGAAGAGACGTCCCAAACCGTTGAAGATGGCGGTGATGGCGACAGCCAGACCACCTGCCCAAGCCAGTTTTTTCACAACGGCATCGCCGGCGAGAGAAGGATCAACCATAGGTTTGTATAAATCCTGAGCAAGGGGAGACAGCTGGGAAATAAGACCCAGACCTGCGGACACATTAAGGAACAGCATGGCCCAAAGCATCCACCACTGGGGAGTTTTGACAGCCTGGCCGAAATTCAGCGAATCCGCCGCGGAAACGGAAGAGGCAGCCGGTTTGAAACCGGCGGGCAGCCAACCGGCAGGGGGATTTTTAAACAACTGGGCGGCGCCCGTTACGAGGACAAGGAAAATAATGCCCCAGATGTAGAAAGTATTGGCCACGCCGGATGAGGTTACGGTTCCGGCGGCATCGACGGTTTTAAAACCGGCAATCATCGGAGGAGCGATCTGGCCCATAAAGAAAGCGCCAAGACCAAAACCCATAACCGCCAAGCCTGTTACCAGACCACGCTTATCCGGGAACCAGCGAATCAGGGTTGCAATGGGAGTGACATAACCAAAACCGTTTCCCAATGCCGCGATGACGCCAAAGCCGAGATAAAGCAAATAAATATTCCCAATCTGGTCGGCATAACCGGCGATCAGGGTGCCAATTCCGAAAAGAATACCACCGATTGTGGCGACAAATTTGGGACCTTTTTTATCCACCAGCGTACCGCCGAAAGCAGCGGCGCATCCCAGGACGCCCATCAGAATCATGAATGTTAATTGGGTCTCTGTTTCGCCCCAATGGTGCATGCCCATCAGCGGCTTTTTGAATACGGACCACGCATACACCGTGCCCAGGCAAAGCTGCATGACGACGGCCGCCCCGGCGATCAACCACCTTTTACTTTCTAAATTCTCGTTTGCCATACTTTACTTTCCTCCTTGCCTTCTTTGAAGGCTAAAATGTATTTGTTGACCGTTTCTGCATTTCCATTTCGGCAGGAAGCGATCTCCTTTTAAAGGATGCGCGTCATTACTATACCTGTGGTTTACTGTCAATTAATTTATGAAATGACGCACAGTGTTGTTGTCAAATGTTTAAAAAGCATTTATAGTATTGCCCGCCATTTCGGCAGGGGGAGTTTGAGGATGGCGTCTGGCGCAAAAACCATATCTTACGCGGAAAATGTGGAGAAAATCAGTTGTCTGTCATTTGCCGTCGGGGTCTACCGCCCGCCCAGTGAAGGGGGCAGTTCATCGCTTTTATTGAGAATTACGGAGAATTGTCCCTGGAATAAATGCTCGTTTTGCGAAATGTACAAGGGGCATGCTTTTGTTTATCGAAACGTTGCGGACATTCAATCCGATATTGACACGGTGAAGTCCATGGTGGAAGAAATTCGCGAAATTTCCCGAAAAATCGGGCACGAAGGACGAATCCATCGGGATGTGCTGCGCGCGCTGTTTTCCGCTAATTCCTATCTTCGTGAAAATTATTGTTTTTCCTTGGTTTTTTCCTGGCTTTATTCCGGCGGTAAAACCGCTTTTTTACAGGATGCCGACAGCATGATTATGCGGCCGGATGAATTGGCGGAAGTTCTCCGGTATTTGCGAAAAGAACTGGACAGCCTGACCAGAGTGACCTCCTACACCCGCTCCAAGACCCTTGCGCAAAGAAAGCCGGAGCAGTTGGTTCAGATCCGCGAGGCGGGGCTGGACCGGATTCATGTCGGCCTGGAAACGGGAGACGATGAGATTCTCCAAATTATTCGAAAGGGTGTGACCAGCGCCGAGCAGATTGCGGGCGGACAAAAAGCGATGGCGGCCGGTTTTCAGCTTTCTGAATACTGGATGCCGGATCTGGGCGGGCGCGAACGCTGGCGGCAGCATGCGGAAAACACGGCGCGTGTGCTAAACGAGATCAATCCGCACTATATTCGTTCCCGTCCTCTCGTTCCCAGGCGGGGCACGCAAATCTTTGCGGATTACGAACAGGGACGACTGCATATTTCTTCACCGCATGAACGGCTGGAAGAACTTCAGGTGATGATTGAAAATCTGCACGTTACCTCAAGGGTATGCTTTGACCACAATATGAACGCCTGGGCGGACGAAAAGGGCGGTCTTCTGTTTTCCCAGAGCTACGAAGGCTATAAATTTCCGGAAGAAAAGCCTCAAGTGTTGGATTTAATTCGCAAGGGACTTTCCGTGGATGAATCCCGGCATGTCAACATCAAAGAGCTGATCGCGATGGGTTCGCTTTAAAAGGAGCAAAGGAAAAGATGAGTGAATTTTCGGCGGCGGTTTCCAACGAGACCAAAATCCGCTTGCTGGCCTTGATGATGGGAATGGAGATTTACACGCTGGGGGTTTCCGCCGTCGGGATCGCCACATCCAATTCCATTGTGTTTGTTGCGAATTTTGTCATTGCTTTTACTGGCGCCCTCGCTTCGGGCCTTTCGCTTTATACCGTGAAGAGGATGACCAAGAGGGCGGATTTGCTCAACACCTACGGGTTGGGCAGAATGGAAACCATTTCCAGCATTGTTGTCGGGATGACCATGCTGTTTGCCGCTTTGTTTGTCGGTTATGAAACGGTCATGAAAGTGTTGCATCCTGCCCCGCAGCATGGCGGTGGAATGGCCATGCTGCTGACCTTTGTCTCTTTTTTCGCCTCTTTGTGGCTCTGGATCCGCAATTACCGTTTGAGCAAAACGGAACATTCCCCCATTTTTAGCTCTATATGGAAAATGGCCAGAATGGGTGCGCTGGAAGATTTGCTGATTATTCTGGCTGTCGGCATTTCTCTGATTTTTCATGGGGATGACTGGACGCGCTATCTGGATGTCGGTGCAACCTCTCTACTCATGCTCAGCATTATTAAATCCATTTACGAGGTTTTTTCCGGATCTTTTTCTGATCTGCTGGATCGCAGCCTGGATGAGTATCACCTGCTGATCATCCTGCGGGAACTGATTGCCAATTATGACGCCTATGAGCAAATTCACGGGTTTCGGACCCGACGTTCCGGAAGCCAGACGTTTATCGAACTGTTTATGGAGTTTCACCCGGAAATGAAGATGTCGGCCGTCTACGAATTGCTGGGCAGGCTGGAAACGGAACTGATCAAACACATTCCCAATCCGCAGGTGATGATTATTCCCAGCCGTTCATCAAGGTAGGAACGGCCTGGCTGCCGGTTCATCTTTTTTCAGGTCAAGGCGCTTCCGGATGGATGCCCTTGGTGCCGATGCCGTGAAGGTAATACCCGGAATCATTTAGGAAATTCAAAAAGACCGACACGAAAGCGATGGCGACTTCGATCATGAGGGACTTGTCCTCGTAAAGAAGGGATAGCTGTTTTTTTCTGGCATTCCTGTCGGTCTGATCGAAGATGGATATGAGAATTCCATCGAGACGATACCCTGAATTCGGATGTCTTACACAATGGAATCCTCCCTCTCGCGCATAATTCATTAATTCCAGCAAACATTTTTTGAATTTGGCCACGGATTTGGCGTGGTATCCAAAGATGTGCAAGGCAATGCGTTGCGCTTCCTGCATGCTGGCTTCAGCGAGCGCCTGAAAAAGCTTCCGGCTGACGGAATCGCCCAGAGCGGTTTTCTTTTGACGGATGAGAGACAAAAGGACAATGTTTTTGAAAAGCTGGTAAAGACGTTCCGCACCGTTTAAAATTACAGTTGGCTGATGAGATTTTTCCGGTTTATACCCTTTATAGTCATCCGTGAACAGGACCTGGTAAACGACCTTGAAAAAATCAATTCCCTGAAGGGGATCCTGAAGGTCAATGCGCATGTCGAAGGTATTGTCGAGGCGGTCGGCAAGTTTCACGGAGATCACTTCCGGTGATTTTCCGGCCTGATCAAGAAATCGGCCGATGTAATGATAATAGGGTTCTTCCGGTTCTTTGGTCAGCCAGCGCACATGCTCGATCAGGGGGGGGTGATGGTCTCGCGGGATCCGGGACAGGAAGGATTGGAAAGACTCATTTGGTTTCAACGATTTGGAATTCTTGAAAATGACCGGCTGAAAGTCCTCGAAACTGTCGTGAAGAAGACAGGTCATCAAATCCAGAAGATCGGCTTTTTTCGAAGCGTGAGACAAAAGCGCGGTGGCCCTGAGCGGATGCAGAACGGAAAAGGGACCAAGGTTTCTTGTGGAATTTCCGTAGAGGTATTCAAGGTAATCGAAGGTATGGAGCAGCGCCTCGCAATCGTGATTGGAAAAGGGCTTACCGTCCAGCACAATGGAAGCGACGCTGTGCCAGTTTCTTTGTCTGGCGCTTAACTGGTAGTTCAAGACGGCGGATATTTTAAGAAAATCCGATAAATTGAAATCCTGCACGGCGTACCTCGCATTTTGAAGCTTCTATCGCATATTTCTAAAAATCTCTCAACGGAAGATTTTGAAAACGGTCATCAATGTCTGTTGCGGCAACTGTAGAAAAACGCCGGATAAACCGGTAATGAACTTTACAAGTGTATCGCCTTGTGCTAGAAGGCGGCCAAAATATGCGGGATTTTTTATTTCAGGAGAAAACTCTATGTCGGGCCATAATAAGTGGAGCACCATCAAAAGAAAAAAAGGGGCGAACGACGCCAAACGCGGTAAAATATTTACGAAAATTATTAAGGAAATTACACTGGCGGCGCGTCTGGGTGGAGGAGACATCGAGGGCAATTCACGTCTCCGGCAGGCGGTGCTGGCGGCCAAAGAAGAAAACATGCCCAAAGACAACATTGACCGGGCCATTAAGAAAGGGACGGGTGGCGGTGACGGTGCCGCCAATTATGAAGAACTGACCTATGAAGGTTACGGGCCGGGCGGTGCGGCGGTGATTGTCGATATCATGACAGACAACAAAAACCGGACCGTTGCGGAGATCCGTCATATCTTTTCCAAGCATGGCGGCAATTTGGGTGAAAACGGTTGTGTTGCCTGGATGTTTGCAAAAAAAGGGAGCATTGTTGTCGATAAAAAGCAGATTGCTGAAGATGATCTGCTGGAACTGGCGCTGGAGGCCGGGGCGGAAGATGTGAAAACGGAAGGCAGTGAATATGAAGTGGTCACGGAACCGCCGGCTTTTGAAACCGTTAAGAAAGCCATGGACGACAAAGGTATCAAGCACTTGTCTGCCTCCATTACGCTGATTCCCTCCAACACGGTCAAACTGGAAGCAAACAAGGCCGAATCCATGCTGAAGCTCATGGAAAAGCTGGAAGACAATGATGACGTGCAGAATGTTTATTCCAATTTTGACATTGATGAAGATGTCATGGAAAAGTTAAGTTGAAAAAACAGGATCGTCTCAACCGAAAGCTGATATTTTGCGAATTTTAGGCATTGATCCGGGAAGCCGTGTGACGGGCTATGGAGTTATTGATAAAAGCGGTAATTATCTTCGTCATGTTCTCCATGGTGAAATCAAGCCTCCAAAAGATCATCTGCTGTCTGATGTTTTAATGCATATTTCCCAAAGGCTTGGCGAAGTTATCGATGAAACAGGCCCGCAGGCGATTGGACTGGAAAATGTTTTCTATGGCAAAAATGTTCGCAGTCTGATCCGGCAGGCCCAGGTGCGCGGCGTGGTCATTTTTACCTGTGCGAACAGGGGCATTCCTGTATTTGAATACTCACCGCTTGAGGTGAAAAAAGCAGTGGTCGGTTACGGGCGGGCAGAAAAACGACAGGTTCAGATGATGGTGAAAGCCATTTTGAAACTGGATACTCTACCACCCGCGGATGCAGCCGATGCTCTGGCTGCCGCCATTTGTCAGGCGAATTTTTCAAAGGAGCGGCCGATTTGACATGATTGCTTTGCTTTCGGGTAAAATCGCCCACAAGGGAATTTCTCACATTGTTCTGGATACGCAAGGGGTCGGCTATCGTGTTTTTATCCCGCTGACCACGTTTTACGAACTTCCCGATGCTGGAGAAAGCGTTACACTGCACATTCACACCTCGGTCAAAGAGGATGCAATTCACCTGTTTGGTTTTTACACGCTTCAGGAGAGAGAGCTTTTTCAACTGATGCTCTCCGTAAGCGGTATCGGGCCGAAAGCGGCCATGAATATCCTTTCGGGAATTTCGGCTGCTGAACTTCTGGAAGCTATCTCCGGAGGCCATCTCCAGAAGCTGGTCGCCATTCCCGGCATCGGGAAAAAGATGGCGGAGCGCCTGATTCTGGAGCTGAAAGACAAAGCGGCAAAGAAAATGGCGGCTGACCAGTTGCCCGCCATGGATCATCGTCAGAAGCAAAACGAGATGATTCGAGAGGATGTTCTGTCTGCGCTGGTCAACCTGGGGTATAAAGCCGGCACAGCCAAAGACGCTTTGGACAAGGCCGCAAGCGGCATGGAAGGAGAACCGGACATGGAAACCCTGTTAAAGAAGGCGCTAAAGATACTTTCCGGCTGATCGTCAGTCCAATTCGGGGAAAATCATGGAAGCACATCTGAAAAATCCTTTAATCAGTCCGGTTTGCGCAAATGATGAAGGCGGTTTGGAAAATTGTTTGCGCCCTCCCAAATTGCTGGATTATATCGGACAGGACAAGGTCAAAAGCAATTTGTCGATCTTTATTGAAGCGGCCAGAAAGAGGCGTGAGCCGCTTGACCATGTTCTTTTATATGGTCCGCCGGGCCTGGGGAAAACCACCCTGGCCTATATTATCGCCAGAGAGCTGGACGTGGATATTAAGGTGACTTCCGGTCCGGTGATTGAACGGCCGGGCGACCTAGCGGCGATTCTGACAAACATGCACGAACATGAGGTGTTGTTTATTGATGAAATTCACCGCTTGTCTCATGTGGTGGAAGAAATCCTTTATCCGGCCATGGAAGATTTCCACATTGATATTTTAATTGGTCAGGGGCCTTCCGCACGTTCCATGAAACTTGACATTCCCAAATTTACCCTGGTGGGCGCAACGACGCGGGCCGGGTCTTTGACCTCTCCGCTTCGCGACCGCTTCGGTATGCACTTCCGTCTGGAATTCTATTCGCCGCAGGAACTGGCTGTCATTATTTCCCGGTCTGCGTCCATTCTGGGCGTGAAACTGACTGCTGACGGCGCGGAGGAACTGGCCGGACGGGCGCGTGGAACGCCGCGGATTGCCAACCGTTTGCTCAAGCGTGTCCGGGATTATGCAGAAGTCCGAAGTGACGGGACCATCGACGGGAAAATCGCCCGCGATGCTCTGGAGGCTTTTGAAGTGGACCAGAAAGGCTTTGATCAAATGGACCGAAAACTTCTTTTGGCTTTGATTGAAAAGTTCAACGGCGGTCCGGTGGGCGTGGAAAGTTTGGCTGCCGCCATCGGTGAGGAGAGAGTGACGATTGAGGATGTCTATGAACCTTATCTGATTCAGGAAGGCTATCTGCAAAGAACGGCGCGAGGCCGCATGGCCTGCGCCAAAGCTTATGAACATTTCGGGCGAAAAGCCGTAAATGTTCAAAAAGATCTGTTTTAACAAACCATTTTTCAGCATGAACGTCGAGGCCCTGTCTTATGTGTTGTTTTAAACACACCTTTTCTTGGAAAACGCCGGGTGCGATCAGGGATTGTCTTTAAAAAGTGAATCAGGACATTGCCTTAAAGCATGGGTAACAAGGGCCGTTTTTTTGGTATGTATATTGCTTAATGTAGTAAGCGCTAAATTTGAGGTTGACAATGAATTTGCAGCGAACCCTGAAAAAAGAAATCCTTTGCTCCAGCATCGGTTTGCACACCGGGCGCAAGGTGAATATGACCATTAAGCCGGCCCCTGTGGATACCGGAATTCTTTTCGTGCGCAGGGATTTGCCGGAAGCCAGGCCCATTCCGGCCGATTTTAAAATGGTTTGCGACACTTCTCTGGCAACCACCATCGGCAACGGAGAGGCTACGGTTTCCACGGTGGAGCATATCTTGTCGGCATTTTGTGGCATGGGACTCGACAATGCCGTAGTCGAGCTGGATTCTTTTGAAGTTCCCATCATGGATGGAAGTGCACTGCCATTTGTCAACATGCTCAAAACGGTGGGTACCTGTTCGCAGGGAAAGTCCAAAAAGATGCTGATCATTACGAAACCCGTATCCGTGAAGGAAGGGGAGTCAAGCGCCATGTTTCTTCCCTCGCCGGAGTTCAAGATTTCGTATGAAATTGAATTCGCCAACCGGGTCATCGGCAGGCAGTCCTACAGTTTTGTCTTCAGTGACAAAAATTATGAAGACGCCATTTGTTTTGCGAGAACTTTCGGTTTTTTGAAGGAAGTGGAGTATCTTCAGGCCAGAGGGCTGGGCCTGGGCGGGTCACTGGACAATGCGATTGTACTGGACGAGGAAAGAGTGATCAATAAAAACGGTCTGCGGATGCCGGATGAATTTGTCAAGCATAAAATTCTGGATGCCATCGGCGATCTATTTTTACTGGGCATGCCGATTATCGGCCACTTTGTTGCTTATAAATCGGGGCACCGGCTGAATAACCTGTTGTTGAGAGAGCTGATGCGCCAGGAAAGCAGTTGGCATATTCTTACCGATTACGACAGGCAGAGGACACCCGAGAACCGGTCCTGCCGAATTCCGCCCTTTACCATTCTGGATACGGCGCAAATCTAACGGAATCTCTCAAATTCTTTACATTCTTACTCCATTGAAATTCATCTTGATTTTTATCCGCCGGTTTCCTAGTATGCGCCGGAAAGATTTCTTGCGGCAAAATACAAAGGATGTTTCTGGAAAATGGCGATGGTGGATGTAACGAAGAATGCAGGCCGTTTCTGTCTGACGACAGGGATAGGTTTAACCGTTTTATTGATTGTTTTCCTTGCTGTTTCAAAGGTGGCGCGAGCGAATGACGATCCCCGGATGGTTGATCTTTTAATCACCGGCAATACGGAAAAAGTGCTGTTATACGCCAGACTGGTGAATTGCTTTACGCCGGAAATGGAAAAAGCCATTATGGCCGGTGTTCCCGCCGTTTTTACGATTCAAATGGATGTTTATCAGAAAAGACCATTTTTGTGGGACAGCAAAATCCTGGGCAAAGAGATTTTCCGCACGATTAAATATGACAACCTGAAAAAAACATTTTCCATTACCACCAGCGGCGACGATCAGCAGTCTGTTTTTCCGGATTTTTTAAGCGCGCAAAAAGCCATGGCGGATTTAAACGGTATTCCGGTTGCGTCTCTGGTCAGCTTGTCCAAGGGGTATGAATATTACGCCAACGTCAGGGTGAAAATGGATAAGGTCCGGCTGCCGTTCAAGATGGAATATGTCCTGTTTTTTGTTTCTTTATGGGATTTTGAAACGCCGTTGTACAAGATCAGGTTTTCCTATTGAGGCCCTAAGGCCGTATTCTTCGAAAAAGAGAAATTCTTTCAATTTAAAAAAATGACGGAAAATCCAGAAAAAGCCCGTATTGATGAGCGCGAGTTGAGAAAGCGAAAGCGCGAGCGCATTTTGATGCTGGTGGTCGGTTGTCTGGCGGTGGTGTTCACCATTTTGGCCAGTCAGCTTTCCGCCCGGAAAGAACTGCCGCTTTCCTCCAATATCCTGGTTTACGGCCTGACGAGCATCAATATTATCCTGATTTTACTATTGCTTTTCCTGATCGTCCGCAATATTTTCAAACTGTTTGCCGAGCGTCGCAAGGGAATTCTCGGCTCCAAACTGCGCACAAAACTGGTTGCCGCGTTTGTCGGCTTGTCGCTGGTTCCGAACATTTTGCTTTTTCTGTTTGCCATCAATTTTCTGTCCTACTCGATTGAGTTCTGGTTTAGTATCAAAATCGGCGAAGCTCTTAACCGTTCGCTGGAAGTTGCCCAGATTTATTACGCGCAAGCCGGAGAGATGGCCAAGTTCCATGCGCGTCAAATCAGCGCCGACATTACGCGCAACAGTCTGTATGACACGGATAAAATCAATTACTTAAATACTCTGCTGGCACAGAGGCAAAAAAGTTACAAGGTGGACCGTGTGGAGGCCTATTTCGATTTTCGAGGCGAAAGTATTGATTTTACCGATCCGGAGAAAAGCTCTTTTCCGCCGGTGGAACTGTCTCCCAAAATGAGGGAAGACATCTATTCGGGAAAGGAAATCTCCACAGTGGCGGCTACTCCGGAGGGAGAATTGATTGTCGGCGTGGCGCCGGTTTTTTCAGCCGCCGTGGCGACGGAAGTCATCGGCCGGGTATCCGTCATCTACATGGTTCCGCGGGGGTTTGCCGATAAACTGCGCAGCATCGCGGATGCCTCCGAACATTACGGACAGGTCAAACTTCTGAAAAATCCCATAAAATTCAATTATGTTGTCACGTTGTCGGTGGTCACGCTGATCATCATTTTTCTGGCGACCTGGTTTGGGCTGTCTTTGGCGAAAAGCATCACTGATCCCATTCAGGATCTTGTGACGGCGACCAACCGAATTACCCAGGGGGATCTGGACAGCCGCATCCATATCGACGCGGATGATGAAGTTGGGCTTTTAGTCAAGTCTTTCAATTCCATGACGGACGACTTGCAGAAAAGCAAGGCGGGTCTGATTGAGGCCAATATTTCTCTGGAGGAGCGACAAAAATATATCGCTGCCGTCCTGCGCAATGTATCCGCCGGAATTATCTCCGTGGATGGCAACGGCATCATCACCACCATCAATCGGGCCGCGGAAACCATGCTGGACATTGATGCCCTTCCCTTCCTTTTCCGCAACTACCGGGAGCTTTTGCTGGACGAGCATCTGGTCCTGGTGGATTCTCTCATGGCGGAAATGAGGCAAAGCAATGAAAGGATGTTGCGGAAACAACTGGAACTGACCCTTCGGGACAAAGCGATGACGCTTTTGCTGACCGCAACGATGATCAAGGATGATGAAGGCCACGACAGCGGCATTGTGGTTGTGTTTGAAGATTTGACGGAGTTGCAGAAGGCGGAACGGGCCGCGGCCTGGCGCGAAGTGGCAAGGCGCATGGCGCATGAGATCAAAAACCCGCTCACGCCGGTGCAGCTGTCCGCGCAGAGACTTCAGCGTAAATACGGCGACAAACTTGGAGAGGAAGGATCGGTTTTTCGGGAATGCACTCAGACGATTATCGCTCAGGTGGAGGTGCTGAAAAATCTGGTCAACGAGTTTTCCCGTTATGCGCGCATGCCGGTGACGACTTTGTCTCCCAATGACCTCAACGCCGTCGTGGCCGAGGCCGTAACGCTTTTTTCCGACGCGCACAAAGACATTCTGTTTGAATACAGTCCGGCGGAAGGATTGCCCAGAATGAATATGGATGCCGAACAGATCAATCGCGTGATGATCAATCTGCTGGATAACGCCGTGGCTTCCTTGAACAAGCAGGCGGGGCATATTGGCGTGATTGTGCGTTATTCCGAGGCCAACAAAAAAGTTACCGTCGCCGTTGCCGACGACGGCGCAGGCGTTCCGGCCAGCTACAAGCAAAAAGTGTTTGAGCCGTATTTTTCCACTAAAAAAGCGGGAACGGGGCTTGGCCTGGCGATTGTCAGCTCGATTATTTCCGACCATAAAGGCAAGGTCATCATCAGCGACAATGCTCCTTCGGGAACCATTGTATCTTTTCAGTTGCCCGTTGCCGAGGTTTAATCTATAGAAAAAGCGAAGTTGAGAGAGTCTTATGAATGAAACCATTCTTGTTGTCGATGATGAAGTCAGCATCTGTCACTCACTGAAAGCCATTCTGGAAGATGAAGGGTATCAGGTTCTTCTGGCGGGAAGCGGCGAAGAGGCCATCAAGGTTGTGGGGGAAGAACTGCCACAGCTGGTTTTGCTGGATATCTGGCTGCCCGGTATGGACGGCCTGGAGACGTTAAAAGTCATTCATGCAGCCCATCCCAACATTCTGATCATCATGATGTCGGGCCACGGCACCATCGAAACGGCAGTGAAGGCTACCAAACTGGGCGCTTTTGACTTTATTGAAAAACCTTTGTCGCTGGACAAGGTGATGATTTTGGTCGCCAACGCGCTCAATGTTGTTCGTCTGGAAGAAGAAAATATCCGTTTAAAGCAGAAAGTGTCTCATCAGTTCGAACTGACCGGGACCAGCGCTGGAATCAGCGAACTCAAAGAAATGATCAGCATTGTCGCGCCGACCAACGCGTGGATTTTAATTATGGGGGAAAATGGCACAGGCAAGGAACTGGTGGCTCGTTCCATTCACCACCTGAGCCGCCGGTCGCATAAACCGATTGTGGAGGTCAACTGCGCTGCCATTCCCGAAGAACTGATTGAAAGCGAACTGTTCGGGCACGAGAAAGGCGCGTTTACCGGCGCGACGGAAAAAAAGCGCGGCAAATTTGATCTGGCCCATGAAGGCACCATCTTCCTGGATGAAGTCGCGGACATGAGCCTCAAAGCCCAGGCCAAAATCCTGCGGATTTTACAGGAGAAAAAATTTGAAAGAGTCGGCGGCAACAAAGTGATTGATATGGACGTGCGGGTTTTGGCTGCAACCAACAAAGACCTGGAACAGGAGATGGAAGCGGGCCGTTTCCGTCAGGATCTTTACTACCGTCTTCATGTGATTCCCTTGCGTGTGCCCCCTTTGAGAGAAAGAAAAGAAGACATCCCTTTTCTGACAGAGCGCTTTTTACGCGATTTTGCCGCGAAAGAGGGCGGTCCGCAGAAAACACTGACGGAAGATGCCCTGGACAAACTGATGGTGCATCAATGGCCGGGAAATGTCCGCGAACTGAAAAATATCATTGAAAGGTTAATTATTCTGACCCCTTCCAACATCATTGACGCGGAGGATATTCCGGAACTGAGCATTAAAACGGAAAGAAGCGCCGACTTGCCGCAATGGTCCGCCGCCGGCGATTCCTTGCGGGATGCCCGGATGGATTTTGAAAGGCAGTTCATTATCAAGAAACTTGAAGAAAACGACGGCAATATCTCCAAAACCGCCGAGGCCATTGGCCTGGAGCGAAGCAACCTGCACAAGAAACTCAAAAGCCTGAAAGTGGCGATCAAGGATCAGGAATGAAAACTCCATTTTATCGGAACTTGCACCAGGTTCCTCCGATTTTGCTCAAAGAATCCAAACTATTTCCTTGGGCTACGCCGATATGCCATTTTCCCTCAACCGATTTGGCGGAATAAAGCATCGAGTACAAATCGCCAATCCGAACCGTTGAGGCTCGGTAAAGCATTTTATTGTCCCATTCTGTGGCGCCAACGCCGGGTGACAAGATCAGATGAATGTCGGAGAAACTGAATCCATCGAGTGATTCTCCCGCTGTAAGAAACCTGCGGCCGTTTTCATCCGGCATCGTATTCATGATCAGGATGTATTTGTCATGATCTTTCAACACATCCAGATGCCATGCGGCCCATTGGGCATCTCGAAACGATAGAGGCGTTTCCACGGGAGGACTCCAGGTGTCCGGATGGCCGGTTGGAGATTCGGTGTAATAAATCGAATTGTTCAATCCGCAAAACCATAATTTGTATTTTCCATCCTCGTAAATCACGGAAGGAGAAAGCGCCCAATTGCCTGTCCCCGAAAGATCCATGACCAATTCCGTATTCGACCAGTTGATGCCGTTACTGCTGGTTTTTCTGAACAGCCATTCCTGATCTCCGTTTTTATTGAACCGAAACCAGCATTCCAAAATACCATTGACCATGACCAGTTCCGGATCGCTATAATGATAGCCGTCTTTGAAATCCTGGTCAGATACTTTTTCCAGGGGATTGACAAGTCCGGCCGGTGTGATCCAGTTGATTCCATCATGGGATGCGGCCACACAGGGGTTCTCATAATAAGCGTTGGAGTTTGGATAGGGAGAATAAGCCATCCAGAATTCATATCCATTCCATTGATCGGGAAAATGTAAAACGGACGGATGCATGTTTTGATCTTTCCAATCGGCGCTTCCATCCACCGGAAGAATTGCCTGCGTGTTATTGCAGGCCGCCAACAGGAGGGGAATTATACAAATCAATAGTAATTTTAATAATTTGATCATTTTTCAGCCTGGCTCTTTTTTCGGTTTTGCCTGTTTTTGGACGACGCATCCCCTCAGAGTTTAAGCGGCGTATATCCGTATCCCTGGAAGTTTGCAAGATAAAGGCAAAAATGAACTGGTCACATCCTGCTGATTTTCCGCGTGGGAATCCACCGTGACCGGACAGGCGACCGATACGGGGAATTTCGCTTAATTCTCCATGGGGGCGCGTACCGGACAAAATCATGGAAAACTTAATACTTTCATGATATTGAACAGGAAAGTGAACAAATCATGAGGTATTCAATGAAAAGACAATTGATTTTGCTGTGGGTCGTTTTCCTGTCGTTTTCCATGTGTGTGGACGCCGCGGAATTGAAAAATGAAGTTGCCCGTCAGGAGGGGAACCGGTTGGTGATCACCTATGATCTGGCGGGGAAGGAAAAGGAAGCGGATGTCACTTTAACGCTGACCGTGGACGGCAAAACCTACAAGGCTTCAGCTCTTCATGTGGAAGGCGATGTCGGAAAAGTGAAACCCGGCCGGGGAAAGAAGATAAGCTGGAACATCTTGAAGGATTTTCCGCGCGGTCTGCGCGGAGATGTGGACTGGGAGCTGACCACGGCGGGCAACGAATTTACCGAAGCCACTACCGGCATCCAGATGGTCTTTGTCCAAGGCGGCTGTTTTCAGATGGGCAGATATCCTGTTCTTGGAGGTAGCTCTGACGAAAAGCCAGTGCATGAAGTTTGTGTGGGGGATTTTTACATCGGAAAATACGAAGTCACGCAGGGACAGTGGAAAGCAGTGATGGGGAATAATCCGTCCTATTTCAAAGATTGTGGCGACAACTGCCCGGTGGAGAAGGTGTCATGGAATGCTGTTCAGGACTTCATTCGAAAGCTTAAAAGCCAAAGCGGTAAGGATTACCGATTACCGACGGAGGCTGAGTGGGAGTATGCGGCAACAAGCGGCGGGAAAAGCGAGAAATGGGCTGGCACCAGTAATGAATCATCCTTTGGTGATTATGCTTGGTATAATGGTAATTCCGGCAGTAAGACTCATCCTATCGGCCAGAAAATGCCAAATGGACTAGGGCTGTATGACATGAGCGGCAATGTCTGGGAATGGTGCTCGGACTGGTATAAAAGCGATTATTACAAAAGCAGTCCCCGTGATAATCCACAGGGCCCGTCTTCCGGTACCAGCCGCGTTAATCGTGGCGGCGGTTGGAGCTTCATCGCCGATTACGCGCGTGCGTCATACCGTTGCAGAAGCCTCTCTATCCTCCGTGGTAGTGATTTGGGCTTTCGTCTGGCTGTTTCTGCTCAATGATTATTTGCCGGGCAGACAGTGAGCAAAAAAACGGGCGATGCGCGAACGGAGTAGTCGCATCAGGCGCGAAGAGCAAGCAGGAAAGTCCTTTCCCCCTTTGTAAAGTGGGATTCAGGGGGATTTCAAATTGAGAAAAATCCTCCCCAGACCTCCTTTAGAAAGGAGGGAGTAGTCAAATAAAGGTAGCGTGGATTTTCAAATCCGTCGCTTTTTGCCGTAATAATCATGATGATTGCTCCGGAATATTTGGGCTCAACCTGCAAACGTAAACCAGTGTAAAGGAAAATTTAGATGAATATATCTTGATGCTTGCTTTGCTTAAGAGGAACAGGCAGATTGTTTGATACCTTTGATAATGCAGACATTAAAGAACTTGTTTAAAAGAATTTGACGGTTAGATACCTGATTTGAACGACAGATCCCGACAGGGGAAATTCCGTATGGAGTTGCTGTTCACGATTGATAATCGTCTAAATATCGTCTAATATGTGTCTAAATATCATCAATGACACAAAGCAGGTTTTATGTTTGATCCAAAATACATCATATCCCATAAACTTTTAGGCAACATTAAACGGATAGCCGAAATGGTTACTGACCTGAACAGCCGCTGTTTTTCTAAAGTGGCGCTTCATGAAATGGAACTGCGGGCGCGCGAAGTATCCGCCTATTCTTCAACCAGCATAGAAGGCAATCCCTTGCCGCTTACCGATGTTAAACGAATTCTAAAAAACAAGCCCGAAAATATTCGAGATTCTGAAAAGGAAGTATTGAATTATAACAAGGCCTTGCTGGAATTAGACGATTGTATGAAAACAGAAAAAATTGTTCTTGATATGAAGTGGTTGGGTAAAATTCAGAAAACAGTTACCGAAGGGTTGATTGAAAAGTATCGCTGGGGGCGCATACGAAAAGAACCGGTGTTTGTCAATGACCCAAGAACCGGAAAAACCATTTATTGGCCGCCCGACCATGAAGAAGTCATTCCGATGCTGAAAGAATTGTTTTCTTTTTTGGAAGGAAACGCTCAATCCATTGATCCCCTGATTCTGGCGGGAATTTTTCATAAACAATTTGTAGTGATTCATCCTTTCATTGACGGCAATGGACGTACGGCGCGATTGGCAACCAAAGTTCTTCTGGCTCGTATGGGCCTCAATACGTTTAACCTTTTCAGTTTTGAAAATTATTACAATCAAAATGTAACTCGCTATTTTCAAAAAGTAGGGCTTGCGGGAAATTATTATGAACTGAAAGAAAGCCTGGATTTTACTTCCTGGCTTGAATATTTTACCGACGGCATTATTGATGAATTGTTGAGAGTCAAAAAAACGCTGGAAAAAGAAACCGCTACTCCCGATAAGGTATTGAAAAGTTACCATCAGAAAATCATCGATTTTATCAATGAAAAAGGATTTATTACCGACCGCGATTATGCTGAGTTGACCGATCGCGCCAAGCCAACCAGAAATCTGGATTTCAGAAAGCTTATTGATTTGGGATTCATTGAAAAGGTCGGAAAAGGGAAAGCGACCTACTACAGATAGGAGGATGAAAATGAAAAAGCGATTCCCCATTTTGATTATGGCGATTTTAATCATTTTTGCCGCCGGCGCCCAGGCGGGGAAGGGCAGGGTGAATATCGGCGTCTTGCCCGTGCCGCCCGCGCTTTCGATGACGATCAAGTTTGTCGAGCCATCCGGAAATAATATTCTGAATGCGGAAGAAACGGGCAAGCTGGTGCTGATGGTGAAAAACAGCGGCCAGGGAGATGCTGTTGACTGCCGGGCGCAAATTGCCGTAGCCAAACAAATTCGAGGGCTTAACTTTGAGCGTGAGGTGGCGCTGGGGACGATTTCCGCAGGCGATACGCGGGTGATGGAAATATCTCTGACGGCGGATGAAGAACTTCCGACGGATGTCGCGGCTCTGACGATTGCGCTGAAAGAGGCCAATGGGTTTGAACCCGCGCCCGTCAAGCTGGTTTTCCGCACGCAGGCTTTTGCCGAGCCGAAACTGATTGTGGCGGATATGGGCATTCACGATGCCGGCGGAAATTCACGGGTCGAGCCGATGGAAATGGTGGAGCTGACCGTGCGTGTGCAGAATGTGGGCCAGGGTGAAGCGCGCGGCGTGGCGGCGGATGTCGTGGCGGGAAACAATGTGTTTATCGGCGGCGATGCGCAAACGCATTTTGAACTGGGACCGCTGCCTTCGGGCAAGTTTAAGGATTTCAAATTCATGTTTTACACCAATACCCGCATTGCCAACGGCGAAAAAATCCCGCTGACGGTGACGCTTTCCGAAGCAAGGCCTCGTTTTAACACGAAAAAAGAGCTGGTGCTGACCATAAACGCGCCGCAGCGGAAAACAGAAGAGGTGTTTGTTGCGGGCAAGGATGCGCCAAAAACGGCGGACATTGCCGTCGCGGGCGGTCTTTCGGTGGATGTGGACGCCAATATCCCTCAAGGGATCAAAGCGGGTAAATACGACATTGCCGTGGTGATCGGCAACAAGTCTTACGCGGAAGGTATTCCACAGGTGGCCTATGCCGACCGCGACGCGCGTATCATGAAGGAATATGTCCTCCAGACGATGGGATTTGAGGAAGGCAATGTGATCTATGCGGAAGATGCCACTCTTTCCAAACTCAATGAAATCTTTGGCACGGAGCAGGCGCCAAAGGGCAGATTGTTTAATATGGTGAAGAGGAATGTATCCCGCGTGTTTGTCTATTACGGCGGGCACGGCGCTCCTGATCTGGAATCCGGCGATGCTTTTTTTGTGCCGGTGGACGGCAATCCCGACTATATCCGTGCCAGCGGCTACCGTTTGCAAACGTTTTACGACAATCTGGCAAAGCTTCCGGCCAAAAAGATTACCGTGGTGCTGGATGCCTGTTTTTCCGGAAATTCGGAGACGGGGATGCTTTTCAAAGGGATCAGCCCGGCAATCGTCAAGGTGAAAAAGGAATACCGGGGACCGAAAGGCGCTGTGCTGATGACCAGCGCCTCGACGGATCAGGTGTCGGCCTGGTATCCGGAAAAGCGCCATTCGTTGTTCACCTATTTTTTTCTCAAAGGTTTGCAGGGAGCGGCGGATCAAAGCGGCGACGGGAAAATTACCGTGGGCGAGCTTTCGGAGTATCTGCGCGAGCATGTTCCCTATATGGCCAGGCGGCTCAAAGGGGTTGAGCAGCAGCCAGTGATTATAGGGAATCCAGGGGATGTGCTGGCGGTGCTGAAGAAATAGGATCATTATGCGCAGGGGAAGCGAAGAAATCGTTCAAGGCGTTTATCAGATCGGCGGGTCGAACCTGACAAACGGGGAAGATGCAGCGGTCTATCTGATCGACTTTCGGGAAAATCTGGTCCTGGTGGATGCGGGCGCGGGCAGAAGCTCCTCCCAGCTTGTCCGCAATATCGAAATGCTGGGGCTGAATCCGGCATTGGTTTCCCATGTGTTTTTAACGCACTGCCACATTGACCATATCGGCTCCGCGCCGTATTTCCGAAAACAATATGGCGCGAAAATCATTATCCATGAAAAGGATGCAAAAGCGCTGGAGACGGGCGATTCTTCCCGGACTGCCGCTAATTGGTATGGAACAACGTTTCCGCCGACAAAGCCGGACCGGATTTTAAAAGAAGAGCATGAAATTCTGACCTTCGGGAACGAGGAACTTCACTGCCTGCACACCCCCGGACACACGCCCGGCTCCATTGTTGTTTATCTGGATCGCGCAGGAAAGAGAATCTTGTTTGGACAGGATATTCACGGACCATTTCATAAAGCTTTCGGTTCGGATATTTCGGCGTGGAAAAAATCTATGCAAAAGCTTCTTGATCTGGAGGCCGACATTCTCTGTGAAGGCCACTTCGGTATTTACGAGCCGAAAAGCAAGGTGCGGGATTATATCGAACGGTATCTGGAAGAGTATGATTAACCTTCTGTTTTATTAAAGAATGCACCCATGAATTTTTTTTAGCAACCATCCGGGCATGGACTTCGCTGTTGATTTTGGTGCCTGTGGTTTCTTCCGTGATTTTCAAATCATAACTGGTTTGCAGGTTGAGTCAGAACTGAGCGGTTGTTCCGAAATACCGCGCCAGTCTTAAGGCTGTGTCGGGTGAAACTGCCCGGTGTTCGCGGACAATGTCGCTAATGCGCGGGGCCGGAACTTTAAGTTCCATGGCCAGCGCGTTGGTGCTCATTCCCAACGGAACAAGAAATTCTTCCCTTAATACTTCGCCGGGGTGAACCGGGCGCATTTTGTTTTTAAGGGTCATGATAAATCCTCCTTAATGATAATCAACAATTTCCACTTCCAAAGCATCTCCGCTTTCAAAACGGAAACATAACCTCCACTGATCGTTTATGCGGATGCTGAAAAAACCTTTACGGTCTCCCCGAAGCGCCTCCAGGCGATTGCCCGGTGGGCTCCGCAAATCCTCATGCGCGCAGGCGTCATCGAGCATCTGTAATTTCCGCTGGGCAACAGAGGCAAATACCTTAAATCTTTTGGGATATTTTCTTTCAAATAAAGCCTGCGCATTTATGTACCGGAATGATTTTATCCTGTTGGAACTTTTCTACACATTCCAGCTTCACTATCATGAATACGAAGCAAAAAGTGCGGGGGAACTTTTGTCGAGTAGATCATAAATAAATAATAAAAATAAGATATTGGTAGTTTAAAAGGCGCCTGAAAAAAAGAAAAAGAGACGTGGCATAAACGGATCTTCATCCGTGAACAACGCTTCCTTATGCCTTGAAATGCCTTTGAAAAATTGCTAAATTGCCACAACAATTCCAACGGGGGCGGCAATGATGAATTCCATTTATAGATATATTTGCGTTTTTTTGCTGTTGCTTTGTATGGTGGCATCCAGTCACGCGGAGGAACAATTTCAGCTTACGGGCGAAATTGTCAAAAATATTCAGGCGGAAGGGGCCTGCGCCATTGTGGGGATGAGCGCGGAGCAATCCCAGCTCATTGCATTGCAGCGGGCGCGGGCGGCGGCCATTGAACAGGCGGCGGGCGTTGCCGTCACCTCCGGCACGCTGGTTACCAATTTTACCGTGGCGGCTGATTTTATCAAAACCTATGCCCGGGGGTTCATCGTCCGGGAGAAGCCTTCTTGGCTGCCGCTTGGTCAGTATCAAAAAGATCAATCTGTAGCGCCCATTCCGGAATACCGTATTCGGATTTCAGCCGACGTTTATGTGCCCAAGAAAACGAAAACGTCCGTCGGACTTAAAGCAAAACTCAACAGTAGCGTTTTCCGCAGGGGCGAGAAAGCCTTCTTTACTCTCAGGGCGGCCAAGCAGGCCGGATTTGCCATTTTCAACATCATGGCCGATGACCGTGTGGCGCTCATTTATCCCAATATTCACGAAACCGGTAATCTTCTTGATTCGACAAGGGAAATGACCTTTCCACCCAAAGATTCCAGCATCGAGCTGGAAGTGCAGACTTTGCCGGGTCACAAGCGCGATGCCGAAGCCTATTTGATTATTGCTTGGGACAGAGCTGCCGCCATTCGGATTTTGGGCATTTTCCCGGAAGCCGAGCCGATGAGCGTTCCCGATTTCTTTACCAGACTCATGACCATCGCCGACCACATCGAAGACACCATTTTGCCCTATGAAGTCGTAGCGCAGTAATTCACCCCTTCCACTGAAAGTGCGCCGCATGTTTTTGTCCCCCGCCAGCGCTGGACAACTTCAACACCCCTCCCGCGGCGAGAAAAAAGATCAAAGGCGCTTTGTCCCCGCGAAAGTTTTTTGGGGGGTGGCGGTGCATAAAGGAAAATGCTAAAAGGCAGAAAACCGATGTCGGAATTGAATTTCGATCAGCAGCAAGCCAGTTCAAAACGAAAACGAGGTAATCCATGAGACAACCATTGACAATATTACTTTCCCTTTTCTTGTTATTATCAACGGTTGCCGTCCATGCCGCGGAGGTGAAAAATGTTTCTTCCACACAAGTCGGCAATCGCGTGCAGATCACGTATGACCTGACCGGCGACGAAAACGAAGCCGAGGTAAGCGTGACCGTCAAGATGGGCGCCAAAGATTACAAAACTTCCGAACTGCATCTGGAAGGCGATATGGGCAAGGTCACGACCGGCCGCCGCAAAACCATCTGGTGGAACGTCCTGCAGGATTTTCCGCGCGGGCTGGACAAAGACGTGGCCTTTGACGTGACGGCGGGCGGGAAAACGTTCAAAGACCCTTCCACCGGTATGGAGTTTGTTTTTGTCAAAGGCGGTTGTTTTCAGATGGGTGACGTGTTTGGGGATGGGGGAATTGATGAAAAGCCGCTGCATGAAGTGTGCGTGAATGATTTTTACATGGGAAAATATGAAGTAACGCAGGGGCAGTGGAAGGCGGTCATGGGAAACAACCCGTCAAAATTCAGAAACTGTGGCGACATTTGTCCGGTGGAGTGTTTTTCCTGGAATGATCTTTTTGCATTCATGCGTAAGCTAAACAGTCAAAGCGGGAAGAATTACCGATTACCCACAGAGGCTGAGTGGGAATATGCGGCCAGAAGCGGCGGGAGAAGCGAGAAATGGGCTGGGACGAGCAGCGAATCAGCATTGGGCGAATACGCCTGGTATAATGCCAATTCTGGAAGTAAGACTCATCCTGTTGGTCAAAAAAGACCAAATAAATTATTGCTTTATGATATGAGTGGTAATGTTCAGGAGTTGTGTTCAGACTGGTACGACAGTCTTTACTACTATCGAAGTCCAACAGATAATCCACAGGGCCCGTATTCTGGTTCTCTCCGTGTCGTTCGCGGTGGCTGTTGGTTTTACGAAGCGAATTTCGTCCGCACGGCTTACCGACTCAGGGATGATCCAGCCTATCGCGGCAACATCTTGGGTGTCCGGCTTGTTTTGCCCGTAGGTCAATGAGCCAGGCAAGTAGTGCGGGTCTTCAGACCCGTAATTGAGCGCACCTAAAGGTACACGCACCGTATTTTTCAAGGATTACTGACAAAATATAAAAATGTTCAAAATCATTACCGTTACGTTTGACCGAGTTAAAAAGAGTTTTGACGAGGAGCTGATCAACCGGATAACGCTCAACAAGCAGCTAAAAAGCTGCCGCGTGGAATTTTTTCAGGATGGCGATGATGCTTACTGGACCGTGTCTCTGGAATATGACCCGTTGCTGGAGAAAACTCCGGATCACGTCATCGAAGGGCTGGACGAGCCGCAAAAACTTCTTCTGGAGAGGCTCAAGGCATGGCGGCGGGAGCGAGCGGGCAAGGACGGCGTTCCGGTTTACATGATCGGCACCAACCGCGAAATGATCGACATTGTAAAAGCCAAACCGGCCAGTTTGGAAGCATAGGTTGGGTTAAGCATGAGAGAAACCCAAAAATAATGGTGGATTGGTTTATGGTCTGGGTTAATTTTGCACATGGCAGCGATATGTTCTGGAAAAACCAGTATTGTTAGTTAAGAAAAACTTGATAATAAGTTAACTAAAGGTTAGCATCTAAAAATGTTCACGATCAGATACAGCAAGCAGGCTGTTAAGACCAGATTGAAGATGCAAGATGGTATTGCCGGAAAGATTGACGCGGAACTGGAAAAAATTGCGGAGGACCCCAAAGGTTATAAAGGTGACTGGAAGCGATTGGAAGGAACGTCATTTTGGAGGCTTCGCGTGGGCGCATGGCGCGTCATCTGTGACGTGTTAAAAAATGAGCTGATTATCTATGTTCTAAAAACAGGATCAAGAGGAGATGTCTATAAATGAATGTTCAAATCATTGAGCATGAGGGCGCGCCGGAATACGCCATTGTTCCGTATGAAGAATGGAAAAAAATGATCACCCGACTGGAAGAGCTGGAAGACGTCAGGGATGCGCGTAATATCCGGGCCGCCATTGCTGAAGGTGAGGAAACCTTTTCCAATGAGTTTGTCAAGCGTCTGTCTGCCGGAGAAAGCCGCATGAAGGTCTGGCGTGAATACCGGAACTATACCCTGGCAAGACTTGCCAAAGCCTGTGGCGTGTCCGTTGCCGCCCTGTCTCAGATTGAGAACAACAAACGCGCGCCAAGTGTTGATTTGCTGGTGAAGCTTGCCCGCGCACTGGACTGCGATATGGAAGATATTATTTCAGGAGGCGGATGATGAAGAAAACAGCATTTTTATTTGTAGTCATCATGTTGTTTGCCGCAAATGCCTTGGCCGAACAGACGCAGTTGCGCGTCAAGGTTTCGCCCGTGCCGCCCAATCTTTCTGCGCAGGCGGCGTTTCAAGAGGCATCCGGCAACTATATTCTGGATGCCGACGAGACGGGGGCGCTGATTCTTACGCTGAAAAACAGCGGAAAGGGAGATGCTTTTGATGTTCGCGCCAAAATCAAGGCGGTCGGCAAAACGGACGGCTTGATCTTTGACCGCGATGTGGCGATTGGCACGATTCCCGCCGGTCAAACCGTAAAAAAGGAAATTACGCTTACCGCCTCGGAAGACATTCCCACAGCCAGTATCAGCCTGACGGTGGATATTCGGGAAGCCAACGGTTTTGATCCCGATCCGATGAAAGTGTCTTTTAAAACAAAGGCTTTTGAACCTCCGCAACTGGTAGTGGCCGATATGCTGATCAACGATCACAACGGCAATGGCCGTGTGGAGCCGATGGAGATGGTGGAGATGACGGTGCGCGTGCAAAATACGGGACATGGAGATGCCCGTTCCGTGTCGGCTGATGTGCAGGTCGGTCAAAATGTGTTTCTGGCGGGCGATGCCCAGACGCATTTCGATCTGGGCGGCATCGCCTCGGGCAAATTTCGTGATTTCAAGTTTGCGTTCTATACCAATAAACGCATTGCCGGGGGTGAAAAAATCCCGATCACGGTAAGTCTCAACGAGGCACGGCCAAAGTTCAGCGCGCAAAAAGAGCTGGCTTTGACGATGAATGCGGCCCAGCGTCGGACGCAGGAATTTGTCGTCAAGGCTGATGAGGGACCGGCAAAAGAAAAGATTGAGCTGGTAGGCGGCCTTTCCGTGGATGTGGATGCCAATATTCCCCAGGGCCGGAAGGCGGGCAAGTATGATGTGGCCGTGGTGATCGGCAATCGCAACTACGCGGCTTCCGGTTCGCCGGATGTGGAGTTTGCCAACCGCGACGCGCAGGTGATGAAAGAGTATCTGATCCGCGCCATGGGTTACGATCCGGCCAATATTCTCTATGCCGAGGATGCGGCTCTTTCCAAGTTCAATGAATTCTTTGGCAATGAACGCAGTCACAAGGGGAAGCTTTTCCGATTTGTGCGACCGGGCGAGTCAAGAGTATTTATCTATTATGTGGGGCATGGCGCCCCTGATCTGGAAACTCAGGAAGCGTATTTTGTTCCGGTGGACGCCAACCCACAGGATTTGAAAGCAAACGGCTACCGCCTCCAGACGTTTTACGACAATCTGGCGAAGATTCCGGCAAAGAAGATCACGGTGGTGCTGGACACCTGTTTTTCCGGCAACTCCGATAAGGGATTGCTGTTCAAGAACATCAGCCCCACGCTGGTGAAGGTGAAGAAGGAATATCGCGGGCCGCAAAACGCGGTGTTGATGACGAGCGGAGCCGTTGATCAGGTGTCCGGCTGGTATCCGGAAAAACGCCATTCCCTGTTCACTTACTATTTTCTGAAAGGTTTGCAGGGTGATGCGGATGCCAACCAAGACGGCAGGATTACCGTGGGCGAGATGGATGACTATGTCCGAGAGCATGTGCCCTACATGGCCCGCAGGCTCACCGGCAACGAACAGAATCCCGTTGTGACCGGCAACAGAGCGGATGTTCTGGCTGCGCTGAAGAAATAGGTTCATGATGCGCAGGGGAAGCGAAGAAATCGTTCAGGGCGTTTATCAGATCGCGCGGGCATACGTGTTTTGTTTGGACAGGATATTCACGGACCATTTCATAAAGCTTTCGGTTCGGACATCGCACTTTGGAAGAAATCCATGCAGGCGCTGCTGGCGCTGGAGGCCGACATTCTCTGTGAAGGCCATTTCGGCATTTACCAGCCGAAAAGCAAGGTGCTGGATTATATCGAGCGGTACCTGGCAGAGTATGATTAACCTTCTGTTTTATTAAAGAATGCACCCATGAATTTTTTTAAGCAACCATCCTGGCATGGACTTCGCTGTTGATTTTGGCGCCTGTGGTTTCTTCCGTGATTTTCAAGTCATAACTGGTTTGCAGGTTGAGCCAGAACTGAGCGGTTGTTCCGAAATACCGCGCCAGTCTCAAGGCTGTGTCGGGTGAAACCGCCCGGCGTTCGCGGACAATGTCGCTAATGCGCGGGGTCGGTACTTTAAGTTCCATGGCCAGCTCGTTGGCGCTCATTCCCAACGGCGCAAGAAATTCTTCCCTTAATACTTCGCCGGGGTGAACCGGGCGCATTTTGTTTTTAAGGGTCATGATAAATCCTCCTTAATGATAATCAACAATTTCCACTTCCAAAGCATCTCCGCTTTCAAAACGGAAACATAACCTCCACTGATCGTTTATGCGGATGCTGAAAAAACCTTTACGATCTCCCTGAAGCGCCTCCAGGCGATTGCCCGGTGGGTTCCGCAAATCCTCCTGCGCGCAGGCGTCATCGAGCATCTGTAATTTCCGCTGGGCAACAGATGCAAAGGCCTTAAATCTTTTGGGATATTTTCTTTCAAATAAAGCCTGCGTATCTTTGCACCGGAATGATTTTATCATGGATAATGGATATAACGCCGCGTTTTAAGCGTCAAGCGGAAAAACCGCCGGGTCAAAAGAGGGGTGTTTTAGATCAACGCCAGGCTGTCCGCCACGGCCATGCCCGAAAGTGTTGGGCGCAGATGGCCGTCTTGAATTTCCACCAGGCGGCTTGCGATCAACTCTTTTTGAACAATTCTTTTATCGTTAATTAAATCAATGCCATAGAGATTATGATACCGGCTGATATTGATGCCTTCCTTGGTGCGCAGGCCCAAAAAGAGCGCTTCCAGCGCAAGCTGGTCCGATGAAAGTTCTTCGAATTGGTCAACCGGTGACTGATTCTTAGAAAGATCCTTGAGATAACCGGCAACAGCCGCCTTGTTCCACCAGCGTCTGTTTTTCAGAAAAGAATGAGCGGAAGGTCCCAATCCCAGATAGGGGATATGCCTCCAGTATTTGGTGTTGTGACGGGATTTCAGGGAATCGTTCCGGGCGAAGTTGGAGACTTCATAGTGAATATACCCAGCGTCCGTCAGAATCTGCGATGTGTTCAGAAAAAGATCCAGCTCTTCATTTTCAGATGGGAGCGATAAGCTATGTTCCTGATAATATAGATAAAGAGGTGTTTTGACGTCCAGCGAAAGCTGGTAGCAGGACAGATGTTCCGGGGAAAAAGTCAGAGCTTTTTGCAGCGTCTGCCGCCAGCCGGTCATGTCCTGGCCGAAAACACCATAGATGAAATCGATTCCGATATGGTCAAAACCGGCTTTGCGGGCGGCATCAATGGCGGCTATGGCTTCCGTTGCCGAATGCCTGCGGCCGAGAAATTTTAAAAGCGTATCGTCAAAGGATTGAACGCCGATGTTCAGGCGGTTGATTCCCATTATTTTAAGAGCGGCAAGGTATTCAGTAGAGAGATCGCCGGGATTGACTTCCATGGTAATTTCCGCATCCCGGTCAATGGTGAAATTTTTGTGCGCGGAGTTCAGGAGCGTATCGATTTGCGAAGCCGTTAGCAAAGAAGGCGTGCCGCCGCCGATATAGATGGTGTCAAAGCCCTCGAAAAGAGGCTCTCCACTGCCATTCCCTTGCTTGCAAGGATAGTTTTCATCGTCATTTCCGCGCAGGCGGGAATCCAGCCTTTTTAATGTTTCTCTGGATTCCCGCCTGCGCGGAAATGACGAACTTGTTGTTTTCTCAAATAAATTTAAAGGACTTGTTTTAGAAAGAATCCGCGATGGGTTGTAAAATTCCATCTCCTGAGTGACGGCCCGGACAAATTCGGGAATCAGGTGAGTCCGCGTGATCGAGGTAAAGCTGCAATATCCGCATTTGCTCAGACAAAAAGGGACATGAATATACAGGCCCGGGACATCAGTCATTATCGGATTTCAAAACCGCCAGGAATGCGCTTTGCGGGATGCTGACCGATCCGATCATCTTCATGCGCTTTTTGCCTTCCTTTTGTTTTTCCAGGAGTTTTCGCTTGCGGGTGATATCGCCGCCGTAACACTTGGCAGTAACGTCTTTGCGGAAGGCGCTGATCGTGCTGCGGGCGATGATTTCTCCGCCGATGGCGCCCTGAATGGCGATTTTATACATCTGGCGCGGAATCTCGTCTTTGAGGCGGTCGCAGGCAATCAGTGCACGGGCGCGGGCGCGTTCGCGATGGACGATTTGCGAAAGCGCATCCACCTTTTCGCCGTTGACCAGAATATCCATCAGGACCAGATTGCTTTCCCGGTAATCAATGATGTCGTAATCAAAAGAGCCGTAGCCCTGCGTGACGGACTTGAACCGGTCGTAAAAGTCGTAAATGACTTCCGCGAGCGGCATTTCATAGGACAGTTCGGCCCGTCCCGGTCCTGTGTAGTTCAGATTGGAATTGACGCCTCGTTTTTCCATGCAGAGTTTCATGACCGTGCCCAGGTAGCGTTCGGGAAGCATCATGGAAGCGCGGATATAGGGCTCCTCTCCTTTGGCGATGCTGACGGGGTCCGGGTAGTGCGTCGGGTTGTCCACGTATAGCGTGCCGCCGTCTTTGAGCGAGAAGCGGTAACGCACGCTGGGGACGGAAAGGATGATGGAAAGATCAAATTCCCGCTCCAGCCGTTCCTGGACGATGTCCAGATGCAAAAGCCCCAGGAAACCGCAGCGGAATCCCTGACCCAGGGCGGCGGAAGAATCTTTTTCGTAAATAAACGACGCGTCGTTGAGTTTGTATTTTTCCAGCGAATCGGCAAGGTCTTGATAGTCGTCGGAGGCGATGGGATAGATGGAAGCGAAAACCACCGGCTTGACTTCCTTGAAGCCGGGCAGAGGCCCATTGCATGACTTGTCTTGAAGGGTAATCGTGTCGCCGGTGCGGACATCGGAAACTGTTTTTACTCCGGCGATGATGTAGCCCACCTCGCCCGCCGAGAGTTTGTCCCGTTTGGCGCGTGTCAGCAGAAAATGGCCGACTTCCTCCACCTTGTAATTGGCGCCGTTATACATGAATTTAATAATA
>DAOLNX010000007.1:50175-52684 GCA_035416785.1 Smithellaceae bacterium | reverse complement strand
TCATGCCCGTGAAAACGGGCATCCAGAAGAATGAAACTGGATTCCCGCGTTCGCGAGGAATGACAAAACTGGTGGCGGGAATGACGGGTTTGGCGGTCTTCTGCGTCGAAAATGTTGGACGGGCGCAGTCATGACAGGTAGGATACGAACAAGCATTGGAATTAGCATCATCATAAGGATAATGAAAAATATTATGTTCAAGAAAACTCAAGAGGGGAAAAATGAGAAAATTTACACTCGAATACTGGAAAGATGATGAATGGTATGTGGGCAGGCTAAAAGAAGTGCCCGGTGTCTTCAGTCAGGGCGAAACACTGGAAGAACTGGAAGAAAATATCCGCGACGCCTACCGGTTGATGATGGAAGATGATACGGATTTTATTCCACATATACACACCCCTGTTCATCAGAAAGAAATTGGAGTGGATATTTGAAACGACATGACTTTATACGGGAACTGGTCAGGGCCGGTTGCCACTTGAAAAGGCATGGCGGAAGGCACGATATTTATGTCAATCAAAAAAGCGGGAAAAAAGCGCCTGTGCCAAGACATGCGGAGATCAAGGAAAGCCTTTGCGATTTGATTAGAACACAGCTTGGCATTGGCCATAGCATGTAAAAATAATAATAAGGAGATGAAACATGTTCAGAAAAGCTCTTTTATCAATGGCATTCATTATACTGCTGGGAACCGCAGCCGGGGCTGTGTCGCTCAAAGTCAAGGTGGCCCCCGTGCCGCCCAACCTGGTGGCGTCGGTCCAGTTTGTGGAGCCGTCAGGGAACAACATCCTGGACGCGGACGAAACAGGCAAGATTGTCATCACCCTCCAGAACCGGGGGAAGGGCGATGCTTTCGACTGCCGGGCGCATCTGAAAACAGCCGCCAAAGTGAAGGGCTTGGTCTTTGACAAGGATGTGCCGATTGGCACGGTGCCCGCGGGCGGCGTGGTCAAGAAGGAAATTCCTGTCACCGCCGAAGAGGAGATTGCGGCGGCGAATGTCGATTTGACCGTGGATGTCCGCGAGGCTAACGGCTTTGACCCCAATCCATTCAAATTATCCTTCCGGACAAAGGCTTTTGAACCGCCCAAACTGGTTGTGGCCGATATGGGCATTGCCGATTCCGACGCCAATGGTCGCATCGATCCCCGCGAGATTGTGGAGTTGACCGTCCGGATTCAGAACGTCGGCCGGGGCGACGCCCGGGATGTGGCCGCCGATGTGGATTTTGGAGAGAATGTTTTTGCCGCGGCGGAAAGCATGACCCATTTTGATCTGGGGGCCATGCCTTCCGGGACCTTCAAGGATATCAAGTTTTCTTTTTATACCAACAACCGCATCGCCGGGGGCGAAAAGATTCCCGTCAGCGTCAGCCTGGGCGAAAAGCGCCCCCGCTTTAACGCCAAAGCGCCTTTGCAACTGGTTATGAACGCCACGGCGGGCAAGCGTCTTCAGGAGGTCGTTGTGAAAGGCCAGGATGCGGAAAAACGGGGCGACATTTCCGTCGCTTCCGGCCTGACCGTCGATGTGGACAGCCGGATTCCCGAAGGACGAATCGCGGGAAAGGATGATATCGCCGTGGTCATCGGCAACCGCAATTACAGCGCCTCCGGATCTCCCGATGTGGCCTATGCCAAGCAGGACGCCCAGATCATGAAGGAATACCTCATCAAGGCTCTGGGCTATGACGCGGAGAATATCATCTATGCCGAGGATGCGACGCTGACCAAGTTTAACGAAATTTTCGGAACGGAGCGGGATTTCCGGGGAAAGCTCTACAAATATGTGAAGGAGGGTGTTTCCAGCGTGTTCATTTACTACGTGGGCCACGGCGCGCCGGACTTGGAATCGAATGAGGCCTATTTCGTCCCGGTGGACGCTAATCCCCAGTATATCAAGTCCAACGGTTATCGCCTGCAGACCTTTTATGACAATCTGGCGAAAATTCCGGCAAAACGCATGACCATTGTTCTCGATTCCTGTTTTTCCGGCAATTCCGAAAAGGGGATGCTTTTCAAAAATATCAGCCCGGCCCTGGTCAAGGTGAAGAAGGAATTTCGCGGCCCGGCCAATGCCGCGCTTTTTACCAGCGCGGGTATGGATCAGGTATCCACCTGGTATCCAGAAAAACGCCATTCCCTGTTCACGTATTTTTTCCTCAAGGGGCTTCAGGGGGCGGCGGACAAGGATGGCAGCGGCGAGATCACGATGGGTGAAATGGATCAGTATCTCAGGGACAATGTCCCGTATATGGCCCGGCGGCTGACGGGCAACGAGCAGCAACCGGTTTTGACCGGTGACAAGAGCGCGGTGCTGGCTGTTTTCAAGAAGGAGACGCCGCCCGCATCCGGAAGATGAAGGAAATCAAATGAAAAACAAAGGCATCGCGTTTTGCAAAATGAGCGGCAGCGGCAATGATTTTATCATTATCGACAACCGGGATTTGTCACTGAATGTGGGCGATCTGCCGGGATTTGTCCGGAAGGTTTGTGAACGCAAGGTGTCGGTG
>DAOLNX010000007.1:33878-50165 GCA_035416785.1 Smithellaceae bacterium | reverse complement strand
GGTGGGCGCGGATGGCTTATTGTTGATTGAACCGTCCGCCGTGGCGGATTTCAAGTGGCGGTTTTTTAATTCCGACGGCAGTGTGGCCGAAATGTGCGGGAACGCGTCGCGCTGCGTGGCGCGCTATGCCTTTGAAAATGGCATCGCCGGAAAAGCTCTGTCTTTTGAAACCCTTGCCGGCGTCATTAACGCGGAAGTTCGCGGCGATGTGGTGAAGGCCCGGCTGACGAATCCTTCCGCCCTGCGGCAAAATGTCCGCATTTCTCTTTTGGGCGGCGAAAGCGAAGTGGACTCCATTGATACGGGGGTTCCCCACGCTGTCTGTTTTGTGGACTCCGTCGAGGCCTGCGATGTGGCCGGAACCGGAAGGGAAATCCGCCGGCATCAGGCTTTTGCGCCTCGGGGGACCAACGCGGACTTTGCTTCCGTGCAGAATCGGCATCAGATGAAAGTGCGCACTTATGAGCGGGGCGTGGAAGGAGAAACGCTGGCCTGTGGAACAGGAGTGGTTGCTTCGGTTCTGGCCGCCGCCGCGCGCAACCTGGTGGATTCGCCGGTGGATGTGACCGTGCAAAGCTGCGAAATATTGAGGGTTTACTTTACAAGCCGGGACGGCCGTTTTTTGGAAATATATCTTGAAGGCAAAGTGAAAATGGTCTATCACGGATATCTTTTAAAGGAATCCTATAAATAAATAACCGAATCAAGGAAGGAAGATGACCCGTGCAAACTGCTGAAAGATTAAAGAAAATACCACCCTACCTCTTTATGGAACTTCGGAAAAAGATCAATAAGGCCCGCCAGGAGGGCGTGGATGTCATCTCGCTGGCCATTGGCGACCCGGTGGAGGCGACGCCCGATTCCATCATTGACGAACTCTGCCGGACCGCCCGAGATCCGCAAAATCATCGTTATCCCACGGATGAAGAAAAAGGCATGCTGGCTTACCGGAAGGAAATCGCCCTGTGGTATGCGGAAAGGTACGGCGTCACGCTCAAGCCGGAAAATGAAATTCTGGGATTGATCGGCTCCAAGGAAGGCTGCCACCATTTTATTCTGGCGCGTGTCAATCCGGGCGATGTTGTCCTGATGACCGATCCCGGTTATCCGGCCTATCGTTCCAGCATTCTGATGGGCGAGGGAATCCCCTACAATATTCCCATTCTGCCGCAAAACAACTATCTGCCGGTTCTGGAAGATATTCCATCGGATGTGGCCAAAAAAGCCACCGCCATGTTTTTGAACTACCCGAACAACCCGACGGGCGCGTGCGCCACGATGGAATTCCTCAATAAACTCGTGGCTTTTGCCGGGGAGAACGACATTGCTGTCTGCTATGACAACCCCTACAGCGAGATTGTTTTTGAAGGCCAGGAGCGCATCAGTTTCCTTCAGGCGCCCGGCGCAAAAGATGTGGGAATTGAGCTCAATTCTCTTTCCAAGCCGTTCAACATGTGCGGCTGGCGGCTGGGGATGGCGTGCGGCAATCCCGACCTGATTGCCGGTATCAGCAAAGTGAAAGAAAACACGGATTCCGGCATTTTCAACGCTGTGCAGTATGCCGGCATTGCCGCGCTGCACGATGAGGCGGGTTTTATCGAAGACATGCTTTCCATTTACGGGCGACGCCGGGAGCTGGTATTGAAAACGCTCAAGAAAATCGGTATCGATTTTCATCCGCCGCGCGGCACCTTCTACCTGTGGGTGCCTGCACCCAAAGGCATGACCTCCATCGAGTTTACCAACCGGTTGTTTGACAAAACCGCTGTCGTGGTGGCTGCCGGCACGGCGTACGGCCAGTATGGAGAAGGATTTATCCGCATTTCGCTGACCGTGCCGGATGATCGATTGAAGGAAGCGATGGAGCGAATCGAAAAGGAATTTGCATAATGGAAATGGGCATTTTGGGCCTTCCCCAAAGCGGGAAGAGCACCCTGTTTGAAATCATGACCGGCGTAAAAAGCGGCCAGTCGCATCATGAAACCGTGGTGCGCGGCCAAGCGTCCGTGCCGGATGAACGTTTTGATAAATTAGTGGAAATTTACAAGCCGGTGAAAGTGTCGCCGGCTAAAGTGCCGTTTTCCGACGTGCACGCCGTGGGCGAACACCCGTGGGAAGCCATCCGCCAGAATTTAAGCGGCGCGGACGGCATTCTGCATGTGGTGGACGGCTTTTCCCTGCCCGATATTTCTCTTGCTTTGGACGCCTACCGCAAGCTGGAAGATGAGTTGGTCCTTTCCGATTTACTGATCATTGAGAAGAAAATGGAGCGCCTTGCCAAAATGTCTAAAAAGGCGGTTTCACCCCAGGAGACAGCGCAAAACGATTTGCTGCCCCGGTTAAAAGACTGTTTGGAGGCGGGCAAGCCGCTTCGCACGGCGGGGTTGACGGCTGCGGAAGTTTTTACGCTACGGAGTTTTTCTTTCTGGACGATCAAGCCGGAGCTCGTGGTGGTCAATGTGGCCGAAGACAATCTGTCTTTTGCAGATGATTTTTCAAAAGCCGCAGGTCTTGCAGAACCGGTCATGGGGATCTGCTGCAAGATCGAAGCGGAACTGGCCGGGCTGGACATCGCCGAGCAGAAGGATTTTCTGGATTCTCTGGGCATTGCCGAGCCAGCATTTGGAAGAATCATTCGGGCGGCATTCGCCCTTTTAGGCAGGATATCCTTTTTTACCGTTGGCGAAGACGAGGTGAAAGCCTGGGTGATTCCCGCCCATACCAAAGCGCCCAAAGCCGCCGGCGCCATTCACAACGATTTTGAACGGGGGTTTATCAAAGCCGAAGTGATGTCCTTTCATGATTTCATGGCTCACGGTGGTTCGCATGCCCGGGTGAAGTCTTCGGGACGTCTTCGCCTGGAGGGAAAAGAATACGTCGTTCAGGACGGAGACATCATCACCTTCCGTTTTAATGTTTGATAAGTCTTGTGATTTCAGGAGCATAGAATGACCGGTCAGAACCGGAATTCAGCGACGGCGGGAGATATCTCGAAAAAGCTCGGTGAATATTTGGGCTGCGATCCGGAACAGATCAGCCTGGTGCTTGACCAGCAGCTTTTGCTCAACCGTCAGGGGCAATACCGGAAACTTGGCGATTTAATTGTGGAAATGGGGCTTGTTTGCCGGGAAGCCCTGCAGGGCGCCCTTCTGGAGCAGCGTTATGACCGTCTCAAAACCTGCAAGCTTTTTTCAGAAGTCAGCCTTCGGGAAATTTTGGACATTCGCAATCTTGTATCAGAAGTCACCGTTGAGGAAGGAACCGAGTTTATCCGTCAGGACGAACAGGGGGATGACTTTTTCATCCTGGTCCGGGGGCGGGCCGAGGTTTTTAGGCGGGGCGGCTATGGCGAAGATGTGCATCTGGCCGATGTGGATATTGGTGAATCCATTGGTGAAATGGGATATTTTTCTGACGGGAGACGCTCGGCTTCCGTTCGCGCTGTCCATCGGACCGAACTGCTCCGGATTACTTACAAGGATTTGGACAGGATCTTTGATATTTCTCCCTCCATTACTCGAAATTTTCTGAACCTTGTCGCCGAAAGGCTGCGCCAGACCAATGTGGCCTTTCAGGATGTCGTGCAAAAACAACGTAAAACGGAAACTTCCCTGGAATATCTCAACCGTTTCATGGACATGTCCGAAATTTCGTCCATTAATGCAGATATTTCCGGCTTGATTGAAAGAATCGTCTCCACGGCAAGGCAAATCATGGATGCCGACCGGGCCAGCCTGTTTCTGCTGGATCCTTACACCGGCGAATTGTGGTCGAAAGTGGCCGAAGGGTTAAAAAACAGGGAGATACGAATTCCTAAAGGCAAGGGGGTTGCCGGATGGGTGGCTGAGCACGGCGAAATCGTCAACATACAGGATGCTTATTTTGACAGCCGATTTGATCAGACGTTTGACAAAAAGACAGGCTATCGTACAAAAAGCATTCTTTGCGGTCCCGTGAAAGATCTCAGAGGCCAAACGGTAGGAGTGATTCAGGTCATCAATAAGTTGCGAGGCAGCACTTTTGATCCGAGCGACGAGGCCATGTTTAAGGCATTTGCTTATCAGACGGCCATCGCCGTGGAAAATTTTCATCTCTACTGCAAAATGACGGCCAATCACCGGCGCATGGCCATCTTTCTGGATGTCGCCACGTCTTTGTCCCAAACGATGGATCTGGACGCCCTGATCAGCAAAATCGTCAGTAAGATTTCAGAGATTCTTGACGCCGACCGGGCCAGTCTGTTTCTGCTCGACAGTGAAAAAAAGGAGCTTTGGTCCAAGGTGGCCCAAGGCACGGAAATGGCCGAAATCCGTTTTCCCATGACGCTGGGTTTAGCCGGACATGCGGCCTGCACGGGAACCATTGTAAATATTTCCGATGCTTATCTTGATTCCCGCTTCAATCAATCCGTGGACCGGGAAACAGGCTACCGGACGCGCTCGATTCTGTGCGTTCCTGTTTTGAACCGGGACGGGAAAATCATCGGCGTCACTCAAGCCATCAACAAACATTCGGGCTGCTTTGAACAGGATGACGAGGAGATGATTCAGGCTCTTTCGTCCGAGATTGCTGTCGCCCTGGAAAACGCCCAGCTTTATGAGCGGACGCTCCATATGAAAAACTACCTCGCGGGAGTTCAGGACAGCATCACGAGCGGCATTATCACGCTGGATGACCACTGGCGGATTATCACGGCCAACAAGGCGGCCGAGGCGCTTTTCTCGTCCGTCAGAGACGGTCTTCTCCAAAGAGATCTCCGGGAAGTTCTTGATCCGGTCAACAAGGCCTTTCTCGAACGTGTTGAAAGGATATACTCAGGTCAGTCCTCTGTGGTGGACTTTGACGTGAGCCTTTTTCTTTCGGCAGCGAAACAACAGTCGGTCAACATCAATTTCTTTCCAATGCTGGGCAAGGACGATGTCCGCCAGGGAGTGGTTTTAGTCATTGAGGACATCACCCGCGAGAAAAGGATCAAAGGCACGCTGACCCGTTATATGGCCAAGGACATTGTGGAAAGACTTCTGGATGATCCCACCAGGCAGGGGTTGGGCGGCATTCAGAGCAAGGCCACGGTGCTCTTCTCCGATATTCGCGGATACACGGGCATTGCCGAAGGGATGAGCGCGGCGCAAACGGTTGCATTTCTCAATGAATACTTCACCGCGATGGTGGATGTCATCTTTACTAACGGCGGCGTGCTGGACAAGTTTATCGGTGACGCTATGATGGCTGTTTTCGGTGTTCCGTTCAGCCAGGAAGACGACGCGATCCGCGCAGTGAAGGCCGGTATGGCCATGCGTTCGGTTCTGGCCGGCATGAATGAGGTGCGATCGCAGCATGGCCAGCAGCCGATTCGCATCGGCATCGGGATCTGTACGGGAGAAGTCATCTCCGGCAATATCGGTTCCGAGCTGCGCATGGACTACACGGTGATTGGAGATGGCGTCAACATCGCCTCCCGCCTGGAAGGTCTGAACAAGTTTTACAATACAGGCATTCTGATCAGCGATACTACGTATTCGGAACTGGGCGGAGCGTTTGCGGCACGTCTGATTGATGAAGTCATCGTCAAGGGAAAATCAACGCCCGTTTCGATTTACGAAGTTCTGGGGCCGGCGGGTCAAGTGATGTTGCCAAGCCAGCAGGATTTTGTTCAAGGGCTGGACTTATACCGTCAGGGGGCTTTTGCCGAAGCGGCTGGGTTCTTTTCCAGAGGCAAGGTCGAGGACCCGGTTTGCTCCGTCTTTTTGGCGCGATGCGAGCATTTCATGCAGGAGCCGCCGGGAAACCAATGGAACAGAGTGTGGATCAGTAAGGAAAAGTGAGGGTTTTGACCTGTCCGCAAAAGGCGGCATCCAGGCAAAATGAAAAAGGGCCTGCTGGTTTTCTTTTTCCGTTTCGTTATGCGCGGACAGGAAAATAGTATAAATATTCAATATAATGGGTGGATATTAGAATGAAACCGTTCAAATTCGATGTGGGTAAAGACCAAGTCCAGATTTCCATTTTTGTGGATCCCAATCAGCCATTTGCTGTTTTGAGAGATGCCAGGCGACTCTATCGTGCGTTATACGGACGCGCGGATTTTAAGCTTGTCGCCAGGGCCTTTCGCCTGACAAAACGCCTGTACGAGGGACGTTATCCGGGCTATCTGGCCTGCGCGGTGGATTACCACGATTTTACACACAGTATCGCTGTTTTTGCCGCAGCTTCCCGCATTCTGGATGGTTGCGAGCTGACGGGAATTTCGCTGGGGCCTGCCCTGGCCGGAGAAGTTCTTGTCGCCGCCATGCTTCATGATACTGGGTACATCCGGACGGAAAACGACACCGGCGGCACCGGCGCCCAATTTACCAAAATCCACGTGGACCGTTCCTTGGATTTCACGTTGCGGGAAGCTGAAGCCTTTGGTCTGGATCAGGCAAGTGCGGCGCGCATATCCCGCATGATCCTGGGCACGGATCTGGCGCGTTCCTGGGATAAACTGGTTTTTGAATCCGAACAGGAACGGATCGCGGCGGAAATATTGGCAACGGCGGATCTCTTAGGGCAGATGGCCGACAGGATGTATCTGGAAAAACTGCTTTTTCTTTATTACGAATTCCGTGAAGCGGGTATTGGAGGCTACAACTGCGCCTTCGACATTCTCAAGAAAACCGTTGAATTTTACGCTTCAACTAAAAACAAGCTGGATATCACTCTTGGTCGTGTCTCCCAAACCATGAAAGAGCACTTCAGCGCCCGCTATGGTGTGCCCCGCGACCTCTACCGAGATGCGATCGCCAATCATATGGCATATGTGCAAGCCATTATCGCCGACGACAGCGCAAACTTCAGAACCAAACTTAGACGTTCCGACGGATTCTGCCGCACCGGAAAGATTCCGGAGATGATGGACTATTAAAGATGGAAAGAGGAACCTAATATGATGAACGAAGATATTTATCGATGTTTGCAGCAAAGACTTGACCAGTATTCTCTGGGATTTCCTAAAACCGAAACCGGAATTGAACTATTGATTTTGAAGAAGCTTTTCACCAAAGAAGACGCGGAGATGTTTCTAAAGATGACTCCACGCCTGGAAAACCCGGAATCTGTGGCCCGGCGGATTGGCGCGTCGGAGGATGCTGTCGCCCGGCAACTGGAGGATATGGCCTCGCACGGCCTGCTTTTCAGAGTCCGAAAAGGGACTTCCGTTCAATATGGCGCCATTCCCTTCATGCACGGCCTGATCGAGTTTCAGGTAAAGAAATTGGACCCGGAAATGGGCATGCTGTTGAAAGAGTATTTGAATCAAGCCTTTAACAAGTCCATTACCGATGTGGAAGGCATGTTTTTGCGCACGGTACCCATAGAAAAGTCCATGGTTTCTGAACATCACATCGCCGCCTTTGACGATGCCGTCGCCATGATCATGAAGAATGAGACGATTGCCGTCACCGAATGCCTTTGCCGCAAGGGGGAAAAAATCATGGGCAGGGGTTGTGGCAAACCCGACGAAAACTGTATGATGTTCGGATCCATGGCGCGATATTATCTTGATAACCAGATGGGAAGGCTGGTCAGCAAGGAAGAGGCGGTTGAAATTTTGAGGCAGGCGCAAGCGGCCGGGCTGGTGACCCAACCTGCCACCGCGCAAAACCCTTCCGGAATGTGCAATTGTTGCGGTGACTGCTGTGTTGTCCTGGGCGCCGTAAAGAAGCATTCCAAACCGGCACAGCTTGTTTTTTCAAATTATCGGGCGTGTCTGACCCGGGAGGACTGCATCGGCTGCGAAGTCTGTCTGGATCGCTGTCAGATGGGCGCACTGACCATGAATGAGGATGGAGTCGCACAGCTTAATCCTGACCGCTGCATCGGGTGCGGACTGTGCGTTACCACCTGCCCATCGGATGCGCTCCGTCTGGAGGCAAAGCCGGAAGCGCTCCGTCGGGTTCCCCCGGCAAACGGTTTCGAACAAATGATGCAGATTGCCATCAACAGGGGAGTGATTTCATCCGCCGGGGACCGGTAAGCTCCGCGATCAAATGGCCCTCGGAAACGGTTTCTATCAAACTATACAAAGGAAGGTAAAACATCATGTCTATTACCGACGATTCCAAAACCACAAAACCGCTTCGGCCTGATCTTGCCCATGTGACCGAAATGCACGCTTTTGGACTCGATGAACAGCGTTCTGAAGCCGTAAAGCGACTTCATGAAAAAAACCGGCGTACCGCGCGGGCCAATGTGATGGATCTTTGTGATCCGGACAGTTTCATGGAATATGGCGCTCTGGCTGTTGCCGCCCAAAGGCAAAGAAGACCGATTGATGAATTGATCAAAAAAACGCCTGCGGATGGCCTGATTACGGGAATCGGTACTGTCAACGGTGCTCAATTTGGCCCGGACAGATCCCGCTGCCTGGTCATGGCCTATGATTACTCGGTTCTGGCCGGCACGCAGGGCTTTTTTAATCATAAAAAGAAAGACCGAATGCTGAAGCTGGCACATGAATTGGAGATTCCCCTGATCCTTTTTGCCGCAGGGGGTGGAGGAAGGCCGGGAGATGTTGATGCGATGAGCGTGATGGTGGCTGGGCTTGATCTCATGACATTCAGCCATTTTGCCGGCCTGAGCGGAAAAATTCCGCTGATCGGCATTGTCTCCGGACCCTGCTTTGCCGGGAATGCGGCTCTTGCCGGCTGTTGTGATGTGATTATTGCCACGCGAAACTCCAATCTCGGCATGGGCGGTCCGGTCATGATCGAGGGTGGCGGCCTGGGGGTTTTTAAAGCGGAGGACATCGGACCGATGGAAATTCAGGCGGTAAACGGCGTTGTTGATCTGCTCGTAGAAAATGATGACGCCGCTGTTCAGACAGCGAAAAAATATCTGTCTTACTTCCAGGGCCCTCTTTCCGGGTGGCAGGCATCCGACCAGGAACTGCTTCGGGACATGATTCCCGAAAACCGGAAACGCGCCTATGATGTTCGCAAAATTATTAAGATTCTGGCCGATGACGAATCATTTCTCGAACTTCGTCCACGATATGGCCGGTGCATGATCACCGGATTGATTCGTGTGGAAGGAAGGCCCCTGGGATTGATTGCCAATAATTGCATGCATGCAGGCGGAGCGATTGAAGCGGATGGCGCGGACAAGGCAGCGAGGATGGTCCGGCTTTGCAGCGCATATGGGATTCCCGTGCTGTCTCTTTGCGATACCCCTGGATTCATGGTTGGGCCCGAGATAGAAAAACAGGCACAGGTCCGCCGCGTCTGCCGGATGTTTGTTGCCGGTGCGCAGGCCGACGTGCCGTATTTTTCAGTAATTTTGCGTCGGGGATACGGATTGGGCGCAATGGCGATGGCCAAGGGTGGTTTTCACGAGGGAGTTTTCACAGCTTCCTGGCCATCCGGAGAATTCGGCGCCATGGGTCTTGAAGGTGCCGTGAAAGCAGGATACAAAAGGGAACTCGAAGCCATTGCCGATCCGGCCGAGCGTGAAAAAGTCTTCAACTCCATGGTGAATATTTCCTATGAAATGGGAAAAGCAACCAACATGGCAGCTTTTGTGGAAATTGATGCCGTCATCGATCCGGCTCAGACCCGCAAATGGATTATCGGAGGGTTGAATTCCATACCCGAAAAGAAAACAAAAAGCGGTTCGTTGCATCGTTTTATCGACACATGGTAGTTTGCGCGCGGCTGATCACGACAAAGAGAAGGCTATCCATGCCTGTCATCGGTCGGCAGGGTGAAAAAGAACGTCGCACCTTGTTGCGGCTCACTTTCGGCCCAGATCCGGCCGCCGTGGCGTTCAATGATCCTTTTGACCGTTGCCAGTCCGATACCCGTGCCCGGAAATTCATTCGTATGATGAAAACGCTGAAAGGCGTTGAACATCTTGGCGGCATATTTCATATCGAAGCCCGCGCCATTGTCACGAATGTAGAAAACAGGATGATCATTCAGATCGGTTGATCCGAATTCAATCCGGGACTGATCGATTTTTCCGGTAAACTTCCAGGCGTTTTCCAGCAGGTTGGTCATGGCAATCTTAAGCAGATTCGCGTCACCCAGCGCCCAAATCCCTTCCTGAATCATCAGATCCACCGTTTGTTGTGGATTCCCCTGCCGGCAGGTTTCCGCGACAGCTTTGACCACAGCGCTTAAATCGACCTTTTCGGCCTGAAATTCCAGTCGGGTTACTCTGGATAAGTTCAATAAATCTTCAATCAGCAGGTTCATTCGCTTGGCGCCGGCGCGTACTCTTTCCAGATAGTCCCGGCCCTGTTCGTCCAGAACGTCCGCATAATCTTCCAGAAGCATCTCACTGAAGCCGTCAATGCTTCGAAGCGGCGCACGGAGGTCGTGAGATACGGAATAACTAAAAGATTCCATCTCCCGGTTGGCTGCTTCCAAGTCAGCCGTTCGCTGGCGGATTCTCTGCTCTAACTCCTCGTTAAGTTTGCGGATTTTTTCCTCTGCTTCCCATCGAACCGTAATATCCTCGTTGGTTCCCTCCAGATAAAGAATATCTCCCTCCTGATTTCTGACCAGGTGGACATTAATCGCCACCCAGAACTTCCTGCCATCTTTTCTGTAGAGTGAAACAACAAAATCCTGAACCGACTCCTGTTGCATCAGGAGTTCTTTCAGTCTCTGGCGTTCTCCGGGATCGACATAGAGCTGACTTCCAATATCGGTAACGCTTTCCATCATGTCTGCCGGAGAATCATATCCGAACATCCTGGCAAAAGACGGATTCACACTCAAATAACGGCCATCCAGAGTGGTCTGGAAGATTCCCTCCTGTGCGTTTTCAAAAATACTTCGATACATTTCTTCGGCTCTGATCCGTTTTTCCTCAGACTTCCTCTGTTCTGCAATCCTCCAGACTGCATCCATCAGCAACGTCAGTTGTCGGACATCCGCTTCTGTATAATCCTCTTCCTTATTTGCCACGGCGGCAACAGCGACAATCTTTTCCTTGCTGAAGAGCGGTATCGTCATATATCGGTACAGATGCGCATGGCCCTCGGGATAGCCTTTTTTCAACGGATGAGGTGCCTGAAAATTGTTGAGCATGATGGGGCGGGATTGGCGAACCGCCTCGCCCCATATCCCTGTCTTTTCAAGATCATAAACCGTTTGAGGCTTGCTGATCCGGCACGCTTTCATGACCTCTTTCGACCACGCGTTGAGCTGGAATTGCTTCTTTTCTTCATCGTAAAAATAAATGTAACCGATTTTGCTTCCGGTCAGGACAATGGCTTCTTCGAGAGCAAAATCCAGCAAATCCGTCACGGAGCAGGCCTGATACTGGGCGATCTTGAGCAGGCTCTCCAGCCGAGCCTCATTGAGTTTGACCGCCTCCTCGGCAAGTTTACGTTCGGTGAAGTCACGGGCGACGGACACCATGGCCACAACTTCTCCATCCTTCAAAATCGGAGCTCCGCTGATTTCGAGGTATTTTAAGGCTTTATCCCTAGTGATAAACTCATACACACTTCCCGAAATGGTTTTTCCCTTGAGAATCAGATCCATATTGGCGGCGGCGCGTTTGAACGATTCGGGAGTAAACATGTGACGGAAGTCGCTCATCGGCCGATCGATGAATTCAGCCGGCGGATAGCCCAATATCTTTTCTACGCCGGGTGATATACTGGAAATCGTAAGATTCGTGTCGATGATGAAAATCACATCCGATACCTGATCAAAACTCAACCGATAAAGATTCTCCAGTCTCTTCAGCTTCTGGTCTGCATTTTCCAGATGGGTCATCTTCTTTTCAAGTTTTTTAAACAGGGCTTCGTTATGCAGCCTCAAATACTCCATTTCCTCGCTAAGCGGCGTTGACGCTTCAGATGTTATTTCTGCTTTGTTTTTCAGTAGTTCAAGAATTGCCGAAATCAGAATATCCGGTTCCTGCGGTTTGAGGAGAAACAGGTCCGCGCCCAGCGACAGTGCAAAGCGTTCGTTTTCCGGTTCCGTGTAGGTGGCTGTATAGAAGACAAAGGGGATGTCTTGAAGGCTGCTGTCCTGTTTGCAGATGCGGCAAAACTCGTAACCGTCCATGACAGGCATCAGGATGTCCGAAACAATCAGACTGGGCCGCTGCAACCGGGCTGTTTCCAGAGCAGTCTTGCCGTTTTCCGCTTCAAGGACTTCCCAGCCCTGTCCCGACATGATACTCTTCAGGAGATACAGGTTGGCGCTGTTATCGTCGACAATGAGTACTTTCATGGTTCATTTCTTCAGGCGGCAAATGAACGACCTGGTTGGGTCGATACGGTTCTGGACGGATTCCCGCTATTCCGGCATCAAAAAAATTTGCGAACATAAAGCACGACCTGTAGGTACCTGCATGCTTTCGTCTGTAAAGTATCGAATCGCCGTGGAAATGTCAAAAGGAAAAACGCAGGGAAAAGTGATCCCGCCGAAGTTGAAAGGCTTGCGGAAAAAAGCCCTTTGGAGTAAGGAAGATCATCTCGGAATAAGGACGCCGGATCATGAAAAAGACAACGCCCACGCTTGCCGCGGAAAGACAATACATTGTTGAAAAAGAGAAATTTGTGCCGGTATCGCAGTATTTTGGCGAAGACACTTTCAATTCCGCTGTGATCCAGGAAAAGCTGCCCAAGGACATCTATCGAAAACTGATGGAAGCCATCCATGAAGACAAGGCGCTGGATCAGGAAACCGCCAATGTCGTCGCACATGCGATGAAGGAATGGGCCATCGAAAAGGGCGCTACCCATTTTGCGCACTGGTTTCAGCCCATGACCGGCTCAACGGCCGAAAAACACGACGCTTTTGCCGACCCCTGCGGTCCGGGAGCGGTGATCGAAAGGTTTTCCGGAAAACAGCTGATTCAGGGAGAGCCGGATGCGTCTTCATTTCCATCAGGCGGCATCCGCGCCACGTTCGAGGCGCGCGGCTATACAGCCTGGGACATGTCTTCACCCGCCTTTATCAAGCGAAACGGCATTTCCACAACGCTTTGTATTCCCAGCGCTTTTATTTCTTTTACCGGTCAGGTCCTGGATAAAAAAACCCCTCTCCTGCGCTCGTTGCGTGCTTTGAACAAAAGTGCGGTTCGCATGCTCAAACTGCTTGGAGAAAAAAATGTAAAAAAAGTTCAGGTTCATCTGGGAATCGAACAGGAATATTTCCTGATTGACATGGATTATTATTACAGGCGCCAGGACCTGGTATTGGGAGGCCGGACGGTGATCGGAGCCCCCCCGGCCAAAGGGCAGGAACTGGAAGACCAGTATTTCGGCAGCATCAAAGAGAGAATTTCCTCCTTCATGCATGATGTGGAAGAAGAGCTCTACAAACTGGGCATTCCGGCTAAGACCCGCCACAACGAGGTGGCTCCCAGCCAATACGAGCTCGCGCCTGTTTTTGAAGAAGCCAATCTGGCTGTTGACCACAACCAGATGATTATGGAAACCCTCAAGCATGTCGCTAAAAAGCACCGGCTGGCCGCGTTACTGCACGAAAAGCCTTTCGCCGGAATCAACGGCTCCGGCAAGCATGTCAACTGGTCGCTTGCCGACAGTTCCGGCAATAATCTGCTCAATCCCGGAAAAACCCCTCAGGGTAATATCCATTTTCTCGTCTTTTTGATTGCAATTCTCCGTGCGGTATACAGACATGCGGATTTTCTTCGCGCCACCGTGGCGACTTATGGAAATGACCACCGCCTGGGCGCCAATGAAGCACCTCCCGCCGTCATTTCCGTATTTTTAGGAGAACAACTGACACATATTCTTGATAATATTGAAAAAGGAACCGTGCATCAAGCCACCAACGAGGAAATCATCGACCTGGGCATATCTTCTTTGTCCCAAGTCAGCAAGGACGACGCGGATCGCAATAGGACATCGCCTTTTGCTTTTACCGGGAATAAATTTGAGTTTCGAGCAGTAGGCTCCTCTCAATCCGTTGCCTGTCCCGCTTATGCCATCAATACCTTTGTGGCCGAAAGCCTTGATGAACTGGCGGATAAAATCCGGGCAAAAGGGGCTGTCAAAATCAATCAAGCCGTTTTTGAAGTCTTGAAAAGTGAAATTTCGCAGCTTCGGCCCATCCTGTTCAATGGGGACAATTATTCAAAGGACTGGGTGGCGGAAGCAAAAAAACGGGGATTGCCCAACGAAAGGACAACGCCCGGCGCCTTAAAAGCCCTATTGACCCAGCACTCGCTTCAACTCTTTGAAAAATATCAGGTTCTCAACAATGCCGAGCTGCGGGCACGTTATTTCATCTCCATCGAGCGCTACATTAAGGATTTGGAAATCGAAGTCAACTGTCTGGGCAATCTCTGTCTGACGCAGGTAATTCCAGCGGCAATCGATTATCAGGGCAAACTCGCGCAATCGATCCTCCGGGTTCAGGAGGTTCTCGGTTCAGGCGCTGTGTTGTCCTCTCAGACAAATCTTTTAAAAAGAATTCTTGATTTGATTCATCGTGTCTATACGTCCTCAAAGGACATGCAGGCCAGAATGGAAGCGGCAAAAACCATTGCCGACGAGCAGAAAAAAGCAGAAACGCTTTGCGTCAAAATCAAGCCCATGATGGATGAGCTTCGAAAATCCGTGGACGAGCTGGAAAATCTTGTGGACGATGAAATCTGGCCGCTGCCGAAATTCTGGGAAATGCTGTTTATCTGTTAGCGAAAGGGGAAAGATCTTGATTTTAATTATTGATTTCGGCTCTCAATACAACCAGCTCATCGCCAGAAGAGTCCGCGAACATCATGTGTATTGCCAAATTGAGCCACCCTCCATTTCCATCGCGGCGATTCAGGATTTGCAACCGGAGGGCATTATTCTGTCCGGCGGTCCAGCCAGCATTTATACCAAAGGTTCACCCCGCGGAGATCGCGGCATATTTGATCTGGGCATACCGGTCTTGGGCATCTGCTACGGCCTTCAGTATATGATCGACGCGCTGGGAGGCAAAGTGATCGGCTCCAAGAAACGGGAGTACGGTTTTGCTGAACTGAACATCAAAAAGCAAAAGGGCATTTTTGCCGGCGTTAAGAAAAAAACGACCTGCTGGATGAGCCACGGCGACTCCATCGGCGAGCTTCCTTCCGGCTTTTCCATCACGGCTTCCACAGATAATACAGAAGTGGCCGCCACCGAAGATTTACATAGAAAATTCTATGGCCTGCAGTTCCATCCAGAAGTTGTGCACACGGAAGAAGGCAAGAAAATGCTGGCCAACTTCTTGTTTGAAATCTGCCGCTGCCGGAAATCCTGGTCTATGAAATCCTTCGTCAACCAGGCGGTTGAAGATATTCGCCGTCAGGTGGGACAAGATAAAGTCATTTTGGGGCTTTCCGGCGGTGTCGATTCTTCCGTTGCCGCTGTTTTACTGCATAAGGCGATTGGAAAGCAGCTTACGTGTGTTTTTGTGGACAACGGCGTCCTGCGTGAAGGCGAGGCGAAACGCGTCATCGAAATGTTCAGAAAACACCTTCAAATCAATCTTCGATTTGCCCGCTCGGGCGGAATATTTTTAAAAAAACTCAAAGGGGTGACCGATCCCGAGAAAAAGCGCAAAATTATCGGCAGAACCTTTATTGAAGTGTTCGACGCAGAAGCGCACAAAGTAAAAAATGTGAAATTTCTGGCCCAGGGAACGCTTTATCCGGATCTGATCGAGTCCCGTTCGGCATTTGGCGGTCCCAGTGCGGTGATCAAGTCGCACCACAATGTCGGAGGACTTCCGAAGACTATGAAGCTTCAGCTGGTGGAACCTCTCAAACACCTGTTTAAGGACGAAGTTCGGCTCCTCGGAAAGGAGCTGGGGCTCGCCGACGATGTCATTTGGCGACAACCGTTTCCCGGCCCCGGCCTGGCCATCCGTATTATCGGAGAAGTGACCTCTCAGCGTCTTTCCGTTTTGCGCAAGGCTGACGTCATTTTGCTTCAGGAAATCCGCGCCGCCCATCTTTATTACAAGTTATGGCAATCCTTTGCTGTTTTGCTTCCTCTGAAAAGTGTAGGCATTATGGGCGATCAGCGTACCTATGAAAACATCGTGGCCATCCGCGCCGTGCAAAGTGACGACGCCATGACCGCGGACTGGGCCAGGCTTCCCCAGAACCTGCTGGCGCGTATTTCCACCCGCATCATCAACGAAGTCCGTGGTGTCAACCGCGTCGTGTATGACATCAGTTCAAAACCACCCAGCACCATTGAGTGGGAATAAATCGTTGCGGAACCATCGACAAAATAGCAACGGTAAAACGAAGAAAGAAATATTCTATGGCCGATGAACTGGA
>DAOLNX010000007.1:0-33778 GCA_035416785.1 Smithellaceae bacterium | reverse complement strand
TCTCCCGCCCGGATCATTCGCGAACGACAAAACGAAGGCCATACAGGAGACGAACTCGACCATATCTGGCTTTTCTGAAAGCCGTCCTTTTTTCACCTGCTGATGCAGGTTTGTCGTTTCAGGGTCCGTATTTTTGTTTTCTTGCCTGTCAAGAAAAACATATAGGATCTCTGAAGGCTCCATAGAACCCGCGCCTTGTCTTCAAACCGTTAAACAAAAAAAGGGCGGAATTTTAGGGTTCCGCCCCGAGAAATCCGTATGGATTTTATTTATACGGTAAACGACGCTTCGGGAATTTCCATAACCGATGAATCGCCTTCCTGAATGACCCTCAAGATCGTGCCCACAATGGGCAGGAGGTTGTGACAGAAGAATTTGGCGGAGGATACCTTGCCAGCGTAATAGGGATACTCAAAGTGTTCCTTGCCGATTTCCTCAACTTTCTTCTGACAGAGGAGTGCCTGATCCAGCAGAAGTTTTGCGGCGTAAATGCAGCCTGTGGCATGGAGGATACGGGTGGCATAAAAGCCAATCATTCCGAACTTGCCCTGACTCAGATAACCGGCCATGGTATTTTGGATTTCCCGGTAATTCTTCACCGCTTCTTCCAATAGGGCCATTTGAGGGCCAAACAGGGAATGGTCTTTGTTGTCTTGAATGAACTTGTCAATTTCGCCAAGCCACGTCGCAAACACCTGGCCTCCGGCCATCATCCACTTGCGACCGATGAGGTCCATGGACTGAATGTAGTTCGTGCCTTCCCAAATCGGATAAATTCTACAATCACGAAGTTGCTGGGCAATAGGATACTCTTCCGAGAAGCCGTATCCGCCGTAACACTGCATGGCTTCCGAGATGGAAAGAAAGGCCATGTCGGAACACCAGGCTTTGACGATGGGAATATTGACTTCAATGTAGGCCTTGGCCAGTTTCCGCTCGTTCTCGTCCGAGGTGTTCTCCGCGATGTCCATGCAGTAATACGAAAAGGCAATCATGGCGCGGGATGCTTCGGTGATGGATTTCTGAAACAGAAGCATGCGGCGAACGTCTTCATGGTTGATAATGGGAACTCTGCCCGCCTTGGGATTGGTGATCTGCCGGCCCTGGACGCGACCTGCCGTGTAAGCACAAGCGTTATGATAGGCTACAGTTGCTGCGGACATAGCGGCAAGTCCTGTTACCGTTCGCTCTTCATTCATCATCTGGAACATTTGGGCCATCCCCTGACCCTTGCCGTCAACCGGAGGCTCTCCCAGCAGATAACCACGGCATTTGTTTTCTTCGCCAAAGTTCACAATAGCGGTTGCAGAACCTCTCAGGCCCATTTTGTGTTCGATGCCTCCGCAATTCACATCATTGAACTCGCCCTTTTCGCCGTTAGCGTCCGGCCAGTATTTTGGAACAACAAACAGGGAGATGCCCTTGGTTCCTGGAACGCATCCTTCAATACGGGCAAGCGTTAAATGGATGATGTTTTCGGTGATGTCCTGATCGCCCCCGGTGATAAAACACTTCGTTCCGGTAATCGCGTAAATACCCGGTTCATCGGTGGGAGTCGCCTTCGTGATAATATCGCCGACGTCGGAACCATTGTTGGGTTCGGTCAGATCCATCGTGCCGGACCACTGACCGGAAAACATCTTGGGCAAAAAAATGCTTTTGATTTTCTCATTGCCGAAGTCGCGGATCAGACCGGCTGATCCGGTAGTCGCCATAGCGTAAGGTCCCAGAGAGGCATTAGCTGCCGCCAGATATTCATTGGTGGCGCCAAGAAGGCAAAGCGGCAGAGAACTGGGGTCGGAATGATCCGCATTGCTGCTGCCAAGACCGTTTTCCTGAATCGCCCAGTAACCTTTTTTGTAGGATTCGGGTGTTGATACCTTGCCGTCCTTGTAAACCGCATGAAGGTTATCTCCGTCGTCACTGGTGGGAGCGATCGACAGTTTGGCGATTTTCATCGCGTTTTCGAGGATGGAATCGATGTCCTCAACGCTGTAGCCACCCTGGAAACGTCCCGACCCAAAAACTTTGGACAGGTCAAGCCATTCTTTCAAGATAAATTTCTGTTCACGGGTTGAATACAAAAAATTGGATGCCATGGTTTTTTCTCCTTACAGGTAAAGTTTGTTCGAACCGTATTTTTTATAAATCTTCCTACCGGCCTTCGTCAGCCGGCAAGAATGACAAGCGCGTCCGCTGCAACCGGTTTGTCTTTTAAAATAATGAGCGGATTGATATCGATTTCCGCAATTTCTTCATGTTTCAGCGCCAGGTCGCCTATTCCTACAAGCGCCCGGACCAGCTGACGCCGGTCCACAGCTGGGGCGCCGCGAAATTCACCCAGCAGTTTTTTCATTTTTATTTCTTCAAGCATTTCTTCTGCGTCTTCTTCTGTCAGCGGCGCAACGCGGAAACTGACATCCTTCATCACCTCGGTGAAAATACCACCAATTCCGAACATCACGCAGGGCCCGAACTGGGGATCGCGGGTAAGCCCAATAACAAATTCCCGGTTTCCTTTGATCATTTCCTGAACCAGAACGCCGTCCATCTCTGTCACCCGTCCGGTGATATCATCATAAGCCTCCCGAACGGCATCGGCACTGGTAAGGTTCAGTTTCACGATGCCCAATTCGGTTTTATGCGCCAGCGCTCCGGAGCAACCTTTCAGAGCCACCGGATAGCCGATTTCCTGGGCCAGCGCGACCGCTTCCTCCCGTGAACTTGCAAGTTTTTCAAGGGTGATCGGAACTCCGGCAGATTGGATAATCATCTTGGAGTCATACTCGGATAGGCTCTTGCGGCCTTGCTCAATGGCTTTTTGTAGAATCTTTTCCACGCTATTTCTCCTTTTTTTTCAAGTATTCAAATTGTTCCTGGGAAATTACCAGTGCTCGCACGGCTTCCTCCATCGAATCAAACACGGGCAGGCCAAACTGTTTGCGCACAGAGATAATTCTTTGAATTGAATTTGGTGTGTAAATCGCAGCCGGTTTTCCGTGGTGTTTGCACATGTTGATGACTTCCCGAATGACGTCAATCACAAAATCCCGCCAAATACTTGACATCAGAAGCAGCCCGTCCACTTCCGGCGCCGCCAGAATGATGTCGATGAGGTCCAGATAGACCTGCGGAGGTGCAGGTCCGATGTCCACGGGGTTGTTTACGTTGAATACGCCTTTGATTTTCCCCAGCTTTTCCCTAGTATCGGATGACAGCCGCGGTATCGCCAGCCCCGCTTCGGTCATGATATCCGCTGCAATACTGCCAAAAGCTCCGGAATTGGTGAAAGCCGCTATTCTGTTTCCCTTCAAAAGGGGCATTTCCGTCAACATTTTTGGCAGGGAATACAATTCACTGATCGACTTGAGTCGGATAATGCCCGCCTGCCGGCAGGCGCTGTCGAAGACGGCGCTGTTATTGGCCATTCCTGCTGTGTGGGACAAAGCCGCGGCAGCGCCTGCTTCCGTGCAGCCGGATTTGAAGATCAGAATCGGTTTTTTTACCCGGCGGGCCGTTTTCATGAGTTTTCGCCCATCGGCCACATTTTCCAGGTACATTGCAATGACCTGTGTGTTGTCACTGTCGAAATATTCCAGAAGGTCCGATTCGTCCACATCCGTTTTGTTACCGATACTGACCATCTTGTTGATTCCCTGAATGTCATCCATAAGCGATTCGATAATCACCACACCGACACCGCCGCTCTGAATGACATAGGAAACGCCGCCCACCTTGTTCAAGGCTTCCATAATGCCATCATAAGCGCCATAAAAGCAGCAAAAGCGGGAAACATTGTTCATCACGCCCAGGCAATTGGGACCCAGAAGGCGTATTCCGTATTGTTTCGCGTAAGAATCAACTTCCTGCTGAAGATTTTTTCCTTCTTCGCCCTGTTCGGAGAATCCCGCGCTTTCAATTACGACATTCCGAATGCCCTTCTCGCCGCATTGCTTCACAAACTCCGGCACGACGGATGCCGGCGTGATGATCACAGCAAGATCAACCTCTGCGGGAATGCCGGTAACAGACGAATATCCGGCACAACCGCTGACCTCCTCTGCTTTCCGGTTGACAGCAAAAACCGGTCCGGGAAATTTTATATAATGCGTCAGACAATTGCATATTGTCGCTCCCAGATTAAAAGGTGAATTGGATGCGCCGATGACGGCTACAGACGCCGGATTAAAAAATTTATCCAGCTGGGAAGAATGCTTTATTTTATCCATAATCAACCGCCTAGTTCAAGATTTGTAAACGTTGTTTACTTAATGGAACATTGTTTATTTGTCAAGCGATTTTGCACCATGGACCGGATTTTCATAATCCATAATTATTCCAGGCACCTGGAAACATTCAACGCAACGGAAAATACGGAGGTTTCTTCCGGGGGCTATTTTTTATGATGTAACCCGTATGATGTGTAAATGCTGGTCAGATTCGCGGCAATTCTTTTTCGATGCTTGAGGATGTCTTCCTCATTTTTATCCGGATGGCTTCGAAAGGTGGCCACAATTCCAACAAGCGCTGCAAAAAGGGTGTGCGAGTGGTAGCGGATATTTCCTTCAATATTCATTTTTTCAAACAGGGCGTCGAAGTGTCCGAGCAATTTCCGCTCTAGAACGTTGAGCTTGTCGAACAAGTTGCGGTCCACAGAACCGTCCAGCAAAAAATTAATCATCATGCGGTAGTACTGGTCATTTCGGGTAAAAAAATCAATGAAATCCTCAATGGATTCGGCGATGGCTCCGTCAGGAGACTGGTCGATTCTTTCGCGCATTTGATCAAGAATTCCGCTGACTCCACGAACATAGGCTTCCGCGAACAAAGATTGCTGGTCGGGAAAATGGCGGTAGATCAAGGCAGGGGATATGCCTGCCCTTCTGGCGATATCACGCATATTCACCCGGTTGAAAGGTTTGGTTGCAAATTCCATTTCCGCCGCATCGATAATAATATTTCGTCGTGCGCTTTTTTCGCTTTCTTTCAGCGCGGAAAGCGTTTTGTTGTTTTTTGTCCGCAAAAGAGGCGTTCCTTTCAGGCTTCAGGTCCGAAAAATCCGTAGTGTTTGGTACTTTTCAAAATACAGTATAGAAAGCGGCTTGTTATGTGTCAAGGAGATATTGCCCGGTGGCGGCGTGCTGAAGTTGGAACTCTCCGAAAAGGAGATGAATTCCATAAATTTCTATGGGGATAATGAATCTCCGGGGCCAAAAGGGATAGGGATCGCTCAGGAATGGAATGGTTTGAATTTGCCAAGGCGGCGTTGTTGCTAATTGTTTCATTTGCTGGTATGACGATTCCGTGAAATTGGTCAAGGGAAAGACAGATTCAAATGGTGTTGTCGATTAACAGTCAGAATCCGCAAATTCGTCTCATTAAAAAGGCTGTTGATGTGCTGAAAGACGGCGGCGTCATTATTTATCCAACGGATACGGTTTATGGCATGGGCTGTGATCTGTCGAACAAGAGAGGCATCGAAAGAATTTACGAAATTAAAAAGCGTAGTAAAAAGAGACCCTTAAGCTTTGTTTGCGCCGATTTGAAGCATATCAGCCAGTATGCCAGGGTTTCGGATTATGCCTATAAAACGATGAAAAGGTTTTTGCCCGGCCCTTATACCTTTATTCTAGAGGCATCTCGCCTGGTTCCCAAAATTATTCTGCCGAAAAGGCCAACGACCGGTATTCGTGTGCCGGACAACCAGATTTGCCTTTCGCTGATCCGTGAACTCGGACAGCCGATTATCAGCACCAGCGTCCAGTCTCCAGAGGGAGAAGATTTGGGCAATCCGGCGCTTATTCAAGAATATTTCGGACGGATCGTCGATTTAATAATCGATGGTGGAATGATCAAACCCGAACCGTCCAGCGTCATCAGCCTGGTTGATGACAATATCGAACTGCTTAGAATTGGCAAAGGCGATGTAAACGCCTTTTTATAAAAACAATGGCTGCAAATCGGCGCCGTCCAGTCCGGTGATTCCACGGGCCGGGAAACGCGCTCATTGAGACGGCCGAAAAGGAAAGATTATGAGACACATCATGCTCGTCAACGCGGTGCATAAGGAACAGATGCGCATGGCGACGGTTGACGAAAAGGGAAAGTTGATTGAATTCAACATCCAAATGGCTGTGCGCGAACCCATCACCGGTAACATTTACAAGGGCAAAGTTCTAAAAGTTGAGCGTGGCTTGCAGGCCGCTTTCGTCGATTATGGCGGCGTCAAGGACGGCTTTTTGCCGCTTCGGGACGTTAGCCATGAATACATGACCGAACAGGAACCAGGGACTTCCTGCGGCAAGTCGGTTCTGAAACCCGGCCAGGAAATCATCGTGCAGGTAGTTCGGGAAGTCATCGGCAACAAGGGCGCACTGCTCACATCGTATATTTCCTTACCGGGAAGATATGTCGTGCTGCTTCCCAATAAACTCTGCGGCGGCATTTCCCGTAAAATCGAAAGTGAGGAAGACCGTCAAAAAATCAAAAACCTGATGGAACAGATCAAGGTTCCCGAAGACATGGGCTTTATTGTCCGCACGGCGGGCATCAATCGCACCAAACAGGAAATTCAGCGGGATTATCAGTTTCTGATGAGACTTTGGAAAGAAATCCAAAAAAAGGCAGAAAGCGTTGCGGCGCCTTTTTTTCTGTATCAGGAAACAGACTTCGGCGTTCGTTCATTGCGCGATTACCTGACGCAGGAAATTGATGAAATCCAGGTTGACGACCTTGAGACATTTCGCAAAATGCGAGCCTATCTGAAAGCGGTGGCTCCGCGCCATCTGCGAATGCTGAAAAACTATAAAGAGAAGGTGCCGATTTTCGAACGATTTGACCTTGAGGAGCAAATCCGCGTCATCTACCAGGAACGGGTGGAACTGAAATCGGGCGGTTACATCATTATCAATCCCACAGAAGCGATGATCACCATTGATGTCAACTCCGGCCGTGGTTCCAACAAGAGAAATATTGAAGAAACCGCTTTTAAAACCAATGTTGACGCATGCGATGAAATTGCCCGCCAGTTGAGACTTCGCGATCTGGGCGGGTTAATTGTGATTGATTTCATTGATATGATTGACAAAAAACATATTGCGGATGTGGAAAAAGCGTTTAAAAAAGCCTTGAGCGTTGATCGGGCGAGAATTCAGCTCTCCCGCATTTCCAAGTTCGGCCTGTTGGAACTGTCGCGCCAGAAAAAACAATCCACGATTCAGGAAATCAGCTATATCAAATGCCCGCATTGCAAGGGTACCGGACTTCGCCCATCACTGGAATATGCCTCCCTGGGGGCCTTTCGCAAAATTGAATCGGAAGCTGTCAAAGGGATTTATTCCGAACTGAAAGTCTGCCTGCCACATGAAATCGCCCTGTACATTCTGAATAACAAGAGAAGCGAGCTTTTAAAGCTGGAAGCCAGTTTCGGCGTTTGTCTCCATATTGAAGGAATGCCGGATATGGCTTGGGATAAGCTGGAAATTCAGCAGTGTATCAAGGAGCAGACACTGGAAGCCAGTGTGATTCAGGAAACCCTGGCACAATCGTCAGACGAGGAGGAAGGCTCACCTGCGGAGTCGAAAGATCCGGGAACTTTGTCTGAAACGGAAAACGCCGGTTCCGAAGAAGTTCCGAAAAAGAAAAGCCGCCGCCGTCATCGCCGCAAAAAAGGAAAAGGTCCGGAAGTGCAGACAGATGGGGCGGCCCCGGAAAACCCGGACACTCCTTTGCCGGAAAATCGGAATACGCCGACTCCTGCGGCATCATCGGCACGATCTCCATATTTTCCGGTAAAGCCGCTGAAAATCATGAGAGCTTTGCCCGAAGAATTTTTTCCGGTCGAGCTGGGTGGAGATGTATTTGCCCCGGATTCGGAAAAAGATGACGATTCGGATCAGAGCGATGATTAATTTTCGTTAACCAAGCGTGAACGGTTCTCTCTTGCTTATCCGCCGTTTGGGAGAAGGTTGAAATGATCGCCTATCAATTCATTGACCATACCGCCGACATCGGTGTGGAGATTTATGGACGGACCCGGAGAGAGCTTTTTACCAACGCCTGCCGGGCCTTCCAGGATCTTTCCTTGGATAGAAAAGAGGCCGTGACCGGCCGGGAAGATGTTCTTTGGGAAGAAAAAATAACCGTTCATGGTTCCGATATCGCGGATTTGCTGGTCAACTTTTTAAGGGAGCTACTGTATGAACTTAACGCAAAAAAAAGGGTGATCATTTTATGTGCTATAGCGGCCGTCAGCAACAATAAACTGACGGCGAGATTGTTGTTTGAGTCATACAGTCCTAAAAGGCATACACTCAAAGCGGAAGTGAAAGCGGTTACCTACCATGGGTTATGCGTTGAAAAGACAGGATCCGCCTGGCGGGCAAAAGTGATTTTCGATGTCTGATGTTTTTTTGGAAAAACTGGATGACCATCGTTGGCTCGTGCCACAGTCAGGCCGAATGCGCGTGCCGGGAATCATCTATGCCGATGAAGGCCTTCGTGATTTGCTCCATCACGATGACAGCATCCGGCAAGTAGCCAATGTTGCCCATCTTCCCGGAATTGTTAATTATTCTCTGGCCATGCCGGATATTCACTGGGGCTATGGTTTTCCCATTGGCGGTGTGGCGGCTTTTGATCTGGAAACCGGAGTCGTGTCACCCGGCGGCGTGGGCTATGATATAAACTGCGGCTGCCGCTTGATGGCTACAAACCTGACGCTTTCGGACATCAAGGACAGAATTTCCGATATAACCAATTCTTTGTATGGAAAGATTCCTTCCGGTGTTGGATCGACCGGTCACGTAAAGCTCTCCGTCCGGGACCAGAAAAAAGTTCTTGAAGAAGGCGCGAGATGGGCAGTAAAAGCAGGCTTCGGCTCGGGACAGGATTTGGAAACAACCGAAGACGGCGGTTGCCTGACGGGCGCGGACCCGGCGCAGGTTTCGGCTCGGGCGCTGGAACGAGGCAAGAATCAACTGGGAACACTGGGGTCCGGCAATCATTTTCTGGAAATCGAAGTCGTAGAAAGAATATTTGATGATACAGCGGCGCAGGCATTTGGATTGCGCAAAGATCAAATTGTCATCATGATTCACACCGGTTCGCGCGGCCTTGGCTATCAGATTTGCGATGATTACCTAGCGCTGATGGTCAAACACCAGCAGGAAACCGGCATAGAGCTTCCGGACCGGCAGTTGGCTTGCGCCTATCTGGCATCGCCGCGCGGACGCAATTATTTGGCCGCCATGGCCTGCGGCGCAAACTACGCCTGGGCCAACCGGCAAATTTTGATGCATATCACCCAGGAGGTTCTGGAAAAAACGCTCCGGATGGCGCCGCGAGAGCTGGGCATGCGTCTGGTGTATGATGTATGTCACAACATTGCGAAGATAGAGACTTTTACGATCGGGGGTATTGAGAAAAAACTCTGTGTTCATCGCAAAGGAGCAACAAGGGCCTATCCGGCGGGCCATGAAGACATTCCCGCCCGCTACCGCGACGTTGGTCAGCCTGTGCTGATTCCCGGCGACATGGGAACAGGGTCCTACGTGCTTGCCGGACAGGAAAAGGCTTTGGCGGAGACCTTTGGCAGCGCCTGCCATGGCGCGGGCCGTGTCATGAGCCGGACACAGGCAGTCAAATCCAGCCGGGGCCGTTCCATCAGCCGCGAACTGGCCGACCGGGGTGTGTTGGTGATGGCCGGAAGCAAAGGAACTCTTGCAGAAGAAATGCCCGAAGCCTATAAAGACTTGAATGCGGTTGTCCAGGTTGTTCATGAGGCAGGCATTGCCAGAAAAACCGCCAGACTGAAAGCGGTTGCCTGCATCAAAGGGTAACGGCGCGGTGCTATCAAACCAGCCAAGTAGCAAAGAGATATTACCCCGGAGGGAACGATGAAGATCCGATGACAGCCGCATCCTCCTTTATCTTTCAAAAGATGGCGAAACCTGGAAGGAGTTTACGGTAGGATACGGGGATATTCGCAAATTAGTCGTGGGAAACGGGATTCTGGCTGTCATGTTTGGCGGTGAGCAACTCCATATTTCCATTGCATTCGGAAATGGCATTTTTGTCGTCATGGGCGGTGGCTCCTTTTTAATCTCGCCCGATGCACGGCACTGGAGTAAAAACAGCATCCCGGAAGGCTTTTCATTACATGGTGTTGCATTTAATGGTCGGGTTTTTGCCGCGATCGGTGCAGATGGTTTCGATAAAGCAGTCATTTTTACTTCTTCCGACGGTTTGACCTGGAACAAAGTTTTATCCGGCATTCCGGCATCCTTGGTTTCTGTGACTTCCGGGCAGGGAACATTTGCCGCGCTGGGCAATGAAAACGGGCGGGGCATGGTTTACACTTCAGTCGAGAGCCGGCAGTGGATTCCGAGCTCGCTTGATCCCTCCTGCACCAGTTGTTTCGTTGAGGGGACGAATGCCTGTTCCTGCCCTACCACATTGCTTTTAATGCTTATTTGGCAAACCGTCAAATGACACAACCATCAAATGATATTGACTTTCTGTTTTAAAATCCTGATAATTACCGCACTTCATTGAAAATCATTTGAAAAGGATTGGTGATGAGCAACGCTTCTATTCCGGTTATCCTGATGTGCGCAATCGCTTTTTATGTCGGGCTGTACCACTTGTTTTTTTATTTTATCCGAAAAGAAAGCAAAATGAACTTTTATTTTGCCGCGATATGCTTTTCCATTGGCATGTATGATGTCGCCTGTGTCGGCCTATACAATTCCTTTTCGGTTTCCTCGGGCATTTTCTGGCAGAAGTGCCAGTATTTCACTATTCAACTGAGCATTGTCTCATTTTTATATTTTACCTACTATCTGGTCGGACGGAAGAAAGACTGGATAATGACATCCTGTTGCATCATGATGGCAGTCATGTTTATCCTGGGCATTGTTTTTAATGACCATCTCTTCTCGCTGGATGATCCCATTGTCAGAGAGGTTGGCGGTTACTTTTTCAGCGTCATCTATTACGAAGCGCGGCCAGCCGTGCTGATGAATATACTTTACGCTTTTTTATTTATTGTTATGGTCTATATCTGTTCTCTGATCATCCGGGAGCGCCGGACAGACCTCTTGCCCCTGATTATCGGTTTTTGCATATTTTTTATATCGTCTGTGGCTGATATTCTTATCGGGGCGGAGCTGTTCAACTTTGTTTATACCGCAGAATATGCTTTTCTGGTCATTATTTTCATGATGGACTATGCGCTTCTGCGCCGCTTTGTCGGCTTGTTTTTCGAAATTGAAGACATGAACGTCAAACTGGAAGAAAAAGTTGCCGAGCGCACAGTCAGAATCCAGAACATGGCCGATGAAGTTTTGTCCATTAACAAAAAACTTGAAAATAAAAACCTAATGCTAGCCGAGTTGGTCGAACGCGACAGTCTGACGAAACTTTACAACCACGCGGCTTTTCAAAAAAAGCTTGCCGAGACGGTCAATTTGGCCGGTCGACAATCGTATAAGTTTTGCGTGGCCATGATGGATATAGACTGGTTTAAACAGATAAATGACCATCACGGGCATCTCGTGGGTGATCAGGTTATCCGAAAGGTGGCGGATATTCTCAGTTCGCGTCCGGCGGATGCTCTTCAAGACATGCCCGGGCGTAAGATATCCGCCTCACAGGGACTGCGCAATTACGATATCGCTGCGCGCTATGGTGGCGATGAGTTTGCACTGGTGTTGTGCTACTGCGATGAAAAAGGGATTAAAACCGTGACAGATCGCGTCTCTCAAGCCGTTCGCGACATTGTCATTGAAGGCTGTCCGGATATTTCCGTCACGCTGAGCATCGGCGCTGTGGTTATTGCCGATCCCTCCGTGTGTCGAGATGGCAAGGATATCATCAGGAGAGCCGATCGCTCACTTTACATGGCTAAAGAACAGGGCCGAAATTGCGTCGTCATTGCGGCTTATGGCGAATAATATAGATAAGACGGAAAAAATAGACTTACCCAGAGAAAACGCGTTGTGAGGGAAAGACGGTTACGTGAAAAGAGAAAAAAGTAAATAATTTCGGCATAACGAAAACTTCCACAGTCCATTTCTTTGAACAAGAACAAATTGATCATAAATATTTGTCAATATTTTATTGACTTAATTGTCTGATTATAATTTAATGGGGTTAAATTAATGTTGGCAAATTTTTGAAACATTTTATTGTAATCCCGCCGAAGGAGGATTTGCAAGGTGGCGCAGGAAGAGTTTAAAGTTTACGGCTATCGCTGGGTGATACTTTTCGTGTATTTTCTTCTCAATGCACTGATGCAAATGCAGTGGATTACTTTTGCGCCCATAACGAGTGAAGCTGTTGCATACTACGGAGTTCCTGCCATTAAAATTGATCTCCTTTCATTGATTTTTATGATTGTCTATATTTTTGTATCTATTCCGGCATCTTATATTGTCGATACCAAAGGGATTCGGTTTGGCATCGGCATTGGCGCCTGCCTTTTGGGTGTGTTCGGATTTATGAAAGGATATTATGCAGCAAGCTATGAGATGGTTGTTCTTGCCCAAATCGGAATTGCACTTGGTCAGCCTTTTGTATTGAATTCCGTCACTAAAGTGGGTGTCCGGTGGTTTCCCTTGTCGGAGCGTGCAACCCAAGTGGGTATCAGTGTGCTGGCGCAGTTTGTTGGAATTATTTTTGCGATGGCTGCTACCCCTTACCTTTTAAAAAAGTACGGCATGGAAAATATGCTCATGTTTTACGGTGTTGCTGCCTTGCTTGGCTCAGCGGTCTTTTTAATATTGAATAAGGAACATCCACCCACACCTCCCTGTCTTGATGGTCATGATGAACGGATCTCTTTTTTTGCGGGGATAAAGCATATTTTTCAGCAACGTGATATGATCTTTCTTTTGATTATTTTCTTTAGCGTTCTGGGGATATTCAATGCCGTAACAACCTGGGTTGAGCAGATTATCCGGCCAAGGGGATTTAATATTGAACAAGCAGGCATGATTGGCGCAGCAATGATGCTTGGTGGAATTTTTGGCGCTGCCCTTATCCCGATGCTATCCGACAAGTTGCAGAAAAGAAAGATATTTCTGGTCATCACGATGCTGTTTTCCATTCCGGGTTTGACGGGTCTTGCCTTTGCCGCCAGTTACTCCTGCTTAATGATCTCCAGCCTTGTATTTGGCTTTTTCCTGATGGCGGGCGGACCGATAGGATTTCAATACAGCGCTGAAATTTGTTATCCTGCCCCTGAGGCCACGTCGCAGGGATTGATCATGCTTGCAGGCCAGATTTCAGGAATTATTTATGTTTTTGGCATGGATATTCTCACGCAGGAGGGTTCCTCAAAAACGCCGGCCATGATTTTGTTTATCCTCATGATGTTCATCAACGTTTTGCTAACCATGAAACTTGGTGAGTCCAAAATGATTAAAACAGATAATGGATAAATATCCGTTGACTTTTTTTATGAATAAGGTTAATTTAATACCATTAAATTTATAAAAGGATATATTGAACGAATGCCTAAAGTTACCAGAAGCGATGAGGAAGTCGAGGCGGTCCGGGACAACATTCTTGATGTAGCTTTTAAAATTCTTGTTAAAAACGGATATGAAGGCCTGTCCATGTCCAAAATCGGCGCAAAAATGAAAATGACTGCCGCTAACATTTATAATTATTATGCCAATAAGGATGAGCTCCTGATTGCCATACACAAGAAAGCGTATCTTATGCTTTATGAAAATCTCAACAGAGCTGTTGAAATGTCCGATACACCGCTTGCGCGTTATCAGAATCTTGTTTTCGCTTTTGTGGAATTCGGCCTGCGCAATATCAACATTTATGACATTATGTTTAACCGACCCATCCGCCAGCACAGTGATTATGTTGGCACGTCTCAGGAAGCATTATCTGACGATGAATTCCGAAGTTCATTGAGAGTCCTGTTTCTTGCCGTAAAAATTATTCAGGAATACCGGGAAACCAGGCCGGATTTACCGTCGGTGGCTCCTGAAGTATTAACTTTACAGAATTTCAGCGCACTGCACGGCATTATTTCGCTGCATAACAGCGGCACGTTTTCTCAAGTCACCGATGACCAGGACGCTATGCTGAAGATCATTATTGAAAACGCAATGCGTTGCGTTACCGGCTGATGTTCAACGGCATTGTGCGCGCATTTTCCTTCTGAGATGAGATGATAACCATGAAACATCAAAACAAGTATGTTCTGGCCATTGACTTGGGAACGTCGGGTCCCAAAACGGCTTTAATTTCCATTTATGGCGAAGTGCTGGACAATGAGTTTCAAGCCACTCCCATTATTTTGCTTCCGGATGGTGGTGCCGAGCAGGATCCTGACGGATGGTGGAACGCCATTATGTCCACATCGAAAAAAGTAATGAGAAAAAACCATGTTTCACCTGAGGATATTGTTGCCGTGAGTGTAACCACGCAATGGTCGGGAACGGTAGCCGTGGATCAGGAAGGCAGACATCTGATGAATGCCATTATCTGGATGGACAGCAGAGGAGCCGAACCATTAAAGGATATCATGCAGGGCCTGATTAAAGTCGAAGGCTATCCTCTATTGAAAATGCTCACCTGGCTGAAGCTGACCGGCGGCGCCCCCTCGCACTCAGGCAAAGATTCACTTGCCCATATCTTGTGGATGAAAAAGAATTGCCCTGATTTATACCGTAAAACCTACAAGTTTCTTGACCCGAAAGATTATATAAATTTGCGGCTTACTGGCAAATTTGCCGCTACCTATGATTCGATTTTACTGCACTGGGTGACAGACAACCGAAATCCGTCACAAGTCGTTTATTCGGACAAGCTGCTAAAAATGGTGGGGATTGAACGTTCAAAATTACCCAATCTCATCCGGGCTATTGATATTATTGGTTCCGTGAAAAAGGAAATAGCCGTAGAGCTGGGATTAAAAGAAGGCACTCCCGTTATCGGCGGCACCCCGGATGTTCCTTCCGCGGCAGTAGGTTCCGGTGCTGTACGGGACTTTGAAGGCCATTTTTACATCGGCACCTCATCCTGGATATCAGCCCATGTCCCTTTCAAGAAGACCGATATTGCCCATAATTTTGGCTCTTTCCCCAGTCCCGTGCCCGGGCGTTATATGATTCTTACCGAGCAGGAATGCGCCGGCAAATGCCTGACCTGGATACGAGACAATGTTTTGTATCACCAGGATGAGCTGATGCAGGAGGAAAACGCGCCTGATATATTCAAAGTTCTGGATAAAATTGTCTCACGGGTGCCGGCAGGCGCCAACAATGTCATTTTCACTCCGTGGCTTTACGGAGAACGCTCACCGATTGACGATTGTCATATCAGAGCCTCTCTTTTCAATGTTTCCCTGGAAAATAACAGGGCGGACATTCTACGCGCGATTTTTGAGGGAGTGGCTTTCAATGCAAAATGGTTGATTGCTCCTGTGGAAAAAATCATGGGTAGATCGTTTGAATATTTTAACTTTATTGGCGGCGGAGCAAATTCGGATATTTGGTCGCAGATTATTGCGGACATTTTCGACAGGAAAATCCGTCAGCTCAAGGATCCAATCTCCTCCAACGTCAGAGGTGCGGCATTTCTTGCCTCAATAGCCCTTCAATATATCACTCTGGAGGATATCCCCAAATACATCCAAATTAAGGCAGAGTATCTGCCCAACCCTGATAATCGAAAGTTATATGATGAATTGTTTAAGGAATTTGTTAATTACTACAATTCCCAGAAAAAAGCATGCGCACGCATGAACAGGAACAAAGAAGGCGTGTGTTCAATATAATCATTTATCAACATTATTAATCAGGAGGATACAGGTTTATGGAATATGCAGAAATCATGAAAAGAAAAGACGCTCTTTTGGAGAGACCGGTTCAACCCATTCCAAAGGATGTTCTTGCTTCCGAACAGAAACGTTACGCAGAACGGTGCAAACGGTCAATAGAAATTTTTGAAAAAGCAAAAATGTTGATTCCCGGCGGCGTCCAGCACAACTTAAGCCAGAATAAACCTTTTCCTCTGGCGATGGATCGCGGTAAAGGTTACAAGATATGGGACGTGGACGGCAATGAGTACATTGATTATCTAATGTGCGGCGCTCCAATTATGCTTGGTCACCGTTATGAGCCACTGGATGAAAAAATTATTGATATTATTCGAGAAAAAGGACCGGCTACCGGCTTGACCTCGGAATACGAGCTTTTAGCGGCGGAGCAAATTATCAAACACATGCCCGGTGTGGAAATGGTTCGTTTCCTTCAGTCAGGTACTGAGGCGGATATGGCCGCATTACGCATTGCGCGGGCTTTTACCGGCAAGCAAAAGATCATCAAAATTGGCGGCAGTTATCATGGGTGGTCTGATCAGATGATCTACTCTGTCCATATTCCCCGGACCGCCAATTTTGAGTCCAAAGGAATTCCGATGGAGTGTTTTTCCCACGTTGTTGATGTTTCACCGAATGATTTTGATGCTCTGGAAAATGCTTTTAAGGACAATCAGGATAAAGGCGGCGTTGCCGGTGTGATGGTCGAGCCGATCGGTGGTGAATCAGGCGCGCATCCGGTCCATCCCGACTGGAATATAACCATACGGAAATTATGCGATCAATATGGCGCTTTGTTAATTTTCGACGAAGTGGTTACTGGTTTCAGGATGGATATGGGTGGCGCTCAAAAATTGTTCAATGTAATTCCGGATATAACCGTTCTGGGCAAAATTATCACGCACGGCTATCCGTCATCGGGTGCGGTGGCCGGTAGAAAAGATGTCATGAAAGTCTGTACGGGAAGCATGGGAGATAAGATTTTTGTCGGAGGAACACTGGCGGCAAATCCCATTTCGATGGCTGCCTGTTATTATGCATTGAAGTATATGGAAGAAAACGATGCCGTTGCCAAAGCAACTGCTTATGGGAACAAACTGACACAAGCGCTTAATGATCTTTTTGCCACACGACCCGATCTGGGGTTTTTCGTTTATAATTTCGGAGCGATTATGCATTACATGACCACGGCATTCTTTTCTATAGATTTGAGCAAACCGGATGCCATTATGGAAATTTTCGCGCGAAAGCAGGTAGCGGACGATTACCAGATTGTAACCATGGCCCGTGGATTATGCACATTGGCCGGCACCCGAATGTACACCTGCATGCAGCATGATGAAGAGGCGTTGCAGAAAACTTTGGAGATTTGGGAGTATCTGCTTTCACTGATACCAAGGCGTTAATACAAGGATCAAGAGATTACCATATTACCATTAAGGAGTGAAAACTATGGCTGAAAAGAAAAAAGGAAAAGATGAAAAAGATGTAAAAAAAACGATGGATGCTTTTGCAGACAAACCTATTGCAATTCCCGAAAGCATCGACATGGAAAACCATTTAATTGCCACCTACTGGCTCAAGGGCGACAAGACCTACGATGCTTCCTTAGTCGGCCAGATTCTGGCCATTGAACAGACCACCGGTACATGGGTGCCCGTTCCCGGTGAAACTCCCGAAATTCGCGCCGGTCACGTCGCAAAAGTTATCGGCGTCTATGAAGTTCCGTACTATGAACACGGGATACCGCCTGAAGTTACGGAAAGGCAATGCGTTATGCAACTTGCCTTTCCCGCGGCCAACGTTGAAGATCAGTTGCCCATGATTCTGACCGCGGTGATTGGCAACATCTCCATGGTGCCCAACTTCAAACTGCTGGACATCCGGTTTCCCAAAGCGACGCTGGATCAGTACAATGGCCCCAAATTCGGTCCGGACGGCTGGTGGAAAGTCCTTGGGATCAAGAAAGACAGGCCTCTGCTGAACAACATGATTAAGCCCTGTAGCGGCTATCCGTTGGAAGTCGGGGCGCGGCTGTTTCGGGAAGCGGCGCTGGGCGGTTGCGATGTCATCAAAGACGACGAACTGATTGCCAACATGCGTTACAATGATGCGGTAAAAAGAGTAAAGACCTACATGAAAATTGAGAAGGAGGTCTATGAGGAGACTGGAGAGCACACGATTTACACCGTAAATGTCACAGACCGACTTCCGAGGATGTTTGATCTGGCAAAACGCTGTATTGATGCCGGAGTAAACGGCATGATGGTCAACTATCTGGCTGTCGGCCCGGAAGCGATGCGTGCGTTGGCTGACGATCCGGCAATCAATGTGCCTATTCTGGCTCACATGGATGTGGCGGGAGCCTACTACATGGCGCCCAATCAGGGGATTTCTTCGCCGCTCATTCTCGGCAAAGTTCCCCGGTTATGCGGCGCGGACTCCATCGTTTTGCCCTTTTCCCTGGGCGGCAAGGGTATCTATATGCATGAACGTTTCATGAATACGGTCCGTAACTTGATTTATCCCATGGGCAATTTGAAAGCCACCATGCCCATGCCGTCGGGGGGGATAACACCTGCCAATGTTTCCGACATTGTTAATGCCCTTGGACGTGACATTATGATCGGTTCCGGCGGTGGTATTCATGCTCATCCCCAGGGACCGAGAGCAGGCGCCCGTGCGCTAAGACAGGCCATTGATGCGGCTATCAAAGGCATCAAACTGGAAGAATATGCCAAGGAACATGAAGAACTTGGTGTTGCGCTTGGCGTATGGGGCAAGAAGACGGACTTTAAAGTCTAATCAAATTAAGATTGTTTCAGGCCGGCGCGGGTTGATGCTTTGCCCGTCCGGCTTTTTTATCCGTCAAAAGCCAAAAATAGAAAAAGGATTTATTGAAATTGGATTACTACCTGCATGACGATCCTCATATGCCGCTCGCCTGGGCGCCATGGTTTTCACACGAATACATTGCCTATTTTGCCGTAAAAGCAGCAAACGAAGTCATGTCGCTGCCACAGGTTCCGGTAAAATCAAAGATGGATTTCAACTACAAACAATGGCCTGTGGGAGCCAAGCATGTTGATTTATACAAAGAGAGCTACCAGGAGCTCCGCCACCTCGACTTGCTTAGGTCTTTTGATTATAAAAAACGAAATGGCGATTATTCTCATCATGTGCCGACCGGGAAAACCATCGAGCCTTGGAAAATTTTTGTCATCTACAGCACCGAGCCTGATCTCTATCCGGATTACGATTTGAATCTTCACAAAAATCAAAAGATTACGGGAGGCTCTCATGGATGGCGCCATATGCACTTCAAAATTCTAGGAACAACCTACGGTATTGCACCACAATCCTTCCGCATTCACAGGAATCTGGCCAAACTTTCTTTTGAAAACGGCAATGATTATTGGGGTTGGCGTTACTTATCCCGTGCGGGACATTATCTTGCCGACTTGGGTCATCCCTTTCATGTAAAAGCGCTGCCCGGTTCTTTTCTGATAAAAAAATATTTTGCCAGACATGATCTTTTTAAAATTGTCTCCGCCATACATCAGAGCTACGAAATTTATGTGGAACGAAAGTTCCGTGAGGGTTTTAGTCTATTTGGTAACGCTCTGCTTGAGGGAGCGCTGGAGGGGCAAAAGGAAACCGTCTCAACAGATGCCCGATTGCAACAATACATTAAAAAAGCACGACAAAAACATAATTTTATATTTTACCATGTTTATGAAAAATTCGGCGCGGAATTGCTGGATGTTTTTGCGCAAATGGATCAGAACAGTAAGCAGGATGCTGCGGCGCAAACCAACCGATGCTCTGCGGACGCTGCCGGAATTCTCTTCAATAAGGCAAATCTTCCCAAGCTTGATCCACTGGATCGGATAACGGGTGATATTTTATTTGATGTCGGAAAAATGCTCGGAGCATTGCTTAAAGAGTTTGCTAATGATGCACCGAGCATTCATTCTCTTAAAAATTAAGGATTATTCATTTTTTCGTTGCTGCCTGAACATCGGCATTGCGCAACATCGTTGCAAGTTCTGTAACCGATGGAGGAAGCGTGCAAATGGATTTGCCTGTGGAAAGCGCCATGCAGTAAATATGTGCAATTTTTTCCAGAAGTTCCGCATGCAGGATGGCCTTATCCAGATTTTTTCCCAATGCCAGAATGCCATGATTTTGAATAATATAGGCATTGGCGTTGTTGGATAACATGTTGCCCACATTAGCGGCTAAATCCGGACTTCCTGAAAGAGCGTACGGGATGACTTCGATAGTTGCTCCAAGTGAAAAAGACACTTCATCAAAAAGAGCGGGAATTGGAGTATTGATCACGGCAAAGATACTGCCGAAGACCTGATGGGTATGGACAACGGCGTTGACATCCGGTCGCTTCTGATAAACGATGCTATGCAGCCCGGTTTCAACGGACGGTTTCAGGCCGCTTTTCATTTCAATGGGCGAGTTGTCAAATCCGACCACGCAAATATCATCTTTGGTAAGGTCTTGATACTTAACGGATGATGGCGTGATGGCCATAGCGCTTTCATTGAGGCGAACAGATACGTTTCCTCCGGAGCCCCGATGGGAACCAAAATACCCCTGATCGGAAAGCCAGAGGCTGGCATCCAGTACATCTTTTCTAGCATTTTCGTATTGAGACATCATTTTGAAATATCCTCCTATATCAATTTATTTATATTCCTGCGTTTGACATGTTCTCCGACAATTATTGCGTATGGCGTAAAAAATTTAAAATATTTATTGACTTCATAATTTAATAGCATTAATCTAATGCTATTAAATTAATAGCACTAATCAAATACATGTGCAAGTTGTATCATCAATGCGCGTGCAAGAGGTCTGAATTCATTGGTTTTTAGGTTGAAAAAGCGACGAGGTCTTTCAATATTTCCGTTTCAGAGGCCTGATGAAAAAATTAAATGAAAGAGGAGGAAGAATGAAAAGATTGCGATTAATGTTGCTGGCGATGGTGCTGGTGCTGGTTTTGGCACTTTGCGCTTCAGCCTTTGCTGTTGATGTTAAGTTCGGTGGCTCTTACTACGCAGCCGGTATGTATTTGGATAAAACCACCCTTTTGAAGGGCGGTACTCCTTATATACCGTCTCCGGGGGCTTCTCTGCCTCCAGTACCTGTAAGTACAGAAAACTTGAGTACCGCATTTTATTATCAAAGACTGAGGGTCAATATGGATTTTGTGGTGTCTCCAGGACTGAAGTTTGTGACTCGTTTTGACGCAATGAAGCGAGCCTGGGGGGCGGCAAGAAGTGTGCCGGGAACGGCTACGGATGATGTTTCCTCCGGAACGAGGGCGGAAAACGAAAACATCGCTTTTGATTGGGCTTATGTTGACTACACATCTCCTGTCGGATTATTCATGGTCGGCATTCAGGATGATGGCGGATGGGGAACAATTTTTTCGGATACCTCACGACCGCAGGGAATTGTGACCTATGCGATTGAAGCAAAGGGATTTGTCGGTGCTTTGCAGATTATCAAAATGTTGGATGGAAGTAAAATGGCGATCAACAATGCTCAATACAGTGACTTCGATATGGACAAATATCAGCTTGTCGCAATGTATGAATGGAAGACCGGCAAGGCCGGTTTACTGGGAGTATATTATCGCGCGGCAAACTTCAGGGATATGGGAATGCTGGCGAAAGTATTTGTCTTGCAACCATTTGTTGTTACAAATGTCGGTCCTGTAAAAGTTCAGGCAGAAGTGGATTACGCGTGGGGCAACCTCAAGAATGATAATCCCGGTGGAATAGAATTTCGGGTTGATAACCTGATTGGCTGGATTGACGCGGGTGTTGATGTAAAGCAGTATTACTTTGGCGGTACTTTTGCTTATGTTGCCGGTAATGATTGGAAAAATTGCGATATGACGAAAGGAGGCGTTATTAAAGGCGGCTTCTTAACCGGCGGCATGGACTGGAATCCGACGTTAATTTTGTTTAACAATGAGCGTCAATACTGGGCAGGCGACATTGGCGGCCACGATATGACCGGTACGTTTACCAATGATGTATCCAAGACGTTTGGCCTTAATGACACAGGAATGTATAATACTTGGTTTTTCCAGGCCAGAGCGGGTGTGCGTCCAACCGACAAGCTGGATATTAACGCTTCTGTCTCTTATGCTTTAGCGGACAGCAAAACACTTGGTTCAATGCTTGGTCCGTTTATTGGCATGACGGCGACGGATGCCGTATCCAATGAATACGGTTGGGAAATTGATATTACCGGTACTTATCAAATCACCAACAATTTGAGTTATATGCTTGGCGGCGGCTATCTTTTCACGGGCAACTATTTTAAAGGTTCGGATCCCAACAATCAGTTAAGAGATGATTTTCTTATTCTTAATAAATTGACGCTCACGTTTTAAAAGAATCGCTTGTCAGTGATAAACAACTCCCGAATTTTTTCGGGGGTAAGAATGGCGAATTGAAACAGATGTCGGATCATATGCAATCCGTATTGTCCGAAGGCGCCAGCAGTGGAATCAGGCGGCCACGACGGAACATCTTGCTTCTGAAGGTTTTCATGTTTGTTCCGGGGCTAGAAATGTTTTGCTTGGAAGATTTGAGGTTAGCACTCATTCCTTTTGGGAAATTTTGATCTGAAAAGGCCATTTGGTTGTGAGCATCCGATTGAGCAACTTTATCCCTTTTGCCGCTTTGTTTTGTGGCATTGCCGGCAATTCTTTCATGCTCTGCACGGGCCAGGATATTACGAGAGTGTTAATTACCTCATGCTTACAGCGTCTATTATTCAATATGATTAAGGAGGCAGGAACATTATGAAAAAAGTTCTGATAATTATTGTGATGGTTATTTTGGTTGTTGTTTGTACAAATGCAATGTCAACAGCAGAAGTTACGGCTACACTTATCGGAACGTGGAAACAGATAGAAGATCAGGGAGTGAACAAGGGAAAGGTTGCATCCCATGTAGAAATTTTCGAGAATAATGGTTTCTATTATGGCAAGATTGTTAAACTTTTACTGGATTCTCCTGATAAAGTCTGCAGTAAATGCACGGGGGAGCTGAAAAATAAGCCGCTTGTTGGCATGGTTTTCCTGAAAGATATGAAAAAGACCGGAAATTTTGATAAAGAACTTGGCGCTGAGTACGCAGGAGGAACGATCTTGGATCCTGATGAAAACAACATATACAAATGTAAAATGTGGATAAAAAACGATGTGCTGACAGTCCGGGGATTCATTGGTGTCAGTTTGTTTGGCAGATCGGCGCAATGGTTTAGGCTTAAATAAATTGTTAAAATACAATAAATGAATAATCAAGACACAGAAAAACTTTCTTGCTATCCTCGCTGCAGCTCAAAAGGAAATTCTGTCTGCTACAATAAGTCAATTTGAGGAGGGTGAACCAGTGAAGATTAATCTGAAATCATTTATCCAAGGGGGTTTTAGCTTTGTTAACTTCAGCAGTATGATCAAAGTAACTATGTGGTTACTCTGGTTCAGGCGCGATCGCGTGTTTTTCATATTTGAAGGCCGCGAATACACTTACCGCGAAGTTTATCAGCAGGCCCGGCGATACGCCCATTTCCTGCTCAGTATAAGGAGGAAACTGGTGGACAGTGGCAAACTGGGCAAGGATGAAAGACTAGCTTTCGGCGTTTACATGGATAACAACTCGGAGTTTATGTTCGCTTCTCTGGCTGCAGGTCTGAGCAACTCGATCATGTTTGCGATTAACTCGGGATTCCGGGGTGAGACGCTGGATAAGGTTATGGAACAGGCAGGGGTAAAGTTCTTGATTATAAATGCCAGTACGATGAAGGAAGTGGCTGATGTTGTTAAAGATTCAAAGGTGATACGACCGGAAAATGTCTATTTTGCGGAAGATGAAAAGCCTTTTAAATCGACTGGATACAAATCGCTGGAAAAAGCGGTTGAAGAAGCGCAAAAAATGGATGTTCCTGGAAGTTATCAGGTCAAAGTTGACAACTTCAGCCCTGTGATTGTCATCTACACTTCGGGAACGTCGGGACTGCCCAAGGGCGTGCCCTGTACGCATATCAAATTGTTCGGGGCGGGTTTTGTTGTGCAGGGAGCCGTTAAACTCACCAAAGAGGAGCGGGGCTATATTTCGATGCCTTTGTTCCATTCCAATGCCTGGTATATCGGAATTCTGCCCCAGATGATTGTTGGTGGCAGCTTTGTGTTGAAAAGAAAGTTTTCTGCCAGCGCATTTGAAGAAGACATGCTGAAATACGGAGTTGTCTTTTTAAATTATGTAGGCCAACCGCTTCATTACATTATTGACGCTCTGGAACGTAAATACGGCAGCGGCGAAGCCGTTGAAAAATCTCTGGCGAAAGATCCCCGCAATAAGTTCCGTAAAGCATATGGCAACGGCGCCTCTGTGAATGATCGCGTTAAACTCAAACGCTATCTGAATATGGACCATATTTACGAGATTTATGGTTCTACTGAAGCGGTAATCACCACGGCGAACCGTCCGGGAGACCCGATTGACTCAGTAGGCCAGGTTGACGCCTCCGTTAAAATTCTGAATGAAGAAGGTCGTGAATGTGAGCCCGGCATTGTCGATGCCAACGGAGCGCTCACGAATTATGACAAGGCAGTTGGTGAAATCTGCCGCAAAGTAGGTGAGAACAATCTTAGATTTGAGGGATATTATGGCAACCAGGGAGCAACCAGTCAGAAGTTCCGCAACGGCTGGTATCACTCTGGGGATCTTGGGCATGTCAGGATGGTTCATGGCAAGCGCTACATGTTTTTTAACGGCCGTACGGATGACTGGATCCGTAAGGACGGAGAAAATTTCTCGGCTGAAAATGTTCTTAACTTTGCGCAAAATGTTCCGTGTGTGGACAGTGCCATTGCCTATGGAGCTCCCTGTGAAATTGCCGATGAAAAGGTGATGGTCACGGTTCAGTTGAAGGACGGCGCCGTGTTCAATCCTGATGACGCTTATGCCTGGTTTATGAAGCAACAGAAAGAAGGTGGGATGGACCCCAAGTGGATGCCCGACTATATACGCATCATTGAGAAATTTACTGTTACCGATACGCAGAAAATTATTGTGAGGCCATTCAAACGGGAGAATTTCAATATTGAAAAGACTCCGAGCATGCAGATTTATTTCAGACAGCGCGGTGATCAGAGCTATCGCAAGCTGACAGCCGATGAGTTTTGCAAAATCAAGAGAGAATTCAAGGCAAATGGTCGAGAAAGCATTCTTGTCAATTGAAAAGACGGATTCGGCAGTGGGACAACCTTGCACCAACTGCCGAATCCAGTATGCATTATCTCTTCTTCACACAATAGTGGCATCACGGTTTGTATCCGAACATTTTATGATAAAATCGCACCTTTTGAGGCTGATCCCACGTATTTGACGTATCTGCGGATGAATCCCTGCGGCAGTTCCCTTTTCAAGGGTATCCAGTCTGCCTTTCGCTGTGTCAATTCATCATCGGAGACATGCAGCTCAATCTTCCTCGCGGGAATGTCGATCGTGATGTTGTCGCCTTCACGCACGAGGGCGATTGGTCCCCCTTCATAAGCCTCTGGCGACACGTGGCCGAGGCATGGTCCCTCGGTTCCTCCAGAGAAACGGCCGTCTGTGATAATGCCGACTCTCTTGATACCCGTAGAGGAGAGGCCCATCGTTACTGCGAGGGTTTCGGGCATGCCGGGGCCGCCCTTCGGCCCTTCGTTGCGGATGACCAGCACCTCGCCTTCGTGAACATTTCTCTCCCGCAAAGCTGCGAGGGCATCATGCTCCGACTCGAACACATGCGCGCGACCCGTAAATGTCAGCATATCCTCGGCAACGGCCGACTGCTTGATGACTGCTCCTTCCGGTGCAAGATTGCCGTAAAGAACGACCGTGCCTCCCTCGGTCCGGAAAGCATTCTTTTTTTCAGGGATCACATCGGGATCCTTGACGGTAAGGAGTGGCATCAAGTTGGCCCAGGTCATCCCGATAGCCGTTTTGGCGCCCGTGTGAATATCATCGGCCAGAACCTTGATAACGGCGGGAACGCCTCCGGCCATGTAAAAATCAACCATGCCGTGCGGACCATTGGGCATCAGTTTGCAGAGCGTGGGTATTTTTGTGTTGAATTCATTGAACTTGCTCAGGGGAAATTCAAGTTCAAGATTGTGCGCGATGGCCGGAAGGTGAAGGGCGGAGTTGGTCGAGCCGCCGATGGCGAGATCGACCATGAGCGCGTTTTCAAGTGCCTTCATATCCACAATCTTCCGTATGGTCAATTCTTCTTCAACCATTGCGACAATCCGTTTGCCCGCATTTCTGGCATGCAGGAGTTTCTTCGAATGAAAGGCTGGAACGTTGGACGAACCCGGAATTGTGAGGCCCATTGCCTCGACCAGACATTGCATCGTATTAGCCGTTCCGATTACCTCACATGAGCCGCATGTGGCCACAGTAATGGTCTCCGCCTTGCGGGTGGGATCATCATAATCCACGTTGGAAATGCTGTTTGTTCTCTGGGGATTGAACCTGATCTGGAAAGCGCTGGGCCCGCCGGTAATGAATATCGTGGGTAGATTAAGCCTTGCCGCTGCCATGATCATGCCGGGAATAATCTTGTCGCAACTGGCGATCATCACCAGCGCGTCATAGAGCATGCTGCGGCAATGGGTTTCGATAATGTCGGCAATTAAATCCCGCTGAGCCAGGATGAAACGCATTCCGTCATTCCCCTCCGTCAACACGTCACATGGGGCGGGAACATTGAATTCCATTGGTATCCCACCGCCGGCATGCACGCCTTCTTTGACTCGTTCTGCGATTGTTTTCAGATGCATATGCCCCGGGTTGATATCGGTCTGGGAATTGGCAATGGCGATAATGGGCTTCTGCTTTAACTCTTCCATGTCAACACCCAGTCCTTCCATAAAACCCATCCGGGTTACGCAGATCGGAAAATCCTTTGTGTCAAAAATCGGCTGGCTTTTTGGTTTTTTCATGTTGACTCCTCCTTTGAATAATTGATTATTGCAAGTAGAATATTAAATATCGATTCAAATGCTTTTTACAGTATCTGGTTGTTCAATTTTATTGCTCTTACCACCATGTGATAAAAAACCTGTCATGAATCCCATTAAGAATCTACAAGATGCATATGCTCCGAAGGATCAATCGTTTTCACTTCGTAAGCTTGTCGAGCCTGGCGACAAATATTTCAATCTCGCTGGACATTGACGAAAGCTCCGATGATATGGCTGCCGTTTCCTCGGCTCTTGTGGCATTATTCTGGATCACATTATTCATTTCATCCGTGGCGCTTTCGATTCCGGCAATTCCCAGGGCCTGTTGCTGAGCATGTTTTGCGATCAGTCTAAGGCGCGTGCCCAAATCTGCCGATGCTTTTGTGAATGTAGAAAAAGCCTCATCAGAATTAATGGCCAGTCCTACGCTTTTTTTAACATTCTCGATACTGGAACCAATAATTTCCTGAGTGCTTTTGGATGCCTCGGCGCTTCTGCGGGCCAGATTTCTGACTTCGTCTGCAACGACAGCGAATCCAGCACCAGATTCGCCGGCACGGGCGGCTTCCACGGCAGCATTTAGGGCCAGCAGATTGGTTTGAAAAGCAATCGAGTCGATTGTCTTAATGATCCGCGCCGTTTTGATGCTGGCTTCATTGACTTCCTCCATGGACTGTCTCAAATTATTTAAAGCTTTATTTGTAGCCTGAACCGTTTTTTCCGTTTGTTCCATAAGTGCTTGAGCGCCTGTAATAATGTCGGCATCCTTATGGATTCTATGGTTTATTTCTTTTAATGAAGCGGAAGTCTTTTCCATAGCTGCGGCCTGACCGGCCGCGCCTTCAGACAATTCCTTGCTGGAGATGTCCACATGGTCGGCGATCTGGATAAGTTTCCTAGAGGCTTCCCGCACATTGGAAACGGATTCGACGAGGTTGGAAGTTGTTTGCGCCATGACCGTCATCAGCAGAAATGAGAAGACAGAGACGATCACCATGTTGATGATGATTTCGGGAAGCGCAATCTCCATGGCATCAATCATATCTTTGCTGACTTTACCATTGGCCATGATGAAGTAAACAATGAAGACGGCGGCAAACCAGATGGCTGTCAGGACGACTGCTTTTCGTTTACAGAAAAGGGCTCCAAATACGATGAGCGGAAAGACGCCATAGGTATTGGTTGTAAAGCCGTAATAGAGGTTTTTGCCATAGAAAAAAGTTGCTGCAAACACAATTGTCATATTAATATTCATAATCGTCAGAGCAAGTAAGGCAGCAATCTTGTACTTTCTTCCCAAGATGAGAAAAAGGGCGAATCCGGCTACAATCAGAGTCATAATAGAGCCGGCAAAATTAATCCGTGCTTCAGTGCCGGAAGCAGAGATCAGTGCGATGCAAGTCATGACCTGCATGACAACTACCAAGATGCCCACTACAAAAAGGTACCAGGCCTGTTGTTGAGCCAGATAGCTATGATCCGCATAGCGGTCGGTAATGAAACCTTTCATCCTGGAAACAATGTTTCTTGCGGGTTTGATATCCTGCTCATCGAGCCTATGAACGTTTTCCATGATGTCCTTGTTCCTCCCTTTTTCATTCATGGTTACTATCTATCCTCTTACATGTGGCAGAAAGGAATATCCGAAAAACGGATGAAATATGTGCAAGAAGCGGGCAATATGACGGCATAGTAATTCTATCTGAATACAAGTGGTATAAATCCGAGTGGACATAGGCCCAAAATACGCACGCCACGGACTGAAAAGGATTCCGTGGTGTGCGTCTGTGAAACAGCAGTATTTGTGATAACTCTATTTTTTCGTAGAAGCTCAAACAAGCTTATAACAATACAAATGTGTGTGTTTCTCCTGTGTATGCAGTAATAACACCGCCCACGGATTTCCAATGACCTAAATGGCGGATGCGGTATGTTCCTACTTTCGCATTTTTGGTGTTCCATACAATGGTAATCTTGGAATAAGCTGCGCTGTCGCGCTGCCATATATACTTGGTTTCCGGATCCCAGTCTCTGGCAACAACCGTTGTGCTTCCGTCGAGGTTGACCTTCTCAATTTCAAGATAGGTTTTCTGGGTCATCAAATTGTTCCTCGGATGTCCGCCCCAGAATACAGCGTTGACAATGTCACCTCTCTTGTATAACTTGGCCGGCTGTTTAAAAACACTGCCGAATTCAACAGACGAAGGTTTGTCGTCCAACACGACATCTGTCGTGAAATTTACGGTATCACCGGTAATGTCCGCAGGAGCGGTGCCTTCCGGTACAGCCTTACCGTTGACGATTGCATCACACATCATGGCAAATTCCTGCTGGAACGCTGCAAGCTGGTTGGGGCCAAAGAATGTCCCTGCGCCTTCATATCCCTGTAACTGGTATTCTTCCTTCGTGGCTAGGTATGAAGCGTAGGTATTGGAATGGCTAGCGATAACAGAATATGTGACGCCGACGGGTTTTAGACTGTCAAGCAAGGTGTTCTTGATTCTTCTTCCCGCCATAGTCGTAATTTCCGTCGGTATTGCTGCAATTGCCAAATTACCGATCTTCAATACCTGCAGGGGAAGAATCTGCGGTGTAAGGGGAATATTCTTCAGACTGAAAGTCATCAGGCCCGTGGCAAGAATAACCGGCTTCGGGTACTGGCAGGTTTTGTATGCTTCGCTTTGAACGGCCGGATACAGGATGCTGATCACTCCGGGTAGGAAATTAACCAGAAATGCGCTTTCAGAATCAGTGCTCCAGTTGATATTGTCAACTGTTAGGCCTTCCGGGAAAAGAGGAAAAGGTGTTGGATTTTCAGCTGGACTCCCGAAAGAATAAGATGCACCCATGCCTCCCGGACAAGTTGTTACACCTTGGGATTTGACATAAAGGGTTCTCATGTCAATCCATTCATGGCGAAAATCAACCGATCCCTTCAAGTTTTCAGTCGCCGCGTTATACAATTCTTTTGCCTTGGTGTATTGCCTGGTGGCACTCAATTTCAACGACAGATTCTGCTCAATGTCTGCTTCGCCTTTTGCCTCCGGCCAGGGAAAACCCTCGGCGATGGCTGTTGCGCGATTGATTTCTGCCGCTTCCATCGCTTTTTCAACCGAGCCGAGATGAGCGGTAAAGGGAACATTGGGAGTAACGTCACCGGCATTCGCCAAAGCAAACGCCGCGACGTACGTCTTTGCCGCCTGATAGTTCGTTCCCTTGTCTTTTTCAAACAAGTAGGAGGCATGCCCTTTGTTGTCACCGGTGATCAGATAATTTTTTGCCCCTACCGAAGTGGGGTGTATGGCATACCAGTTGACCATGCCTATTTCCGCGCCTGAAAGGTTGACAAACTTCAGCAAGGTCATGGATTTATCCGTATTGCTGTCGTATAACGCTTTTTCTGCATCCGGATTGTTTTCGTACATGCGGGGTGAACGATTCCATCCGGCTTTATGGAGTTCTCCTTTGCTGACGAGAATCTTTCCCAGTTCTGCGTTGTTGTGCGCAAGCACGATTGAATTATACACGCCGTTTACAATTGCATCAAAGTTTTGTTTGATAAATCCCCTTGGAACAGTATCATAAAGAAAATATCCGTCGAAGCCTGCAGGAGCTGAGTGAGTGTGGGTTGCGCTGACACAGACATTCTTTAAGCTGTAGTGCTTGCTCATGATTGGATCGGCGGCAAGTTTTTCTCCGATTCTCATTTTTGCCATCTGGCTCATTGCCCATGTGTCGGCGCTTACAAAAACAATCCGGTTTGTCCCGTCACCGACCACAAATGCTCTTGATCGAAGACGCATGCTGATGCCGGCATCCTTTTGTGTGTCATCAGCAAATCCCATCATGCCGACTTCTGCTGCCGGTCCGGTAATGTCGTAGATGCCAGTTCCTACAAGATAGGTGTTTCCTGCTGATGAACCGTTTGCTGCCTTTACTTGAGCGTCAAGAGCACTGTTATCAATCGGTACAGGATCATCAACAGCCTCTTCCTTGCAACCTATAAACATTACAATGCTGGAAACAACAAGCAGCATGACCAGTGGCAACATGAACTTTTTCATAGTATTACCTCCTGAATAGACTTGCCAAAATAAGGGCTCTTAACAACATGCCGTACAAATATAATTTGAATGGCTTTAATTTAATCCAATTAAATATTAAAATCAACAATTATTTTTGTGAGCTGGCGATTTGTTTTCTAATGGTTCAAAAATGCAAGGAATGCCGTCGTCCATTTCGGTTATTTCGCTTTTCTTGTGTGACATGGCTGTAATAACCTTAGTATCTGACCATCAGATCGCAATGGTTGTGTATGTGCGAACACCCCGTATCAAGTTATTGCCGCCATCCATTCCAATGTGGAGAATGTCTCTTGATCCTTGCTGTATTTGTCGCAATGAACGACAGTTCCTTCATTTTCCATATACTTCCTCTGCTCCCGCGAGAGCGATGTGTCGTTGTTCTCAGAACGATCGGGGATGACGCGACTAATCCTATTTCATCTCGAACGCCAACCAATCCACACGTTTGACAATATTCGTCTGGCTCTCTGGGGTACGATGGGCTATTGAGTAATGTTTTGAGGAAGCCAAATCTAATCTGGGAACGGATCATTACGAGGTAAGGAAATTTCCGGGATGGCGACACCATATGCTGACTTGCATGCTGGCTCATTTTTTTTCTGTCATATGAGAATTCGGCTGGGCGAAAAAGCACCAGATATTACGCTATCGCAACTTAAGTTGCTCATCGGTGCTGTTCTGTCTATGAAGGTCTTTGATTTTCATGATCTCATTGAACTGGTGTCATGGACACAAATAAAAAAACACAGGGTTTATATCTCTCATCGAAAACGAAAATTGGGCGAATTCGAGAAAATTATTTATGTTTCGTTGTAGGGGTAATCAACCGGACATTTCTATTTATCATTGACACAGTGCCTAAAATCTTCTTGACACTCATTTCCCGTCCCAATATACTCAAACAAAAAAGAAAGTTCTTATCAATTTTTATCCAGAAAGCCTGCAACAAGAGTAGATCAAAAGAAGGCCTCAACCTGTTTTCACGAAATAATGGCGATCTTTTCAATTCGATCATTTAAGGACGTCGCCAAGCGCATATTGGAGAAGATGAGATGGAAAGAAAAAAGGTGTTGAGATTCCAAGATCTTGTACTCTTTACATTCTGCGCGATATTCGGTCTGGAGGCCATTGCAGCCTCCGCCGCTATCGGTCCATCGGCCATCTTCTGGTGGCTGCTATGCCTTGCCGGTTATTTTATACCTTCCGGATTGATTGCCGCGGAGCTGGGCTCGACGTATCCCGAGCAGGGTGGACTTTACGTTTGGATTAAAAAAGCGCTGGGGCCCCGGTGGGCGGCGCGCGGCATCTGGTATTACTGGATATCCCTGCCGGTATGGTTGCCCGCCATCTATATCGCCATTGCGGACATTTTCGGTCATATCTTTTGTCCCGCCATCACCCTCTGGCAGCAGATCGCTATAAGCATTGTGATGATATGGATCGCCGTCGGCATCAATCTGTGCTCCCTGAACACTTCAAAATGGATACCCAATATAGGATCCATCGCGCAACTTCTCATTGTAGTTGGAATGATCGCCACTGCGGCACTTTTTTTTCTGAGAAACGGACGCCTTGCCAATCAAATCAACCTGGCGGACATGATGCCTAACCTCAACGCGGCGCTCGTTTTCATCCCGATGATCATTTACAACCTCCAGGGGTGCGAGCTTGTCTCATCGGCTGCCGGTGAAATGAAAAACCCGGAACGAGACATTCCCCGGGCACTGATATTATCCGCGTTAGTGATCGCGGCTCTGTATTTAATGACAACCTTTTCAGTCTGGGTTGTTATTCCTATCAAAGAAATCAATGTGGCCAGCGGTGTGCTGCATGTATTCACGAATGCCCTTGATGACAACATCACAAAACCCTTTATCACGGTCACAGTCGGTCTGCTGATCTCCAGTGCATTTTTTGCAGGGATTATCGCATGGAATCTGGGGATGAATCGGACCATCGCCGAGTCCGCGAACAGCGGGGACCTGCCAAAAATTCTGGGAAAGATGAACAGGAACATGGCCCCGCTGGGGGCGTCGGTTATGTCAGGAATCATCTCTACAGTAGTGATTATTATCTATGGATTAATTGCCAGGAATGCGGCCGAGCTATTCTGGCATACGGTCTCATTCAGTCTTATCGTTCAACTGTTTTCAAATTTCATGTTGTTTCCGGCTTTTGTAATTTTACGGAACAAAGACAAGAGCGCTCTCAGGCTTTTCAAGGTACCCGGCCCCGAGTGGTTGGTGTTTCTGCTGGCCTTCTTTGCGGGAATATTCGTCCTTGCCGCCATTTTGATCCTACTTATTCAACCAGGACAAGATTTTGTGAGGGTAAATCTGCCGATCATCGTCGGTGTGCTGATAGTCGTCATCGTCGGTGAGGTTGTATCGACCCGCTCTGCAAGGGCCGTGTAAGTTAACGGTCAGGCCATTGAAAAAGGTAAGATAAGGGACGAAATTGGGGTTAGTGTCCTGAAATATTGGTTTCTATATGCTATATTCAGCATCATGATAAATTACCGTACTATAGTCTTATATGACACATAGTTTGTCGTTCTTTGTTGACAAGCAACGATCAAATTGTGATTCGACCGATTTGAGAACATCACTCAATATTGGAAAGTACCGGTTATGAACGGACAAGCGCCGCGTCAATTTCCTTACACGTTCAATCGGATTCAGCTCGGGGCTGTATGCTGGCGGAAACAACAACACAAAATTCTTCGAACAAAGCTTGCGCCACTCTTTATGAACCCGTAAATGATGACAGACATAAAGGTATTGGATAAAGAGAAAAAGG
>DAOLNX010000006.1:7874-54283 GCA_035416785.1 Smithellaceae bacterium | reverse complement strand
GGCCTGCCATATACTGATAAAAATTCTTCCGCGGCTCCTCACGGGAAAAACAATCAGAAAACTGGGCGTGAAATCCCTTGAATTCTTTCATAAATCATGGCCGACCTCCTGTTCTTGCTTTTTGATAAACAAGTAACGAAGTCAGGCTATTTTGTTAAATACTTATCTTTCTAGGTTCCAAGGTTTCTGAAGCAGAATGTGACGCTGCCGTTCGCAATAGGATGGCTTTTCGTACGTCAAGACGACCCTCCTGTCTCACATACCTGTCAATTTGCGATATCCAGCCCCTTGCACAGATTCTGAATTTTACCGATGACCTCATGCCTGGTCAGATCATACTGAATGGGTGTTATGGTGATGTAGCCTTGAGAAAGAGCGCCGATGTCGGTTTGCAGATCTTTTTCCGCCGGAAGAGTTTCTCCGGATATCCAGTAATAAATATTATTTCGCGGATCGATTCGTTTTTCAAATGTTTCGAAAAAATTGATTTTTCCCTGTTCGACCACGACAACACCTGAAATTTTCTCTTCCGGAAGGCACGGGATGTTTACATTCAGAGCGCTTTCCTGAAGCAATTTATTTTCTCGGATCATTTGAACCATTTTTCGGGCAAAACGGGCGGCGAAAGAAAAATCAGCCTCCTGATGGGAATCCAGAGACACGGCCATGGAGGGAACGCCCATCATGGCCGCTTCCGTGGCGGCGGAGACGGTTCCGGAGTAAATGAGGTTATTTCCGCAATTTGCGCCGCGATTGATGCCGGAAATCACCAGTTCCGGCTTTTGCTTGGCTAATTCCCGTATGCCCAATTTTACACAATCCGCAGGTGTTCCGCAAACGGCATAGCCCAAAAATTTTCCACCTTTGATGGCGCTGCGCACGACCAATGGCCGGAAAAGCGTAATGGCGTGTCCCACCGCGCTTTGTTCAATTTCCGGCGCCACGATCAGGCAGTCATGCTCTTTTGAGAGTTCTTCATACAAGGTATTCAATCCTCGCGCATAAATCCCGTCATCATTGGTCAATAAAATCTTCATTCTTTTTCCTCATGGCGGTTTTCCTGCAGAGCTTACCTGATCTGCTCGATCTGGCCGTTTTGCACTTTTAAAATAAAAGCATCTTTTTGAGAGACTCTGCCGCCGCTAAAAGATGTCTGTCCGGTAACGCCCCGAAAATACTGAATAGCAGAAAAAGCCTTGAGAAAAGCCGCCCGAGAACGGATTTGCCCGTCTTTCAGAATATTCAGCGACATTTTCATCGTGTCGTAAGACAGGGCGTCGATATTGTCCGGCTCCCGGCCGTAAGCCAGATAGTAGGCGTCTACAAAATCGTTGGTTTCCGGCAGGAAACCGTTTACAAGAAAACTATCCGTAAAAACAGATCCTTCCAGATGTTTTACATTTCCTTTCCATAACTCGGAGGAGTTCCACAGGCTGGTTCCTAAAAGCTGAACGTCCTTGATGCCGTAAAAGGCAAGATGTTCGGCAATGCTTTTCACGCGGCGGGGAGAATCCGGAATGAACAGAGCTTCAAAATCCAATGGAGAGGAACCGGACCAGCCAGGGCGGTTGTTGGCTGGACTTTGAATCGAATCCGCAGGTGAAATTCCCGTAAGCTCTTGTATTTGTTTGGTAAAATCAACCTGGTTCTTATGATAGGCAATCGCTTTTACCACCAGACCTCCCATTTTCTGAACGCTATGGTGGAAAAGGCGGGCCATTTCTTCTCCGTAATCATCCTGCGGATAAAGAATGGAAAAGCTGGCGGCATGGAAATGATGGTGAGCGTATCTGGTGATTGCGTCGGTTTGCTGCGATGGCGTTAAAAAGTGCTGAAATACATATTCGCCGGCATGAGTTACTCCTTCCCGAGAGGTGATTAAAATCAGCGGAACCCGTCTTTTCTGGGCTTCTCGTGCTGCGTCCGCTGCTTCGGCTGTGCCGGTCATGGCGACAATCGCCATGACACGGGCCACATCCGCGAGATAGGCAATGGAATCTCTGATTCCCGATGCCGTACCACCGGAATCTGTAACAAGAATTTTCCAGGGTGAAGGTTGGCGAACATTGAAAAGATCCGCCGACAGAAGCATGGCGTCGAGAGCCCGGTTTCCCGCATCGGCAAAGCGTCCGGTCAGAGGAAGAGCGCAGCCTATGGCATTGGGCATAAGCGGTCCGGAAGAAGGGCTTGATACCGGAGACTTCGTTGCCGGCCATAAATCCTTTAGCGCCTTGTCCTGAATGATTTTGCTTTGCGGTGATAACATAGGCTTTTCGCCTGTTTTGCCTGTGGAGGATGCTGCGTTTCCCTGGGCATGGCTCCAGAAAAAAACAAAAAGCAAGAAAACGATGGTGATTGTCCGGGAAAAATGTTTTTTCATTGTGCTTCCTTGATGAGCGTCAAGATGTAATCGCGGACTTTTTGCGCCAAATCAGGCCTGTCCATGAAAATGGATATTTCATTATTGTGTCTGAAGGCCGAGGATGTGAAATTATGGCTTCCGATGAAAAGAAGACGGCGATCGATAATGACCAGTTTGGTATGGGTGGTTTTCCTGGGAGAATCCAAATATACTTTCACTCCTTTTTCTTCCAGAAGCTGTTTTGTTTTCAGATTCTGCTTGGTGAGGCTGTCCTCCCGGTTTGCTGAAGTTTCCAAAAGAACCCAAACGGGAACGCCTCTTCGGACCGCTTTTCCCAGATGTTCGACCAACACATCCGGATAGCTTTTAGGATGAATGCCAGCCTTAAAAGAAAAAACGGCGATGCAAATCTCTTCCTTCGCATCATCGACCGCCTGGAGTAATGCAGGAAAATACTCTTTATTTACAAGAGGTTTTGCGATACAGGATGCGGGGTCAGCGGCGGTCTTTGTCTTTGCGGCGATGGGATCCGGATGGAAAACCATGATGGACCAAAAGGCAAGACAAGTTGCAATGAATATTTTTACGCGAAAACCAGACATTCTGATTCCTCCTGCAAGAATCCGGGCAGTGTACAAACTTTTTGAAAGCGGTTTGATATAAACCCTTGATATTGAATGCTTGCTGCCTGGTGCAGAAGATCTTTATCCTGATTCGTCGGGGAAAGTCAACCCGGTTTTCCCTCTCGGAGCGGTTCATCTGCCGTCTTGTCCGTCTAAAAGGAAGTGATTAATTTTCCTTTCGGGGTGGGAATGATTCGGGTTGGTTTTTCCTGGGAAATGTCTGCATAGAGACCAATGGTTTCATCTTGTGCCGGCATATTGCTTCTGGTATGACGGTATCGGCCGGTTACCTGAAAATACAAGCTCTTTTTCATCTGGTAATTCATTTTGGCATCCGTCAATTGATCGTTCATTTGCTGAAGCGCAGCTTGAGCCTCCAGCAAATCGGTCAGTGTGCTCAATCCGTTGTCGTAGCTGACCTGATTCATTTTCAGATTTTCCTCGGCCTGCTTTTTTGCTTCCTCGCTTAAGCGGACCTGTTTGTAGGAATCGTTCAAATCCTGCCATGCTTTCTGCATTTGAAGCAGGAGCAGTTCGGAGAGATGGTGAAAGTTGTTTTGGGCAATCCTTTCTTTTACTTTCCGTTCGCCCAGCGCATGCGATGCTTCCCACAGGCCCGAAAGCGGGACGGAAACCATTCCGAAAATCATTCCGGTTGATTGCGTAACGGAGGCCGTTCCCAAATTCATCCCCATGAACCGGAGCGGCGCTTCATCAAATTTCATATACAGTTCCCCAACGCCGATGCCCACTTGGGGAAGATATTCGCCGATTTTGATTTTCGTCTGCAATTCTTCCGCTCGCACGGACGATTCCAGCAATTGATATTCAAGTCTTGTTTTCAGCGCATCGGGATGATGGACCCAAAAAGCCTGCGGTGAAACAGCTTCGTCCGGTGGTGGGGCCAATTTTAACGTTGCATCATAGGGAATGCCGATGTGCTGGCAAAAGGCCATTAAGGCGACCTGCCTGCCGTTTTCAACTTTTGCCTGCAGCAGAAGAACTTCGCTGACTTTGACTTTGACTTTCAGAACGTCGTTTTTCAGTATCAGTCCCGCGGCGAAGGCATCGTCTGCCTGGAATTGCAGACGGCTCAAAAAATCCCGGTATTTTCCGAGGGTGAGCATTTTTTCGTCCAGAGAGACGATTTGCCAGTAATATTCTTCAGTTTTGAACAGCACCTCGTTTTCGGAAACCCGGCTTTTCTGTTTGCTGACATCTTCACCCAGCGAAGCCAGACGGTAGCCGGAAATAATTCTTCCTCCCGCAAAAACGGGCTGAACCGCCGAAAGCATTCCCATGGTTCCGGATTTCAGCATTCCCGCGTCCATGATGTTTAAAAGATTGTCTTCCGCCGAATAGATCATGCCTTCGGCGCCGACCTTTGGAAAAAATTTCGTAAAAACTTCTTTCTTTTTCTCCAAAGAGGCATCAATTTCCAGCCGGCTGTTTTTCACGGTGTAATTGTTTTTTAAAGCCATGTCCCGGCTTTCTTCCAATGTCAGGGTTTGCGCAGCGAATAACTGCTGGCAGCTAAGCGCCAGGATCATCATGATCCAACAGGATATTTTTCTCACAAAGTTGCATTCTCCTGATGATTTTGAGATTCTTTCAGATGAAAATAGTAATACAGCACCGGCATGACGATCAGCGAAAGGACCAGGCCGAACATCAGGCCGAAGCAGATGACGGACCCCAGCGGTCCCCAGAGGGATGATCCGCTGAGGATCATGGGAATAACGCCTACGGCGGCGGCCGCTGCGGTCAGGAAGATGGGACGCATTCTGCGTTTTGCCGCCGCAATGGCGGCTTCTTCGAGGGTAAGCCCCTGTTCCTTGCGGAGCTCTTCGGCATAGGAAATATAAATAATGCCGTTTCGGATGACAATACCCATCAGTCCGGTGATGCCGATCAGCGCCGTGACACTTATGGGATAACCGGTCAGCAAAAGGCCCACCGCCGCACCGAATATGGTCAGGGGCATGGTCAGCATGATCAGCAGGGAGGTTTTGACATTGCGAAACTGGGCCATCAGAATCAGAAAAATGATGGCGATGCTGACGGCCATGGCGTGATACATGGGCGTCATGATTTCAATGCCGTCGCTGTGCTCTCCGCCATATTCGATTCTGACGCCGTCGGGAAGAGGAAGCTGATCGATTTTGGGCTTCACGGAGTTCAGGACGGTTGAGGCATAAACGCCTCTCTGAATATCCGCCCGGACGGTAATGGTGTGCACGCCGTTTCTCCGAACGATGTCTCCTTCCGTCCATCCCGGTTTCAGTTCCGCCAACTGACGCAGAGGAACCGAAGCGGCTACAAGAGGCGACATGACATACAGATTATGGATATCTTCCACATTGGATCGTATTTTTTTGTCAATTTTCAGTTTTACATCAACGGGGTAATCTCCTTCCCATACGGTGGCGACAGGAAATCCCCTGGTTCCCGCCATTAATGCGTAGCCAAGAGAGGCGTTGGAATATCCCAGACGGCCGGCCTCGTCTTTCTTGATATCCACATTGATGGTCTGCAGGGCCTGTGCATAATCCGTTCGCACGGCCAGCGTGCCTTTGGTGTTTCGCAGCATCTCCGCCGCCTGATTGGCGATCTTTTTGATGGTTTCGATGCTTTCTCCGGAAATCCGGATTTCGATGGGGGTATTGCTGAAAGACATTTCCAGTTGCTTCCATTTGATCTGTGCCAGAGGATAGTGGTTTTCATATTTCCGGCTGTACTCGTCCAGCAACTGCACGGTTGCACGGTTGGACGTGGTCAGGACGATCAACTGACCGTAATTCTTTGCAGGGACGTTTGGCGTGTAAAGGGTGTGAAATCTTGTCGAAGTTGTTCCGACAAACGACGCGACCAGTTTGACGCGTGAATCTTTTCTGAGCGTCGCTTCCAGGTCGGAAAGAATGGCATTGGTTTGGCCAAGGGAACTGCCCTGAGGCAGGTAAACCTCCACGGCAAACTGGTTGCGCTCGATTTTGGGAAAAGGTTGCAGAGGAAGAAAGGAAAAAATTCCAAGTCCTGCGGCAAAGGACAGCAGGCCTGTCATGACAATGATTTTTTTTCGGGAAAACGCCTTTTCCAGCCAGGTGTCATAAAATTTCTGGATGCCGGCCAGAAAGGCGGCTTTCCTTCCCTGGCGGGAATCGTTTTTCAGTCCGCATTTGATATAGGTATAGCTTAAGATCGGCACCAGAACCGCCGAAGTGGCAAGCGATGAAAACAACGCCAGCGTAATGGTCATCGGCATGGAACTGACAAAATCTTTCGCCATACCGGTCATGAAAAACCAGTTGGGAACAAAGCAGAAAATCAGGATGAGGGTGGCGGAAAACACCGAGCCAAAGAGGTCGGTTACACTCTGGGAGGCTGCCTGGGCGGGACTAATGTCATGATCCAGTTTTTCTACATAGTTATCAATGATGACAATGGCGTTGTCCACAACCATACCCAGAACAATAATCAGTGTGGCCAGTGAAACCGTCTGTAAATCCAGACCGATGATCCACATGATGCCCAGGGTTGCCAATATAGAGATTGGAATCGTGGCCGCGGCCACAAGGGCGACTCTGAAAGGCAGCAGCAAAATGGTGACGATGATCACCGAGACAATGGCAATGGCAAAATCCTTGAGAAAGGAATGGATCGCAGAGGCAACGGCGTTCGGGGTATTGGAGACGGTTTCAATCCGGATGTCCGCAGGAAGGGATCGGGAAAACTGTTGCATCTGCTTGTTTACCTGCTTCCCAAATTCAACAATATTCGTACCGGTTTGCATCTCCAGCGCGATAATCAGGCATTTCTTGCCGTTGACCCGGATCTGGGAATCCGGATCTTCATATTCCCGGACGACGCGAGCCACGTCTTTCATCCGAATGACACTGCCTCCGGGACTTGAGTAAATGATCTGGTTGGCCACGTCCTGTTCGGTTTTAAAAGAAGCGGGAAGATGAATCGGCCGCACAAAATGCCCGTCATCCACTTCTCCGGCGTAAGCAATGGTGGTTTGCGGCTTTAAGGCTGCCAGAATGGTCAAGGGTTTGATGCCGTAATGCACCAGTTTCGCGTCGTCAATATACACGCTGATCTGTTCTCTTTGCAGACCGTAGTGTTTCACCGCCGAGACGGACGGAATCCTTCTTACGTGGTCTTCAAACCGTCTGGTGTAATCTTCCAGCTCTTTATAGGTTCTGGTATCGGACCATACCGCCAGAAGCATGGCCGAGGTGTTACCGAAGTCATTATCCGCCGTAAGGGAAAGAACGCCCGCCGGAAGTTCTCTTTTCAGCTCGTTCAAACCGTGACGGAGTTTTACCCAGAAAGCGTCCAAATCCTTTTCTTTTTCGGATACCTCCACAAAAATGACCATGACATTTTCACGGGAGATCGAGTAGGTCTTGGAACGGTTTACAACACGATAGCGAAACAGGTAGTTTTCCACTTTCGATGTCAGTTGTTCTTCAACCTGATGGGACGATGCGCCGGGAAAAATGCCAATAATCAGTCCCTGGCGGATTTTGAACTCCGGAAATTCGTCTCGCGGCATTTTCACCAGTGCGAAAATTCCCGTGATAATCAGAATAGCGGTGAGAATCAAGAGAACCTGTTTGTAACGCAATAGATGTTCGAGAAGGTGATACGATGTTTTCATGAATTCTATCCATGACCTATGGATTGATCATCTTTACGGGGGAACGATCCACCAGCTTGTGCTGCCCAGCCGTGACAATTTGTTCAGATGCCTGAAGCCCTTCAAGCACTTCAATTCCTGTCCCGACAATTTTCCCGGCTTTAACGAATTTTCGGCGGGCGATGTTTTGTGATGGATCGACGGTATAGACAAAATTGCGGCCCGTTTCATCCACCAACACGGCTTCGCCGGGGACCACCAGATTGCGTTTATCCTTTGTGTTGGCAATGGTTGCACTGCACACCATTCCTGGTTTGATCAGATGATCCGGGTTATTGATTCCGACCTTCAGCGTATAGGTGTGGGAAAGAGGATCTGCCATAACGCCGATTTCCTCAATCGTTCCTTTAAAGATGGAAGGTCCCAGGGCGCTGATGACGATATTTGCATTTTGTCCTTTCTTCATCGCGGATATTTCATTTTCCGAGACGGGAATTCGTGCAAACACCTTGTCAATTTTTACGATGGTCACGGATGTCATGTTGGGAGTTGCCGTCATTCCCGGTTCGAGCGTTTTTTTCCCGATGATCCCGCCCGTGGTTGCGTAAAGGTGGCAATCTGCCAGACTTTTTTTGGCGATTGCCGCTTCGGCCATGGCTTGTCTTAACTTGGTCTGAATTTCAACATATTTGATTTCGGGAAGATTTCCGTTTTTGTACATACGGGACAGACGTTTGTGCGCATCTTCAGCCTGATGGGCGGTGGCCAGCGCCGCGTCGTAGGTGTTTTTATAGTTTGTGCTGTCCAGTGTGGCCAGCACCTGTCCTTTTTTGACGGTATCTCCTTCTGAAACAAGGACTTTTGCAACAATGCCGGGAACGGAAAAATTGAGCGGGTGTGTTTCCGATTCTTCAATGGTTCCGCTGTACGAAAAATCATCTTTCTCATTGCCCATCGCCGCTTTTTTGACCACAACAGGAACGGGTTGCTGCACTGAACTTTTTGAAGTGTCGCATGCTGAAACCCCCAGAATGAAGAGCAGAACAAGGATCGCGGTTTTCTTATTCATGATTTACCATGCCTATGGTTATTATAAGAGCATTCACAGGATTTGTTCCTGTAGCCTTTGCCGGGCAATGAGAGGAAATCCATTACATCCGGAGATTATGCTCAATTTTTTTTATAATTTTTTGAATGATTTCTACTTCTTCTTCACTGATGCCCTCTAAAACTTTATTATGTTCTTCATGGATCAGAGGGATGGCTTGCTGGAAAATCTCCCGCCCTTTGGCCGAAGGCCGGACAATGTAATTTCTGCGATCATGGGGATCATCTTCGCGCTTCAGGAAGTCTTCCTTTTCCAGTTTGTCAATAAGACGAGTAATATTAGGATGATCCTGAAGAACTTTATCGGCCAGTTCTCTTTGTGACAATCCATTTTTGGAATAGACCCGGTAAACTATGAAGAATTGTTCCGGTGTAAACTCATATCCTTGAGCCCGTTGTTTTTGCTGCAAATAATGCCTCAGCAATCTTCCCAGCCTGTATAGTTGAAAAGGCAGCAAATTATCGAGTTCCGGCAGATTATTTTCTTCCATATTTGTCCGCTTGCGAATATTTAATTGCCTGGGCAATGGTTGCTATGCTAATAGATAGAGTTGTGTCTGTCAAGAGGAATTTTCTTTTATTTCGCAGAAACAGATCCAGGAGAAAAATGCCAAAAGCCCGGCGGATGGACATCCGTCGGGCTTTTGGGAATGGAATGAAGGAAAAGACTACTTTTTCACTTCTTCAAAATCCGCATCAACGACATCGTCATCCTTTTTCCCCGATGAAGATGAATCTGTTCCTGCTCCGCCAGTCGTACCTGTCTGTCCTGCACCGGCGGTTTTGGCATACATGGCTTCCGCCAGTTTATGCGACACATTCATCAGGTCGTCCTGAGATTTTTTGATTGCTTCCAGATCATCGCCTTCCAACGCTTTTTTGACTTTGGCGATTGCGTCTTCAATTTTGGATTTTTCAGCGGAATCCACCTTATCACCAAATTCCTTGATGTTCTTTTCCACGGAATACACCAAAGAGTCTGCATGGTTGCGGGCTTCAATCAATTCCTTGCGACGCTTGTCTTCTTCCGCGTGCATTTCCGCATCTTTGACCAATTTTTCAATTTCGGCTTCGGAAAGACCGCTGGAAGCGGTGATTTTGATGCTCTGTTCCTTGCCGGTACCCAGGTCTTTGGCGTTGACATGCACGATGCCGTTGGCGTCAATATCAAAAGTTACTTCGATTTGTGGTACACCCCGAGGTGCAGGCGGAATGCCTACCAGTTCAAAGCGTCCCAGGGTCCGGTTGTCTGTGGCCATCTGTCTTTCTCCCTGCAGAACGTGAATGCTTACCGCGGGTTGATTGTCTGCGGCTGTGGAGAAAATCTGGCTTTTCTTGCTGGGGATCGTCGTATTCTTTTCGATGAGACGGGTCATCACGCCGCCCAACGTTTCGATGCCTAGAGAAAGAGGTGTGACGTCCAAAAGGAGAACGTCTTTAACATCACCGGCAAGAACCCCTCCCTGGATCGCCGCGCCAACCGCCACAACTTCATCAGGATTGACGCCTTTGTGCGGTTCCTTACCGAAGATTTCCTTCACTTTCTGCTGGACGCGCGGCATGCGGGTCATGCCGCCGACAAGGATGACTTCATCAATATCTTTTGCGGACATGCCGGCGTCTTTGAGTGCGGTCTGGCAGGGACCCACCACTTTGTCCACCAGTTCCTCCACCAGCGCTTCCAGTTTTGCCCTTGTGAGCTTGATGTTCATGTGCTTGGGACCGGATGCATCGGCTGTGATAAACGGAAGGTTAATGTCTGTCTCCATGGTGGTGGACAGTTCCATTTTTGCCTTTTCTGCTGCTTCTTTCAAGCGTTGAAGAGCCATTTTATCGGCGCGCAGGTCGATCCCCTGGTCTTTCTTAAATTCCGAAACCAGATAGTCCATAACGCGCTGGTCAAAATCTTCTCCGCCTAAGTGAGTGTCTCCGTTTGTGGATTTGACCTCAAAAACGCCCTCGCCTAGCTCCAGAATGGAAATATCAAACGTGCCTCCGCCCAAATCAATTACGGCAACCTTTTCATCTTTCTTTTTATCCAAACCATAGGCAAGAGCCGCCGCTGTCGGTTCATTGATAATGCGCAGCACATTCAAGCCGGCAATCTTGCCTGCATCCTTAGTGGCCTGGCGCTGTGAGTCGTTAAAATATGCAGGAACCGTGATGACAGCGTCCGTCACTTTTTCCCCCAGGTAATCCTCGGCTGTCTGCTTCATTTTGGTCAAAATCATGGCGGATACTTCCGCCGGCGAATAATTTTTGCTCCTCACGGTCACCTGCGCGTCTCCATTGGGCGCCTCGGTGATTTTGTATGCGGAAATTTTTACATCCGCTTGAATTTCGCGGGAGTTGTATTTTCTGCCGATCAGTCTTTTGACGGCGTAAACCGTATTTTCTGAGTTCGTTATCGCCTGCCTTTTCGCTACCTGTCCCACCAAACGTTCACCGTTTTCGGTAATCGCCACAACTGATGGCGTGGTGCGGTTACCTTCCTGGTTGGCGATAACCGCAGGGTCTCCGCCTTCCATGATTGCCACGCATGAGTTGGTCGTTCCTAAATCGATTCCGATAATCTTTCCCATTTTATTCCTCCTTATTGTCCATTGGCCTCAGTAATCTCACATTGATTTTCGTGCTTTGTCTTTTTGCACACACACACTCTTGAAGGACGGATCAATCGGCCGTTGAGTAGATAGCCTTTTTCTACTTCGCTGACGATCTGATTGTCGTCGTGATCTGAACTGTCCATTTGCATCAGCGCTTCGTGGAAATTCGGATCAAAATCTGTGCCTGCGCATTCGATTCTTTCCACGCCGTGTTTTTTCAAACAGCAAAGCAGTTGATCCTGAATCAGGGCAATTCCATTGCGGAATGCCTGTGCATCGTTTGCATCCTTGTGTTCCAGCGCACGATCCAGACTGTCCAGAAAAGGTAAAATATCTTTGATGATATCCTCTTTGCCATACTTGATCACGTCCGCTTTTTCTTTGGCTGCCCGTTTCTTGTAGTTGTCCAGTTCCGCCGCTGCCCGCATATAGCGATCATAATGATCTTTTGCTTCTTTTTCTTTTTGTTCAATAGTCTCCTTTAAGGCGGCCACTTCGTCTTGTTCCAAAACGGCTGTTTCCTTATTTTCTTCTAATGCTTCGGATTCATGAACTTTAATTTTTCTTTCGACATGCTCTTTTTTTGTTTTCACATTCCACCTGCCGTTTTTATTTTAGATCCGGTTTCTGGAATAATTTGATATCCACCAGTTCGCAAATGGCATGACCCGCTGTAATATGCGTTTCCTGAATGCGTGCTGTGCTGCCTGAAGAAACATTCAGTGAATAATCCGCCATTTGCGCAATCGGTCCCCCGTCTTTGCCTGTGAAGGCCACTGTAATCAACCCCATTTTTTTGGCCATTTCCATTCCCTTGATAACGTTTTGCGAATGACCGCTTGTGCTGATTCCCCATGCTACATCGCCTTCCTGACCAAGCGCCCGTATCTGTTTGGCGAATATTTCCACGAAATCGTAATCGTTGCCGATACTGGTAATCACGGATGTATCGGTTGTCAAGGCAATGGCCGGAAGTGGCGGCCTTTCAATGAGAAAGCGGTTGACAAATTCAGCAGCAATATGCTGTGCGTCCGCTGCGGAGCCACCGTTGCCGAAAAGCAGAATTTTGTTGCCGGCTTTCAAGGCGGCGGTTACCACTTCGATGACTGCCGCCAAAGCGTTAAGATGTTCGTTGAGGAAAGCCTCCTTGACCCGGCAGCTTTCCTTGAATAACTTCACGATGTGGTCTTTCATGCGGATAAATTCCTGAATTCTGTTGCAAACTTTCCTTTGAAAAGCGGCGCTAATATAAGAACGGGCAAATGATGTGTCAAGGGTGAAAGAGTTGATTTTTGTATGGTCTTTCTCAAGTTCCGCGGTCTTTGCCCTCCTGGTCGGCGAAGCTTTTGTGAGCTCTTGACAACGGGATTTTCATTCATATATTTTTTTCGCAAGGCAAAATAATCAATATAAGCAAAGGCTTACAATAAAGAAGAGAAAGGAGGAAGTTTTATGTTCAATCCAGGTTTGTGGAGGGTGAGAAGATTTTCAGGCCTGACGCCGGAAATGGCTACTTTGCAAAGAGAAATGAACCGGCTTTTTTCCAGCGTCGGTCAAAGGCCGCCTCAGGAATATCCTGCGGTGAATGTCTGGGAAAAAGAAGGGACTGCGATCGTGACGGCAGAGCTTCCCGGAATGGATCCGGAGAAAATGGACATTTCCGTATCCGGTGACTCTTTGAGCATTTCAGGAGAGTTCCAGCAGGAAACATTTTCGGACGGCGTAACCTATCTTCGTCAGGAAAGAGGGATCGGGGCTTTCAAACGTAATATTCAGCTCCCTTTCCAGGTGGATGCACAGGCGGTGGATGCCAGGTATGAAAAAGGCATCCTGGTGATCTCTCTTCCCAGAATGAAGGAAGATTTACCGAAGAAAATCAAGATTCAGTAAAAGGAAAGGAGGTTGTATTCCATGGTAGAAAAGGATTTACAGAAAACGGAAAATGTATCCGCCACGGAACGTATCCGCAATGTCAAAACGTTCGTGCCGCGCGTCGATATTTATGAAAATAAGGATTCTCTGTTTTTACTGGCCGATATGCCCGGTGTGAATGAGAAGACGGTGGATATTGAACTGGAAAAGAATATTTTGACAATTGCCGGAAGAGTGGAAAACGGCTCGGTCAAGGATGCGTCGCTGATGTATTCAGAATACGAGATCGGCGATTACGAAAGAGTTTTTACGCTTTCGGATGAAATTGATCGGGATAAAATTGTCGCTACGGTGAAAAATGGCGTCTTGCGGCTGGAGCTGCCCAAAGCGGAAAAAATTAAACCAAAAAAAATTGCCATCAAAGCGGCATAAAAAAGTCAAACCTTCCGCAAGTCGGAGGAAAGCTTCAGCTTGCGGAAGGCAAATGCTTCAGAGGTTAGGAGAAAAAGAAAACAGAAAGGAGAAGAGAATTATGAAAATTAAGAATCTGTTACCCACAGTTGCGAGAACTGCCGGAAGAGATGATGATCATCCCTTCTATTCTTTGCAGCGTCAGATGAATAGCTTGTTTGATGATTTTTTCTCCGGATTTGATGTTGCGCCGCGCGGTCTTGCCGCAGGTTTCGGAGCCTTTTCGCCATCCATTGACGTCAAGGAAAGCGATAAGGATTTTTCCATCCGTGCGGAATTGCCTGGTGTGGAGGAAAAAGACATCGAAGTGACGGTCACTCACGACGGAGTAACCATTAAAGGCGAGAAGAAGGAGGAAAAAGAGGATAAAGGAAAAAATTATTATTACATGGAACGTTCCTATGGATCTTTCAACCGGACCATTCCTCTGTCGGTGGAAACGGAAGCGGATAAAGCTTCAGCAAGCTTTAAAAACGGCGTGCTGAATATTATTGTTCCCAAAGCCGCTTCAGCAAAAGCCAAAGGAACCAAAGTCCCCATCAAAGCAACGTAAGAGGCGAGGGGAAACAGGAATCCGTCAGGGAGAATCGAGTAAGACCCGAGAGCAGGGAAAGCTGAAGTTTTCTTTCCCCGATCTACACAGGAAAACGCCACCCTTTTTGAAATGGGCGGCGTTTTCCTTTTTTATTTTCATACGTAAGCTTGAATCGTCATGCCAAGCCCGGCGATGATTTGCGATATCCTTTTTTATTGCATTTGCTTTCCTTGCCTGCTAAATCCGCAGCAGCAAAAACTTGCAAGGAAATATACGTATGGGACAACCGATTCCGGAAAAATATCCACAGGTAAAGTCCGTATCCGACCAGGAACGTATCCGGATGGTTCGGGAAATTTTCTCCACCATTACCGGTAAGTATGATTTTCTGAACCGCTTTTTAAGCCTGAGGCGCGATGTTTACTGGCGGAAATTTGCGGCGGGGAAAATGATTTTTTTCAAAACCAACCGTTATCTGGATGTGGCTTGCGGCACGGGTGACCTGTCCGTGGCGGCGGCAAAAAAGTATCCGCAAATATCCGTTACCGGTCTGGATTTTGTTTTGGAGATGGTTGAAGCGGCGAAAATCAAAATACAAAGGAAAGGTTTGAGCGGCCGCATTCAGGTTTTGCAGGGCGACGCGCTGGAATTGCCGTTTGCCGACAATTCTTTCGATGTCGCAGGCATAGCTTTTGGCATCCGTAATATTCCCGACCGGATGCGCGCTTTATCCGAAATGCTGCGGGTAGTCGTTCCCGGTGGACAGGTGATGGTTCTCGAAATGACGTTTGTTCGGAGCTGGTTTCTTAAAAAAATTTATCATCTTTACCTGAATGATCTTCTGCCGGCTTTTGCCAGATTATTCTCAAAAAATCCGGCCGCTTACCATTACCTGGCCGACTCGATCATGAACTTTCCTTCGCCGGAGGCGTTTGTGGCTGTTCTGGAAGACGTAGGCATGGTGGATGTGAAAAAATATTCCCTGACCTTTGGCGTTACCTGGCTGTTCGTTGGAAAAAAGGCCGGAGGTTGAAAAGAAGCGTCTTGAATCAAGTTCGGGACGAATTTTGTAATCTATACATTTGTCGGGCAGGAAATCTGGTTGTTCCCCAAAGCGGCTTCCGCAGCCTTTGCCAGTGCTGCGTCGTGATCGTGATTTAGTGCAAAAACGCGGAAATGACGGACCCTTGCGGGAATAAAACGGTAGATGTCGGCCAGCGGCTCGGAAGAGGTGTTTCCCGTTGCCGGATTGTAAATGTTGATCTTTTTATCCGGTTCAGCGATCGGATTCAACGGGCGCGGATCCTGAGTGGCCACATCCACACGAAAAGGCAGCTTTTTGAGCTTTCCAGGTAGGAAGCTCTGAATTTTTACTTCGTAGTTTTGCGCCTCCGGAAATTCGGTTCCCCGCTGAATTTGATCAACAGAGATTTCCGCGGCAAAGGACATTTTCCACTTCAGTTGCCGCGCGTGTATTTTTTGCCATTCTTTTGCAAGTTTGCGTTTCTGCTGGTCCGAGTCAGTAAGCCAGCGTCGTACCTCACTAAACAGAGACCATTCATCGCACTGCAAATACGTGTCAAGATTGTTCAGGGGATTTTCCGGATACAGAAGAAGAAGCGTTTCGGAAAAAATTTCCTGCAGGTGGAGATCCAGAGCGCGGGTGGTGCGATGAAAATACACGTTGGTGTAAAGATTGATGCGGGCATTCAGAAAACGCAGCAGAGCGGAGATGCCGGATTGATGCAAAGTCAGCCCCTCGGGTGTAAAAAAAGTATAGTAGCGCAGGCGATCCATATCCACCATGTCCAGGGAAAAACCCGTCATATAGGCGTCTCTTTGCACATAATCGAGATTATCCACGGTATAAACTCCGGAAAAAAGCTGACGCAGCCATTGCAGCCAGAGGGGAGGTTTTCTCCGGTCCGGCCTGCCGGGCATCTTGATCAGATAGGCCACTTGCTGCGGCATCAGGTGTTCTCCCCGGGAAAAGGGACCGGAAGGGCCGCGGGAGATGCGGGAAATGATCGCGCCGAGTTTTTTTTCGATAATGCGCATACCCACATCTTCATGGGTCAGGCCCCAATGCCGGAGGTAATGGTCGTCAAAAAAATGCCCGAAGGGGCCGTGTCCGACATCATGAAGCAGGCCCGCTAGACGCAACAATTCCTCTACATAGTTTAGCGATGGTGTGTCCCTGCATACCTTCTTGAGACTGGGATACAGGTGGCGTGCAAATTCTCCCGCGACGTGCATGGTTCCCAGAGAATGCTGAAACCGGGTATGCTCTGCCGCCGGATAGACCCAGCGGGCGCTTTGAAGCTGATAAATTCGCCTCAGTCTCTGCATCCAGACAGAGTCAATCAACTCTTTTTCCGTCACTTCCGCGGGAGCGTCATTGCGTGGCGCGGTGAAAACCGTATAGGAGTGGATCGGATCGGCCATCAGGGCCATTCCGTCATAGGCGAGCGCAGGGCAATCTTTCTTTATCATGGGCAGTTTGCTTACTTTCGAGCAACAAGGTCACGACATCTTTTTTCCAAATTAGGGAATATGCTCTATGTCTTCTAAATCCTTGTGTCTTCCTGCTGCTTCACAGCGATCCAGATATCCATATCGCCGGTAGCGCGAGGATAACCATGGTAACCAACTGCATATCCGCCAACAAGAATATATTCAACTCTATTTAAGTTCAGCAACCTCAAGAAATCTTTGAAGTCTGGATGAAGTTCTATTGACGCCATAAATCATTCTCCTGTTGCATTCAATGGCATTGAAGCGTTCAGACGGACCTTGAGAGAGCCAATATTTTTTTTCTTCAGAATCATCACCAAGATTAGTGACAATCAACAAATTCTTGTTCATTCGGGGCAATTCATCTTCCATAAAAACAAACTCTTTTCTTGGAGGCGGAATTCAATCAAGGATTTAATCATCATGACCGAATCAGCAGTTACCTCTAAGCCACTGTACCCCTCGTCTGTTCGTTAATAAAAACCCCGGAAGGTTGCCCTTCCGGGGACTGGTACTGCATTCTAAACAACAGCTGACGACTAGAAGGTCAGGGTCAGTTTGTTGATGACCATATAGTTATCGGTCAGGTCATGAGTGGTAGAAGTGGTTCCTTTGTAGAAGTTTCCTACGAACCAGTAACCTGCGCCCAGCATATAGGACAGGTTGTTGGTGATTTTGTAGGTACCGGTTACGTCAATTTCCCAACCATGTTCTCTTCCTTCCCAAACGCCGCCGGGAGTTTTGTCAACATGAGCCCAGGATGCGGACATCATGACATCGAATTTTTCATTCGGGCGGACGCCGCCGCGCATCTGAGCAAAATACGTATTGTTCAGCTGATTTCCATCGTTCGATCCATCATAACCGACCAAGTTACCAACCCAGTAGTTCCGGTCGCTGTTGAACATGATCAAGCAGGGTTGATAGTCCAAACCGCCCAGAGCCAAGCCGCCTTCTCTTTTGTCGGCTGTTCCGGGGTCATCGCCGGAAACATAAGCGAACGTGCCGCCAACATAGAACTTGCTGAAGTCGGCCGTTGCATCCAGCCACATCGCCAACTGATTGATATCAATATTTTCCGGAGCGGCTGCACCTAATAAGGCGCGAGCATCATTAATATTGTCCATTTTTGCCGTGCCGTACGTCCAGATAATTTCCGTCTGCAGAGCAACCGGTCCAAATTTGGCTTTTGCGTAAGGCAGGGAATTCAATGCCCATGTCTTCACGCCCAAATCACGTCCTAGAAGCCAAGTATTTCTGGTGCTTCTTTCATCCACATACTTGAACAGGACGCCAGCTTCCCAATTCTTTGCACCATACTTTGCAAACAGGTTGTAGAAGTTTCTGTCTTCGTCAGCCGTATTTGCCGCATTGATTGCCGTCCGGCTTCTTTCGTTGTCTTTTCCAATCTGAGCGCCTAATGCTACGTTGCCGACTTTTGTGACGTAAGCGATTTTGGGGTTCGGCTGGCTGTTGTCGCCAAATACGGTTCCCCAAACTCTGTCTTGCTGATAACCAACCTGGAAAATACCGATGGGAGACACATAGCTCAAATAGACCCAGTCAAAAGCGATGTTTTCATTTTCTGCGCGGGTTCCTGCAGAAAGGGTGTCAAGACCTGCATCCGGGGAAGCTCCGGTAATGCGGGTACCACCGGCAGGGGCCGACCTTGCAGCGCCCCAGGCTCTTTCCATAATGTCTGCGCGGGTGATCAGGTTCAAACCGGGAGCGACAACAAACTCCGTTCCCAGTCTCAATCTCTGGAAATAGAAAGCTGTACTGGGATTGCTGTTCTGAAGCTGCGGAAAAGCAACATTAGTATCATTTTTTCTAAATCCTGTTTTGTCCAAATACATACCGGCCGCGTAATAAGAACCGGCCACCTTGACGTCCACCGCCATCGCCTGCGTACTGAAAGCAACCATCAGCCCCAGTGACAGCAAGACTAACCAAAACCTCTTCATTTTTTTCCTCCTTGTATTTCATGAAGCTGTTATTGTTTCCGCCTTTTTCGCAAAACGGGCATTTCTTGAAAAAGGCCACCTCGACGCAACATATTTTCATGCAGAACTTCAAGCCTGAAAATAGAGGTGCGTTTTTTATCATTGGCTCGACAATCTTGTCAAGACTTTTCTCCTGACCGATTGCCGCCCTTCCTTTTGGAATAAATGAGATTGCAACAAAAATGCCATGTTCAAAATGCAATGAATATTTTCTGCCCTATTCTCATTGCCGGGCAAAATCAATCTGTTTAAAACCAAGGGATATTCGGTAAAGGATGATCGTATATATTGAAAATAGCGTAATTAATGGTCGGGGAAAAATTCTGGGTTCATTTCTGGCATGGACAAGATCTGTTGTAATTATTACCTCGCCCTTCAGAAAAATCGCTTCACTTTTTTCCGAAACATGGCTGTTTGGGAAAAATTTGTGTTGTTTGTGACACACTCCTTCGCAAAGAGTCCACTAATTACTGTGAAAATTTTCGTGAAATAAAAAACATCCCCAGAAGGTTACCCTTCCGGGGATGCTTTCAAAAGGGAACAACCACAACTGAAACTAGAATGTCAAGGTCAGCTTGTTGATCAGCATGTAATTGTCCTGGATCTCGTTGGCATCCCTTTCACCTTTGAAATATTTACCCGTGAAAAGATAGGCGCCGCCCACCATATAGGACAGATTGTTGTTAATCTTGTAAGTTCCGGTCAGGTCCAGTTCCCAGCCGTAATCATTGTTCATCCAGGCGTTGGTTGGCTTGATGACCGCGTTTGCGTAAGTTACCGACATCCCGATATCCAATTTTTCCACCGGACGGACGCCGCCGCGGGCCTGGAAGAACCAGGCGTTGGCCATGGGTGTATCAAAAGCGGAACCATTGTGTCCTCTGAGAGTGCCTGACCATTGGGTGCGGTCAGCATTCCACATAATCAGACAGGGATTCCAGTCGAATCCACCATCAATGAAACCTTGTTGCATAGCGTCCGTGTTGGGATCCTGACCGGACAGATAGGCGATGGTTCCACCCGCATAATATTTTCCAAAATCCGCCGTGCCGTCAAGCCAGGCGTTGGTGACTTCAACTCTTGTGTCGTCCAAATTGGGTATATCATGTTTAAACTGGCCAAAAGCATGAATGATTTCACCTTGGAGGTTGACCGGACCCACCTTGGCTTTAAAGTAGGGAAGCAGCATGGTAAGGTGAACGGTACTTTCACGGGAAGGAGGGAAATTGAGAGGTCTCAACGCGGCAACACGATTATAACGGATCAGAAGACCTGCTTCAGCATTCTTCCAGGTGTAATAGTTGGCAATGTTGTAAAAATTGGAATCGGTATCGGAGCCAAAGCCTCCTAATATGTTTGTTCTGGGAAAACTCTGTTCTCCTCCTACTCCGCCAACCCGATTGACTGCACTGACTTTGCCCATCTGAAGAGCTCCTGTCCAGCCGCCCAGCCGTATCGCATAAGATATTTTGCCTGTCGGGACGGAGTTGTCTCCGAAAACCGTGCCCCAGACTTGATCAATCATATATCCCACCCAGAAAGCGCCGATGGGAGAAACATAATCAATGTAAGCCGCGTCAAAAGCGATGTTTTCATTTTCTGCATTTGTTCCCGCGGATTGCGCATAATTTTGAAATGATTGTAAGGCGCCGTTACCACCTGCGGGAGCTGAACGCGCTGCTCCCCATGCTCTTTCCATGATATCCGCGCGGGTGATAAATTTGAAACCCGGAGCGAAAACAAATTCCGTGCCCAGCCGCAGTCTCTGAAAATAAAATGCGGTGCTGGGACCAACGGCAGGAGACGCTACAGAAACATTCTTGTTTAATGTTGTCTTGTCCAGATACATTCCCGCTGCGTAGTACTCGCCGGCGACTTTAATGTCGACGGCCATCGCTTGTGTGCTGAAGACAGCCATCAGCCCCAGCAACAGCAAAACCAAACCAAACCTCTTCATTTCTTCCTCCTCTGGAAAAAAAGTTACTGAATTCTGCCTCTTTTCGTAAAACGGGCATTTCTTGAAAAAAGGCCACTTCTACCAAAAGCTTTTTATTGAATCGATATGCAAGCGTGCCTATCATCGCAATCTACGGATTGTCAAGATATTTTTAGGCGATATGCGATATGCGATATGCGATAGGCAATAGGAACTTCCGTCTACTGACCTGTCATAATGAAAAATTCAAACCCGCAAGGCAGGTTGTGGAAGTTTTCATGTGGAAAATTGGTTTGTGTTCTGGTATGGGTGAACGTCAAAACCCTTCGCGATAGAGGTTATCAATTCATCATGCATAAACAAATCAAGCCCGGTATGCCACTGGAAATTGTTTTTGAAAAGGAGTTCAATCAACCGAATGCTCATTACATGAAAGCGGTCGTCTATGATTGCGATAAAAGTAATATAACAATATCGCAAACATCGCCTGCCCTCGGCAAAAACTTTTTGAAGCGTAGGGTGATGGCAACGTTTCTTGCCCAGAAAGAGCAAAGAGTGCTGCGCTTTGGTTTTCCGGCTCAATTGATGGATTTAATCAGTGACTATGAGATATCCTCGGAAAATATGGTGGAAGCCTTACGGCTGAAAAAGTTAGCTGAACAGGAACCGGTTGATTTCCGGATGTATTACCGTGTGCAGCCTCCTTCGGAAACCAATTTGCGTCTCTTTTTGCAGGAAGAGAAGGTCAGTCTTCTGGATATTTCCATCGGAGGGGCAAAATTCAGCTATCCCAAAAGCCACATTTTTCAGCCGAACGAAAAAGTCAGTTTCAAATTGATTATTGCTGATGCGGTTTTTAGTGTTGATGCCGTTGTCCGCAATGTCCGGGATGCCCTTTTCAACGCAGCCAACAGAAATATTCAATATGTCAGCGTGGAATTTCGGATTGAGGACAAGAAAATTGAGGCGTCCCTGGGGCAGGCCATTCTGGATATTGAAAGAAATCTCCTGTGTCGGGGGAGGATATGAAGAAAAATTCAAGGTTCATTGTTCAACGTTCAAGGGTTCAGGGGAAAAATCCAAACAACTGTATACGGAGGGAGAAATCATGTCAAAATCTAAAGATATAAAGAAAGACACCAAGAAGAAACCGTCTAAATCCGTCAAAGAAAAAAAAGAAGCAAAAAAACAGAAGAAGTCGGGAAAAGATTAGAAAGAGGGCAATGGGCAATAGGCAATGGAACAATCACCTATTACCTTAATATAAGGGTGTTTCATGAAAATTAAATTTCTCGGGGCTGCCAGAACGGTTACCGGGTCCTGTTATGTGATTGAAACGGAGCAGGCGCGGTTTGCGATTGATTGCGGTATGCATCAGGGATCCGATGCCATTGAAAGGCGAAATCTGAACATTGCTCCCTATGATCCCGCCCGGCTGGATTTTTTTATCATTACCCATGCCCATATTGATCATTCAGGCCTCCTGCCCCGCATGAAACGGCAGAATTTTTCAGGGCCGGTCTATGTTACGGAGCCGACGGCCGACCTTGTCAAAATACTGCTTCTGGATAGCGCCCACATTCAGGAAGTGGAAGCCCTCGTAAAAAACAAAAAGCTGCAACGTACAGGCATGAAAGCGGATGCGGTTCCTCTTTACACATCGAAAGATGCGGAGGCGGTCATGTCGCTTCTGAAAACCTTTCCATATGGAGAGATGTTTCATCCGGCGCCGGGCATTCACGTCCGGTTTCAGGATGCCGGCCACATTTTAGGCGCGGCGATCGTGGAACTGTTCATCGAGGAAAGGGGCGCGTCCGTAAAGCTGGTATTTTCCGGAGATGTAGGACGTCCCAACCAGCTTCTCGTGAGGGATCCCAGTATCGTGAGTGAAGCAGATTTTCTGTTTATGGAATCGACTTACGGCAACCGTAATCATAAAGGTGAAGAGGAAAGTCTGGAAGAATTGGCCGAGGCGATCGCTTACAGTTACCAAAATGGAGAAAAGGTGGTGATTCCCGCTTTTGCGGTTGAAAGAGCGCAGGAAATTATCTATTCGCTTCATTTGCTTCTGGCAGAAGGCAAATTGCCGGTGGACATGCCGGTTTATCTGGACAGTCCCCTGGCGATCAAGGCAACCGAAATATTTTGCCGCTATCATTCCTACCTGGACAGTGAAACGCTTCATTTGCTGAAAAAAGGTGAAGATCCGCTTCGGCTTCCCAATCTGAAGTTATCAACATCCACTGAGGATTCCATCCGGATCAACGAAACGCGGGAGGCAGCCATTGTGATTTCCGCAAGTGGAATGTGCAACGCAGGACGCATCCGGCATCATTTGCGTCATAATCTGTGGCGATCCGGGGCCAGCATTGTATTTGTTGGTTTCCAGGCCGAAGGTACGCCGGGGAGGAAGATTGTAGACGGCGCAAAGACGATACGCATTCACAATGAAGATATTGCCGTTCGCGCAAAAATATTTACCATTAATGGATTTTCCGCTCACGCCGGACAGGATCAGCTTTTGGACTGGCTTGAACATTTTCACAACAAGTCCTTACAGGTTTTTCTGGTTCATGGAGAAGCCACTGCGCAGGACCATCTGGCGAGTCTGATCCGGGATAAATTTGGCCTGTGTGTAACCATACCGGAATATCTGGAGGAGATCCGTCTGAAACCAGGCGTGCCCGTCATGGCCGTCACGCCGCCTATGGCTGCGGAGCCAACAGAGGACCTTGCGCCCCTTTTCAATATGCTGAAAACAAAAATGAGTCATGTGGGCGATAAAATTGGGGCTTTTCAATCTCTGACTTCTTCCGGACAGGCTGCCGTTGCCGAACTGCTTAGGGAGGCCGCTCGAACGATGGATAAAATCCAGTCTTTGAAAGATCAATCTCCAGGGGACAAATGATTCGATCAGTGCTCTTAGTGACATTGGGGGTGGGCGTTACAGCTTTTTTTTCCTTCTGGGCAGTTGTCTTTTCCTTCTTTCGTAATGCCGAAAACAATGTGCACAAAGTTGCCGCTATCTGGGCCAGACTGATGCTGATGATCAGCGGCACCAGCGTCGAAGTGCTGGGTCGGGAGAATCTTCTTCGGGGGAAACCGCAAATCTTCATGGCAAATCATCAGAGTGTTTTCGATATTTTAATCACGTTGGCGTATCTTCCCGGCCAGTTTCGCTGGATTGCGAAAAAAGAATTGTTTGCGGTTCCTGTGTTCGGCCAGGCCATGAAAAGCGCGGGTTATATTGAGATTGACCGGCAAAATCATGAAAAAGCCCTGCAAAGTCTGGAGCTTGCGGCGTTGCGGATCCGTCAGGGAAAATCCGTTATGACCTTTCCCGAAGGAACGAGAAGCAGAGACGGTGAAATCAAGACTTTTAAGCAAGGGACGTTCTATCTGGCCATTCAATCTGGCGCGCCGATTATTCCGATTTCCATCATCGGCAGCGGCATGATCATGCCCAGGCGGTCGCTGAAAATCAAGCCCGGGAAAATACGGCTGGTGATCGGCAAGCCCATGGATGTCTCTGGGTACAAGCTGGAAGACAGACAGGAACTGATTCGAAAGGTTCGCGATATAATTAAGGAAAATTATGATCATTATCGGCATGCCGGCACGGCGGGCCTTCGGGATGTCCATGTTGATCCACAGACGGCGGCATGATGGAAGAAAGTCACAAGGAAGATAATCGCCAAAAGCAGTCCAACCGGACACGAGAAATTCAGGGTGTGGCTTTTCTGGCTGTGGCGATTTTTCTTTTGCTGGGGATGTTTTCCTATTCGCCCCAGGATCCGTCTTTTACCCGGTTTGTGCCTGAAGAATCGACAACGCATAATCTTACAGGAAAATTCGGGGCTTATCTTGCCGATTCACTGATTCGCCTTTTGGGCATTCCTTCCTTTCTTCTGCCTTTGGCGCTTCTGGGATGCGCTTTTCAATACTTCATGAGGCAAGTTTTCGCTCTGACCGTCCAGCGGTTTTTGGGCTTTTCTTTTCTGATGCTTGCCTGTGCCGGGCTTTTCGGTTCTTTATTTCAAGAAGGAATTGTCTATGGTGGCGAATATCTCCGAGCGGGCGGATGGATCGGAATGGGTGTTGTCCGAGGCCTGCTGAACTATTTTAATGAAGCAGGCACTTACATTATTCTGATTTTTATTTTTATGGTTTCCTTGTTTTTTATTCTGGATTTTTCACTGGTGTCGGTTACGGAGGGTTTTTCCGGTTTGGTTTTACGCCTGTTCCAAAAGGTGCAAAATCGAATTTCTTCCTTGTGGAAGGGGGGGATTGCGCGCTGGAAATCCAGGGAAACGGTGATGCCGGTGATAGAGGAACCGGAGCCCCCGCGAAAGAAAGCCAAACCGCAAAAGGTTGAACAGTTACATTTTGATTTTTCCAATCTCAAAGCGGATGGAAAATATCAGTTGCCCCCTTTTACTTTGCTTACGGACCCTCCCCAGAAGGACGGACGAGCCAAACGAGATCACCTGCTGACCAATTCACGGATTGTGGAAAGGAAACTAGCAGATTTTGGTGTCGAGGCGCGCGTTGTGGAAGTGTTGCCCGGTCCAGTGATTACGATGTATGAACTGGAGCCGGCTTCCGGAGTTAAAATCAACCGCATTACCGCTTTGGCTGATGATCTGGCGCTGGCGCTCATGGCGCCCAGCATCCGTATTCTGGCGCCGGTTCCCGGAAAATCAGTCATTGGCATTGAAATTCCCAATTTAAAAAGGGAGTCGGTTTTTCTCAAGGAGGTTCTCCATTCCGAGGCATTTACCCGCTCCGCTTTTCGATTGCCGATTGCGCTGGGCGTGGATTTTATCGGTGCGCCAGTGATTGCGGATCTGGCCAAAATGCCGCACCTGCTCATTGCCGGCACGACCGGTTCCGGAAAAAGCGTGGCGCTCAATGCGATGATTTGCAGCCTTCTTTTCAAAGCTGAGCCGGACGATATCAAGTTTCTGATGGTCGATCCGAAACGTCTGGAGCTGTCCTCCTATGAAGGCATACCCCATTTGATGCATCCGGTGGTGGTGGATCCGAAAAAGGCTTCGCAGGTGCTGCGCTGGACGGTGGAAGAAATGGAGCGTCGCTATAGAATCATCAGTGCGCTGAATGTGAAAAACATTGAATCCTATAATGAAATGCTGATTATGGGCGCCAAAGGAAAAATGCCGGCTGCGCCGGGGAAATCCGGCGAGAAAAATCATTTTGGCGCTGATACCGCGGAAAGCGCGCAGCAAGATCTTGCGCCGCCGGAGCACGTGAAGTTGCCATACATTATCGTGGTCATTGACGAATTGGCTGATCTCATGATGGTTGCGCCGCGGGATGTGGAAGAATCCGTAACGCGTCTTGCCCAGATGGCGCGAGCCGCGGGGATCCATCTGATTATCGCCACCCAGCGGCCCTCTGTGGATGTGATTACCGGGCTGATTAAGGCCAACTTTCCGACACGCATTTCCTTTAAGGTTTCCTCGAAGATTGATTCTCGGACCATCATTGATCAGCAGGGAGCAGAGCAGCTTTTGGGTGCGGGCGATATGCTGTTTATTCCACCGGGGACCTCCAAACTGACCAGAATTCATGGGGCCTATCTGTCGGATGAGGAAATATCCAGGATTGTTGATTTTATCAAAATTCAGGCTCAACCGAAGTATGATGATTCCATTGAGAAATTTGCCCACGAATCCGCTCAGGCGCAGCATGAGGAAGACGGATATGATGAAAAATATGACGAAGCCGTGGCCTTGGTGGGCGAACTGGGACAGGCCTCCATTTCGCTGGTGCAGCGTTATTTAAAAATCGGCTATAACCGCGCTGCCCGGATGATCGAGCAGATGGAGCGGGAAGGCATCGTCGGCCCATCCGACGGAGCCAAACCCAGAAAAGTCCTGATCAGGAAGCTTTCCGGTGAAAAATAAGATATTCCGAAAATTGCATATCGTATCTCTGGGCTGTTCCAAAAATCTTATCGATTCGGAAGTCATGGGCGGTCAGGCGGCCGCATCCGGCATGTTGCTGGTGGAGAAGCCCGATCTGGCGGATGTGGTTCTCATCAATACCTGCGCATTTATCCGGCCCGCCAAGGAGGAGGCCCTGGAAGTTATTCTTTCTTGGGCCGAAATCAAAAAGCAGAGCCAGAGCGATCTGAAAATCATCGTGGCCGGATGTTTGGCGCAGCGCTATGGAAAGGAGCTTCTGGACGAAATTCCGGAAGTGGATTTGTTCATCGGTACAGGTGAAGTCGGTCGCTTTGAAGAGCACTTGAGGGAGTTGTTCGGGCGAAATCCGCGCCGCAGAGCGGTTTTGTCCCGGCCGGAATTTTTGATGACCGCCGCTCACAAAAGAGTCCTGTTGCCGCATGTGAAAACCGCTTATGTAAAAATTGCCGAAGGTTGCTCCAATGCTTGCGCTTACTGTGCGATTCCCGGAATTCGCGGAAAGGCGCGCAGCCGTCTGCCGGACGATATTCTTCTGGAGGTTCAATCTCTTACCGAACGTGGAGTTTGTGAGATTATTCTGATTGCCCAGGATACAACCGCTTATGGCAGGGATTTAAAAAACCGTCCGACACTGGCAGGACTGATGTCCGATCTGGCCAGCCTATCCAACTTACGCTGGCTTCGTCTATTGTATGCCCATCCGGCACATCTTTCTTCCGATGTATTGGAAACCATGGCCGGAAGCGAGAAAATCTGCCGTTATCTCGATTTGCCTGTTCAGCATATTGACGATACGATTCTGAAGGGAATGAACCGGAAGGTGTCTTCCCAAACCATCCGGAACCTCATTTTTCAGGCGCGTCAAATGATGCCGGATGTTGCGCTGCGGACGTCGTTGATGGTTGGTTTTCCTGGGGAAACCCAAAGACGTTTTGACCGGCTTTGGAATTTTGTCAAGGAGGCACGCTTCGATCATCTGGGCGTTTTTACCTATTCTCGCGAAGAAGGAACCGCCGCGGCCATACGACCTTCCCGAATATCCGAAAAAGAAAAGGAGCGCCGGCGGGATCTGATCCTGACGGAGCAGGCGGATGTTTCTTATTCGATCAATCAGACGCTTATCGGCTCGGTTCAGGAGGTTATCCTTGAAGAGAAAAGCACACAACCGGGTTATGCCTTTATCGGTCGATGCCGCCGCCAGGCCCCCGAAATTGATGGTGTGACGCATCTATTGAAAGGCGGGGCAGAAATCGGCGACATGGTTTCCTGCCGAATTATCGGCGCCGATCATTATGACCTTTTCGGAGAAATCCTGTTTGACAAAACCGCGCCGTCTAAATTATAGGTTTAGGCTAGTGCTTTGAAAGAAAAGGGATGCCATGCGGATTGCGGATGTTTTTTCGGCTTATTCCAGTGAAATGCAGCAGGTTGCGGTTCATCTTGACCGCTACATGACCTCTGATGTGAAACTGATTCCTGAAGTCGCCCATCATTTGATTGACGGCGGGGGGAAGCGATTTCGCCCTCTTTTGCATTTAATCTGTTCGCGTCTGTGCGATTATGAGGGGGAGCATCGCTTTCCTCTGGCGGCGGCGATTGAATTTATCCATACCGCCAGTCTCCTGCATGATGATGTCATTGATGAAGCGGAAATCCGCCGGGGCAAAACATCAGCCAATAAGGTTTGGGGCAATGCCGCAAGCGTTCTGGTAGGAGATTTTCTCTATTCCAAATCTTTCAGCCTCTTATCCGGCATAGGCGACATCGTCATTGTGCAATTGATGTCGGCAATGACCAATGTGATGTCGGAGGGAGAGGTTTTTCAATTAATGAAGTGCGGCGATGCAAGCCTAACAGAGCCGGAATACTTAAGCATTGTCGAGAAGAAGACGGCTGTGCTGATTTCCGCCGCCTGTGAAAGCGCCGCCGTATTGGGGAAGAAGCCACAGCAGGAGATTCTTGCCCTCAAGCAATTCGGCTATCAAATCGGCATGGCCTTTCAGATTACGGACGACACCCTGGATTATGTGGCCAGGGAAGAAGACTTTGGTAAATCCGTCGGCAAAGATCTGGAAGAGGGGAAAATGACCCTGCCGCTGATTTATACGCTGGCTGCCTGCGATCCGGACGGACAAGAAAAAATTCGGGCCGCTGTCGGCAGAAAAGATTCCTATCCAGGAGCTGTACGGGATGTCTTTCATCTGGTTCAACAATCCGGGGGCATTGAATATGCGCTTCAGCGTGCAGAAGCATTCGTCGTCGGGGCGAAAGAACAACTGAACCTGTTTCCCGGATGTTTGGCCACGGAGCAGCTTTTATCCATTGCGGATTATATTCTCACCCGAAGAACGTAAACAACAGGTTCCCGGCAAGAGAGTGCGGTGTGGAGTTTGATCGCGGCTCTTTTACAGATTTCTGAGATAAAAACCCAGGTCCGTGTCGATGTGCCCAGGAAGTTGTTTAAACTTGCAACCGACGTATTTTTTGTACACGGAACAGACGACGGCCGTTTTCCGAATCAAAGATTGCTTGGCGTCATCCAGTTCAAATTCAATGATGATTTCCTGATCCGGGTCCAGAAGATTGGGTCTGATCGATTCAAATCCGCACCCCTCCATGGAAAGATTTTTTACAATCAGTCTTTCCCATCGATCAGGTGCGTCAGGTGTGATGTATGCGCCATCTAGCTTTGTTTCCTTTCGGTAATGCTTTCGGAATTCGATTTTAACCTCATAGGTGTGGCCGCACGGGCACTCAATTTTGATAGGGCCTCTGGCTTCCTGGTAAACCTGTGCGTTTTCTCTTTTAACGGTGCCGCATTTCGGACACAAAAACACAACCACTCCGTGTAAATCGACATACTTTTTTGTGACGGCATTTTCCATACATTCTCCATCCTGTTGAAAAAAGAATGAGGTCTGAATCCTTTTTTCCGACCTCCGGCTATTCAAGATTACGTTTCCGGCGTTTACGCTGCCTTTTTCCATAATCCCCTGAGTCTGTCAATATGAAACAGGGGGCAAATATCGGTTTACCAAACGACCCGCGGCGCGAAGTAATGCTCTTCAATGATTCCAAGACGATCGTTTTTCAAGGCAACCGGCAGAAAATCCAAAATGTCTGTTGCGATCATGCCGTCTTCTCCTTTTGTTGCTGCGGCCAGATCTCCGGCGTAACCGTGAAGAAAAACGCCCTTGCAAACGGCTGTTTCCGAATCAAGCCCAAGGCCGTTCATGGCGGCAATACAGCCGGTAAGGACATCACCGCTACCGGCCGTGGCCAGGCCCGGGTTGCCGCTTAAATTGATATAGATCCGGCCGTCCGGCAAAGCCACCAGAGAGTGAGCTCCCTTGAAAACAACGGAAGCACGCAGGGTTCGTGCCGCTTCCCGCACAGAACCGATACGGTCTTCATTGACGCTTGTGACGGTTTTACGCAAAATACGTGCCATTTCACCCGCATGAGGCGTCAGAATGGACGGCGCTTTTCGTTTCAGCAATATTTCAGGTCGTTCGGCAATGGCTGTTAAACCGTCTCCATCAATCAAAAGGGGTTTGGAGATGACAGCGCTTACCTCCCGAACAAGTTTTGCCGTTTCCTCCTGCAAAGATAAACCTGGCCCAAGAACCACCATATCGGCTTTTTCCGCCAGGGCCAGCAGGTCCGGTTTGGCTTTTAAAGACAGGCAAAGCGCAGACGTTTCCCTCTGGGGATAATAAACGATTTCACGTCCGGTTTCGGCAAGAAAAGGAATCATGGAGGCAGGCGAGGCCAGCCGGGCATATCCACCGCCTGCTTTTAAGAAGGACATGGCGGAAAAGTATGGCGCCCCGAAGTAGTTTGCCCCTCCCGCAATAAACAAAACATCTCCCATGGTTCCCTTGTAGGCCTCGGCCGGCCTGGGAGGCAGGGAAATTCTGCTATTGGTCTGAACCATCAGATCCTTCTGCTCATAAAGGGATGGTGGAAAGGAAATGCGTGTTACAAAAAGCTTTCCGCCATACTCATAACCGGGATACAGGAGATTGCCGAGCTTGGGCAATCCGAACGCTACCGTACAGGATGCTCTGACGGCTGTGCCCAGGATCCGTCCTGTGTCACCGCAGATGCCGGAGGGAATATCCAGACTGAAAACCGGACGATGGGCCTGATTGATTAAATCAATGACGTCTGCGGCCAAACCTTTGATTTCGCGATCCAGTCCGGTCCCGAAAATCGCATCCACAATTGCGTCGCAGTGACGCGTATCGCTTCTGGCCTCATCCGTGCGGGTCAAAAGAGAAATGTCTCCGGAGAGGTTGCTGAAAATGTCGTAGTTGGTTTTTGCGGCATTGCGGTATTTTTTAGGAGAGGACACCAGAAATACTTTTACCAGACCGCCCATGGACATGAGCAGACGGGCGGCGGCAAGGCCATCGCCTCCGTTGTTGCCGGTGCCGCAAAAAATCGTAAATTTCCTTCCGGAAATGCCAACTTTTCTTGCCATGACGGCAACGGCGGCCAGGGCTGCATTTTCCATCAAGATTTCTTCCGCGATTCCCAATTCCTCAATCGCGTATTGGTCCAGCCTTCTCATTTGTTCTACCGTGGCCACTTTCATGGTATTTTTACACTCGCTTCAGGAATTTTCTATGAAAAAATTTGGAATTTAGTATAGAACAGCTGCGTCGTTTTGCCAATAAATTTTTTGGAGGGGTTCCATGACGTCCATATCGGAAATCATTCAAAAACGCTATTCCTGCCGTTCCTATGCAAATGCGGAAATCGACGGCCAGAAGCTGCAGGAATTTACGGAATCCGTTCATGCGCATCACTGCGGACCTTTCGGCAACGAGCCGCGCTTTGTTCTGATCTCCATGGAAAGTCTGCCCCGCGGCGAGTGGAAAAAGCTGGGTACGTACGGCGTGATCAAAAACGCTCGCTTGTTTCTTGCCGGCATGGTTAGTCCAGCACCCATGGCTACCTGTGATTACGGCTATTGCAAGGAAAAACTTATCCTGAAAGCAGCCGAACTGGGGTTGGGTACCTGCTGGCTTGGCGGCACTTTCGCAATCAGTGCTTTCGGGCGGGCGGCGGGAATGCGCCGTAACGAACTGTTGCCGACCATCAGTCCGGTGGGGTTGCCTGCACGGCATAAAAGCCTCACAGAAAGGGTGATGAGGAGCTTTGCCGGATCAGACAGCCGTTTGGACTGGGCGGAGCTTTTCTTCGATCAGGATCCGGCAAAGCCTTTGACGCCCGAAATGGCCGGCTTGTACAGAGAGGCGCTGGAAAATGTCCGGTTGGCGCCATCGGCTTCGAACAAGCAGCCTTGGCGTGTTGTCCGCAATGAGGGTCAGAATGCATATTTATTTTATTTATCAAGGGCTTTTGGTTACAAGCATCTGAGGGACGTCTCGCTTCAGGAAATCGATATGGGGATCGCGTTTTGCCATTTTGAACTCACGGTGAGAGAATCGGGGATGAACGGATGTTGGCGTCAGAATGACGATGCGCCAAAGATGAAACCCTGGGAATATGTGGCTACCTGGCAGTCCTCATGAAGCCAGGCCGGAAAAAACGGTTCAGAAAACAATACATCAACCCATGAAATGTTTTTCAAAAGCAGGGAAGGTGATTTTTTAGACAGTTTTCCTGCCGATGTCATTGATCATCAGTACTTTTGCGCCGCGGATTCGACCTTGTTTCATATCTGTAAGCGCACGGTTGGCATCGGCAAATGAATAGATTTCGACATCGGGAATCAAAGGAATCCGTGCAGCGATCTCTAAAAAATCTTCAATGTCCCGGCGCGCCACATTCGCCACGCTTTTGATTTCCTTTTCCCTCCATAGGTGCATCGCGTAATTCAGCCCAAGGAGATGATCTTTATCCCCTTCTTCTTTGCGGATGGCGTTGATGACCAACCTGCCCCCCGGAGCCAGATTTTCCAACGCTTTTACCACCGGTTGCCAGGCGGGTGTTGTGTCAATGATCGCAGACAGCTTTTGTGGAGAACGATCATCTGTCGTTCCCGTCCAGCAAGCGCCCAGCGACAATGCAAAATCTCTTTCCCGTCCGGAACGAGCAAAAACATAAACATTCGAATCGGGGTAAAGATGGCGGGCTAGCTGAAGAACCAGATGCGCCGAGGCGCCAAAACCGGTAAGCCCCAGCGGATTGCCGTTTTTCAGGTTGGATAGACGTAGCGAGCGCCATCCGATGGCGCCTGCGCATAAAAGCGGTGCGGCGGTCTCATCCGAGAAAAGTGGTGGAATGGGAAAGGCAAAATCTTCCGCTACGGTGACAAACTGTGCATAGCCGCCAGGCAGGTCTCTTCCGGTTGCTTGAAAATCGGGGCAGAGGTTTTCCTGTCCGCTTAGGCAAAAAGCGCATTGTCCGCAGGCCCAGCCGATCCAACCAATGCCGACTCTTTGGCCTTTGGCAAATTTCACGGCATGAAGACCGCATTTTTCCACCACACCGACAATTTGATGTCCCAGAATAAACGGGTAGGTGGCGGGTGGCGTCCTTCCTTCGATTTCATCCAATTCGGTGTGACAGACACCACAGACGGACACGCGGATTAAAATCTGCTTTTCGGCGGGCTCGGGCTGGGGAAGTTCCACAAAGGAAAGCGGCTGTGGATGATCCCGAACGCTTACGACTCGATTCAGAACCGCCGCTTTCATTTGAATGCTGCGGGCATGTTCAGCGGCACGTCCACCGGCTGAATATACTTGTCCAGTAAAGAACGCGAATGGTTGACTTTCAGCTTGTCAAAGAGAAACGCGAACTGGCGTTGTAGCTCTGTGCAAATGCCTTTGCGGGTTTCGGACGGCAGATTCCACAAGGCCGGCTTGAACGGTCCGAAGCCTTTTTTGCGTGTTTTATAAATAAACTGTTCTTCTGTGTCTTTTTCCTTCCATTCGCTTCTCAGGTTGGTCTTCAGATGATCATAGATTTTTTCCTTCAAATCGAGGGGGAACATCCGGCTGTCGAAGATCATATTTTGAAAGCCAGTGGCCAGGTGGATTTCAGCTGTGCCCGTGGCCGGGAAACGGTCAAAGGCTTCATCCGGCAGAGTGGAAGCGCCATGCTGCACCGCTCCGGAGAGGCCATACCTTACACGGGATGTTTCAGAGAGTTTTTCCAAAACGTCAAAATCGATTTTGACTTCCGCAACCGATCCGTCGGCTAACGGAACGCCTCCATGCGTTGTGCCGGTTTGTACGCTGATTTTACTGATCCCTTTGAAATTTTCGCCGCGTTTTTTCAGTTCGTCAAGATAGCCGTCCATATAGGCCTGCAATTCTTCAACCGTACTGTTTTTGCCGCCGACTTCTCCGATTTCGCCGCCTACGGAAATGGTGATCCCTTCCGGCTCAAGATCGCGGATCATGGTCGTCAGCTCTGCTGCCAGAGAAAAATTGTTCCACTGCTGTCTGGTGAGCGTAGGTTGCGACAAGTCAACTAAAGTGGAGGTGTCAATGTCGATATTGTAGAATCCGGCTTCAATGGCTTCCCAGATCAGATTTTTGACCGCCTGCATTTCCTTTTCCGGATCCGCGGCAAATTTTTTCGCATTGACCTGGAAATGATCGCCTTGAACAAAAATCGGACCTCTCCATCCCGATTTCACTGCCGCCGCAGTGATCGCGCAAAGATACTCCAGCGGTCTTTGTTCGGTGTAATCGATTTCTGAACGGGCGATTTCAAAAATCACCGGTCCGACATTTCCCTGGATCGCCGCGCGAAAAACGGCTTGGGCGACGTCATAACTGATGCCGCGAATATTGATGGCCGGTACGGTAAAACCGCCTGCTTCTTTCCTGCCCATGGCTTCATAAAGGCCTTGAATCGAAGAAGACAGAATTCCCAGGGTTGCGGCTCCCCTTCGAATCAAAAAGGCCGCAGCTTCCCGCGTTGCCGGTTCGGGGGTGAATACAACGGTAGAAATCAGATCATCAATGAATTGACTTCGAAATCCACTTTCATCCAAGATCACGATATCTCCGCCGGTGATCATCAATATGCCTTCGCATCCTTTTTTCAACTGCTCCATGTTATCGTAGACCATGTTTTCTCCTTGAATATCTCATGATTGAGCCAGGAATTGCTCTGCCAGGTTTACTTCCGCCCTGGAACCGATATAAACGGGCGAACGCTGATCAATGGACGTAACTTTTAGTTCCAGAATATTTTCTTTACCGTTTGTGGCCCTGCCTCCTGCCTGTTCCATGATGAATGCCATAGGCTGCAGTTCAAATAGCAGTCGCAATTTTCCCTGTGGCGACTTTTTTAGTGCCGGATAAGTAAACAAGCCTCCTCTTTTGATGAGGACCTGGTTGATATCGGGAACAAACCCCCCGCTGTACCGAAGCTTATAACCGTCCTGCTCCAGCTTGTCGATGAATTGGACATGCGCATCCGTCCAGTCGCGTCTCAGGCCTCCTGGTGAAAAAATGGAACCCTTGTCTTTGAGCTGAATTTTTTCCTCAGAAAGGACATATTCTCCCTCACGATCCAGAACAAACTCGTGCGTACCCTTTCCAGCCGAATAGATCATGGTGATCAGGGGGCCATAAGTGATATAAAGCGCAGCCACCATTGAATTTCTGCCGAAGTCGAAGATGGAGTTCCGGTGAATGCCGATGATGGTGCCGATGGCCAGATTGGTGTCCACCAGTGAGGAGCCATCCAGTGGGTCGGCGGTAACAATGTATTTTTCTTCGCCGCTTCCGATGGAGACAATATCGTCAAGTTCTTCGGATGCGTAATGGCTGACAAATCCGGAGTGATGCAGTTTGTTTCGTAAAATGTTATCCGTTACCCGGTCCAACGCCAGTTGTTCTTCGCCGTAAATATTTTTGAATCCTGCAAGTTTACGATTCGATTCATGAATCTTGGCGGAAATGTATTTGCCGACCACGGCAATCTGCCAGATCAGGCGGCGCAGTTCCACTTCGATACCGTCCATCCACATGTGTCGTCTTAAATCAACAATGTTTTTCGAGTAATCAAATATTTCTTCGCTCATAAACACTCCTTATGCATTCGTTTCGCCCGCCAATTCCGTTTCGAGCCGTTATGGAATTCCTGACGTGCAAAAGCAAAGACTTTTCTGAAAAAGCATTCCGCCTCTTCATGCGGAAAGAATTTTTCCTCCTTCAAGCCTTTGGTCCGTTTTATAGCAACTGCCCGTAAAACGTTTGGCGAATTTTTTCATGTCCGCGGCAATCTGGGTAATTTCGCCATAATGGGTAAAGGTTCGATTGTGTGTTTCCGCAATCCCGATGGAAATGCCCATCATAGGAAACTGCGAAGCCCTGCCCGTGCGGTCAAAGGACTGAATAAAACCGCGTTTCAAATCGTCGGGATCATACATGCCGGGAATCAGGCTGTCAAAGGCCCTCACGATTTCCGAAGCGGCATCTTCCATCAGTGCTGTGTCGATGATAAACACAAAGTCATCGCCGCCGACATGGCCGACGAAGCTGCCTTGCGGCTGTAGGCTTTTGACGACGCCCAAAACGATGCGTCCGGTCATTTTGATCACCTCGTCGCCCCGGCTGAATCCATAGCGGTCATTAAACGGTTTGAAATGGTCAAGATCCGCATAACCAAAGGCAAATTCCTTTTGGTTGTCAATTCGTTCCTGAATTTCCTTGTTGATGGAAATGTTGCCCGGCAGGCGAGTGAGAGGATTGATTTCCACAATTTTTTCCGACCGCAAAATGGAGAGGTTGACCCGTGCCAGGAATTCCGTTTCTATCTGTGAGCGGCGGACATAGTCTTCCGCTTGCAGATCTCCCCAATCCGCAATGTTGAAATTTTCCGGCAGGACAGCCAGAACCGGAAGATGATTGAACATCGGATCGGACTTCAAGTCGTTGAGCACATGGACACCCACGGCGTCGTCGGCGATGTTGATCACGAGAAGATTGGGAATGGAATTATAAATATAGTCCAGAGCGGATGGCATGTTGTTGAACACAGCAACTTGATAGCGGTCTTTCAGACTCCGCTCAAACACATTATTGAGGATGACATCTTTGCAAACAACAACCACTGTTTTCATGTTGTTACGACATATCTTCCGCCGCTTCCATATTGTCTTCCATTTCCCGCAGAGTATCCTTGATATCCTGATCGGAAAGGTTCAGAAGATCGTAAGCGACCGCATTGACTTCCGGAACAAAGTTTTCACCGGCAAATCCAAAACCCCGCGCACGCACGAGCAGATCGGCCATGTGGACAATAGCGGTTTCCAGAGGCGCATTCTTGGCCAGCGTGGGGCGGTGATGAAATTGAATGACTTCAATCAGATTTCTCGGGAAACGCCATTTTTCGGCAAGCCAGCCGCCAACATCGGCATGTGTGGCGGTAAATTGGTTTTTTTCCGCTTCAAAAATCGATATCTTTTTTTCTTCCGCCTCTTTCATGGCGGTTTCGTACTCTTTCGAAAATTCCAGCGTCAAAATTACCTTGCCGATGTCATGCAGAAGCCCTGCGACCGACACCTCCTCCGGTTCCTTCAGATTCTTTTTCTGGGCGATGACGCGGGAGGCAATCGCGCAGGCCAGGGAGTGCTCATAAAGGCCGCTCATGGTTTTCTGCATCAATTCGAAAACGGAAACGCCCAAAAGCAGCCCTTTGATGACATTCAGTCCCAGGAGCATGGTGGCGTGGGAGACCGAGGCGATTCTTCCGGGAAAACCGTAAATCGCCGAATTAACCATTTTCAGAACTTTGGTGGTGAGAGCCGGGTCGTTGGAAATGAAAGCGCTGATTTCAACAATGGTGATTCGGGGCTTTTCGATTACCGATGAGAGTTTTTTCAGTACGGCGGGAACGGTTGGCAGCGTATTGATGTTTTCTACCTTGTGGCGCAAGATTTTAGGGTCCATGTTATTCATATAATCCTTCAATATGTTCTTGGACAAGCTTTTTGATGAGAATCATCAGGGGCTTATTTTCCACCAGGGCAAACCGGGCCTCCAGATTGACCAGCGCTTCTTCCCGAGAAACCGTTTGAACGGGCGGGCCGTCGATGAATACGCTGGGAATTTCCATGTCCTGGATTCTTTCGACCCACTTTTCGGTCAGCGCCGTTCCTTCGCCCAGCATGACCATGCCGTTTTTAGAGAGAATCGGTTTGGCCAGGACCATGCCCGGCTCAAGTTTTGATACAGGAATTTTCGGCATTCATGAGCTCCTTTGTGCGTTTCTATGGACGGATTCGGCCGGATATCCCGGTTTTCAGTTTGAATTTATGTAAAAGCAGGCTGTTTCAATTCTTCTTCGATTTGATCGGAATCCGTCGCATTATACTGCAACAGCCTTTTCAAATGATAAAAGGTATCTTCGTCCATCACCAGAAAAGACGCGATGGTGTCCAACTCTATAGAACGGAGAATTTTCGCTTCTATGCTTAAATGCGCTTCTTCATTCAGATGAAGATCAATGACACATTTTTCACCGGCGGCAAAGGCATGCGGGCTTTTGAAACTCACCCCGGTCAGGCTGAGGTTGTTGGTTTCAACTTTAATGCTTTTTTCTTTGGTCTTTACGGTCAGTTCAAACTTTACGGGAACCCTTGTTCGTTTTCTTCGTTCTTTTACCATGAGCGGTCCCTTTCGATAAAAAACACGGCAAATTCTTTTGTCTGAAAGAATAAGAATTTACTTAACCAAAATAATTTCACAACTGCGGATTTTGGTCAAGCTTCATTTTACCCAGATCCGGGAAAATTATCTTTTCTCCTTCCAGACGGCAAAACGCCACATCGATGCCGACGAGCTGCATTCCGGAGACATATTTTTCGGCGATGTCTTCCGGCAGGATTAAAATGGTATAAGGAGAGTCGGGCAAAGCCGCCTTCTGTAAAAGCAGCTTTGCAGCAGCTGCCAGAACGCTTTGCTCGCTTTTGCCGGAAGATACGGCAAAAATGTGGGATGCACGGTCTGAATTTCGCTGCATGCTGAACAACTCCGTGGAGGCGTCATTGCCAACTTTCCATTTTTTGCGGGAAAGAAAACCGGCCAGATGGCTGATGATCAAATCATGATCACAATCGTAGGCTTCCCGATGAAGAGAAGCGGAAAAAGTTTCTCCGACCTGTTCTTCCGAAAAAGAGATTTCGGAAAAATGAAGCGATGTTTGAGACGACAAAGAGTCGCTTGATTTCAGTTTGTCAATTTTTTCGACGAATTGAGCAATTTGTAAGGCAAAGCGTGAACTGCGAAGTTCGCCGATGACGGCCACTTTTGTGATGGATCCGCCATCTTCCATCCAAGCCCAGACTCCGCGATAGTTGTCCTCAAAAAAGGATTTACCGACGCCTTTTTTCCCTCCTCCGATTTTTCCCCGGTGCACCACATAGACTCGGTTCCAGGCATCCGCGGCAAAAGCCGCGCCGGTTTTGCGGTCGATGCCCGCCTCGGGAAAATTGATTTCGGTGGTAATCGGTAAGTATCCGGAATGTTTTGGTTTGCCTACGCCAAAGGCGTTCCAGAAGCGCCCGTCTTTTGCCGTCCGGGTAAACGTCCAGATGCCCAGGCTTTTTAACCAGGATACTCTGGCGCTTACGCTTGCTCCCTGATGTCCAAGATGGACTTTGATCTCTTCGTCAAGAAACGGCCTGAAGCTTTTGGCAAACCGCCGCGCATACCGGGCAATCTGCTTTTTCTCATCAATGACTTTTAGCATCTTTTCTCTTGTTCCTATGTTTTTATTACGTTATTCCTATACTAATCCAGCCGCTTTTTGAAGCGGGCAATCGCTCCGGAAAAAACCAGCATTCCCAAAACGGCCAGAGCAAGATATTGAGGCCACAGAATATCCATGCCGGATCCTTTGAGGAAAATACCCCGCAGAATTACCAGAAAGAACCGAAGAGGGTTTAAAAATGTCAGCCATTGCACCGCTTCGGGCATATTGGCGATGGGAAAGACAAATCCGCTGAGCATGAAAAAGGGCAGAATAAAAAAGAAGGAGGTCATCATGGCCTGCTGTTTAGTGGAGGAGATGGTGGAGATGAAGAGTCCGATGCCGAGCGTGCTGAGCAAAAATAAACAGGTGGCCAGAAATAGAAGAGGAACGCTGCCTTTGAGGGGGATTTCAAACCAGTAAATCGCCGCGACAATGACTGCGCACATCTGTCCCAGCGAAAGAATAATGTATGGAATGGTTTTCCCGATGATGAATTCATGCGATTTCAGAGGGGTAACGATTAATTGTTCCATAGTGCCGTCTTCTTTTTCCCGAATGATGGCGATGGCTGTCAAAATGAAGGCCGTAATCATGATGAGGACGGCGACAATGCCGGGAACAAAAAAATTCTGGCTGTCGAGATTGGGGTTATACCAGGTGCGGATTCGAGCATCGACTCTGCCGTAGTTCATATGCAGGGGGTAAAGTTCTTTCAGAATATCCCGGTTGAATTTGTCCAGAACGGAAAGGGTGTATGCCACTCTCATGGTAGCCATATTGCTCATCGAGCCGTCAATAAGGATCTGGATGGGTGCGCTGTATCCTTTGCGGATCAGAGGCGCAAAATCCTGGCTGATCTTGATACCGGCGTCAATTTTTCCCTTGAGGAGCAGATCCGCCATCTGCCGTTCATCCGATACGGAGTAAACCCGATGAAAAAGATTTCCACCCGTGAAACTGTCAGACAATCTGCGGCTTTCCGAAGTTTGGGAATAGTCCAGAAAGGCCACGCGGATATTGCTGATGTCGTAATTGACGACATAGCCGAAGATCAGCATCTGAATAAAAGGAAAAATGATCATGACGGGTCGGCTTCGCTTGTCGCTGAAAAGCTGGAGAAATTCTTTGCGCACCAGTTCCCGGATTCTGAGCCAGCTCATAACCCTTCCTTTTTCAGTAAAATGAAGTTTGCAGCGGATAAAATCATCAGCATGAATGCCAGAACCGCCATACTGGGCCACAAGTAAGCAAAGCCTGAATTTCGAAGGTAAATTCCCCCCAGAATATCGATGAAATAGGTTGCGGGAATGGCGTAGGTCAGCCATTGCAGAACCTGGGGCATGTTCATCACCGGGAAAACAAAATTGGAAAGCAATAAGGAAGGTAAATAGGTGGTTAAAATGGCGATCTGGTTAGCCAGCAACTGCGACCGGGTGACTGTGGAAATCAGTAATCCCAGTGACAGGGCGACACTCAAGTAAAGAGAGACGGCGGCGATCATCAGCCAGAAACTTCCCTTCATGACAATCCCGAAAAGCAGCTGAGCCAATAAAATGGCAATCAGCACATCGGTAAGTCCGATGAAGAAATAGGGAATGGCTTTGCCCAGAAGCAATTCTCCGGCTTTTATCGGAAGAGACTTGATGGTTTCCATGGTGCCGTTTTCGTATTCCCTGGCGATCACCAGTGAAGTCAGCAAAGCGCCGACGATCATGATGATGATGGCAATGATGCCCGGAATGATAAAATTCCGGCTTTCCAGGTCTTCGTTGAACCAGACGCGAATCCGCCCGTCTGCCGGCGCGTTTAAGGGCTGAAGATTTTGTCGATTAAAAAATTTCAATAATAACTTTTGGTTATATTGTTCGGTAAACGCGGTGACATAGCCGCGAAGAATGTTTCCAAACACCGGATCGCTGCCGTCGAGAAGAATTTGCATGGGAGCTTCCCGATCGGCCAGGAGGTTCTTCATGAAATCTGGTGGAAAAATTATGGCGACTTTTGCCTGGTTACCGTCCAGACGGGCGATGGCGTCTTCTAACCGGGACAGCCTTTCCGAAACCAGAAAGTAAGGAGAGGCATCCAGCTTGCGGATAAAGTCGCGGCTTGCTTCGCTATGGTCATGATCGACCACGACGGTTTCGACATGATCGACATCCAGGCTCAACGCATATCCGAAAAGAATGATCAGAATCAACGGAATGGCAAATGCCAGGTAAAGACTGCGAAAATCACGAATCAGGTGATAGTATTCCTTGCGGACAATGGCGGTGATACGCAGAGGATTCAAGAGTCATTCCTTTTCATCAGGGCGATGAAGGCGTCGTTCAGATCTGCTCCCGGCCTGTTCGGACAGACGCCGGCGATGATTTCCGACGGACTTCCCGAAGCCACAATATTACCGGCATTGATCATGACAATCCTTTCACAAAAACGCGCTTCATCCATGTAATGGGTGGTGACAAATATGGTCATTCCGTTTTTGGCCAGTTGTTTGATGAAATTCCAGAAGTGCCGTCTGGTGACCGGGTCTACTCCGGAGGTGGGCTCGTCCAGAAACAGGATTTCCGGCTCATGGAGCAGCGCGCAACCCAGCGCCAGCCGCTGACGCCAGCCCACCGGTAGATCGCCGGTTTTCCGGCGTTCTACCGGTTGCAGGCGGGTTATGTTTAATACCCAGTCAATGCGTTTCCGCCACTGTGATGGCGGGACATTATAGATTCCCAGATAAAAACGGAGATTTTCAAAAGGGGTCAAATCTTCGTAAAGAGAGAATTTTTGCGACATGTAGCCGATGGAATGCTTAACCGCTTCCACATCCGTAATGATGTCGTGTCCCGCGACAAAGCCCCTGCCGGATGTCGGCGTGAGAATGCCGCACAGCATGCGCATGGTGGTGGATTTACCGGATCCATTGGCGCCGAGAAATCCAAAGATTTCCCCTTTTTTGACGGAAAAGCTGATTTGATTCACGGCGATAAAATCGCCGAATTTTTTTTCCAGACCGGTTACGGAAATCGAATCAAAGCTGGAAAGTGTCATGCGCTAAATCTCCGTTTTTTTGTTCGATTTGCAGAATGATGGCTTCTTCCAGGGAGTTCTGACCGCCGCTGATGACGTCGGGGGGCGCCGAGGCCAGAAGAACGGATTGATGCATGACTCCCAGAGAGTCGCACATTTCGCCTTCATCAAGATAGGCGGTTGAGATAATCATGGTCATGCCTTCTTGCTTCATATTGTTGAGAATATCCCAGAATTCATGCCTGGAGACCGGGTCCACACCGTTGGTTGGCTCGTCCAGAATCAACAGGCGCGGCTCATGAACCAAAACGCAGGCCAGACCAAGCTTTTGCTTCATGCCGCCAGAAAGATTGCCGGCGGGCCGGTTTGCAAAAGGCAGCAGGTTGGAAAAACCCAGATATTTTTCCCGTCGTTTTTTTCGTTCCGCGCGTGCAATGCCGAATACATCCATGAAAAAAGCCATGTTCTCATCCACGGTCAGATCCGGATAAAGCCCGAAGCGCTGAGGCATGTAGCCGATGAGCTGCTTGATTTTTCCATGCTGTTCCGTAACGTCCAGGCCGTTAATCCGGATGGTGCCCAGGGAAGGCTTGAGCATGCCGGCAATGAGTCTCAACATGCTGGATTTTCCTGCTCCATCGGACCCGACCAGTCCGAAAATGGTTTGCCGCTCTACATCAAAAGACACATCCCGCAGCGCTTCCACCTGTTTGAACCTGAGAAAGACCTTTTTCACTTCTACCATCGGGGAGGGGGAATCCTGCATTCTTTGCTCTCCTAGGGAAGAAGACGGGCGTCCGCCGGCATGCCTGCCTTGAGTTCGAATTTTGGATTGGGAATGGACACCTTTACCAGATAGACCAGTTTGACTCTCTCTTTGTGCGTCTGGATGATTTTGGGTGTAAATTCGCCTTCCGGAGAAACAAAAGACACCGTTCCGTTGAAAATTTTCCCTGGAAAGGTATCCACGCGTACTTCCGCTTTCTGTCCCGGTTTTACGTGTCCGATCGAAGTTTCTTCAACAAAGATTTTCAAGTCGACGCGATGCAGGTCCGAAAGCGTGATCACTTCGCGTCCGGCGTTGACCGTTTCGCCCGGTTCTATATTACGGCTGGTGACCACACCGTCTTGCGGTGCTTTCAATCCGGCATAATCCAACTGGATTACCGCTTGATTCAGCGCAGCTCGGGCCAGATCAATTTGGGCATCGGCCGTGGCGATTTCATCCCGAATCGCATCCATACGCTTCAAATTGCCCTCGGCCAGCCGAAGCAGAGATTCGCTTTCCTGGAGACGGGATCGGGCGACATCATAATTGAGTTTCAGGGTGTCTCGTTCCTTTTCCGTAACCACCTCGCGGCTGTACAATGCTTCGAAGCGCCGATAATTCTTCTCCGCGTCGGCAAGAAGATCTTTAGCGCCGATGACACCCGCCTGTGCCCGGGCAACTTCCGCCGGCAAAGTTTTCCGGCTGATTTGGAGGGCTGTTTCCAGTTGCTGTTTGCTTTTTTGCGCACGTTGCAGATTTGCCCTAGCCTGCTCATGACGGGCGTTTAGCTCCGCCTGATCCAGAATGGCCAGAAGCTGTTCTTTTTTCACCTCCTGACCTTCCTGCACATAAACGTGCAATACACGTCCCGGAATTTGAAAAGACAAATTGGCCTGTGTCGTGTCAATCGTTCCGGAATAAAGCAATTCCCCGTTTTTTTGCTCCTGACGACCGAGATAGACCAACAAGCCTGTTCCGGCAAAAAGCAATGCAAATAAAACAATGATGATCTTCTTTTTCACAACGGTTTACTCCTTTTCTTAACGATTTGCGCTCTGCAATAGGAACGCAAACGTATTTCCGATCCGGAATGCTGATGTCATGGAAAAAAGCCTATACATTACCCGGCAAATTATTGCCAATGAAAGCGTAAGATGTCAGGAATTCTTTGACCAATCTGTAAACCCGTGCTAATGGCGCTATCCAATATTGATCCATGAAGGAGTTTGAATATGCTGAATTTTCTGCCGGGCTGGCTGGTGGGCTTCATCGCAATGATTTTATTGACAATCAATGTTCTTTTCTGGGCGTTCTTGATATTCGTTGTCGCAATTTTTAAATTTTTGCTGCCGTTTAAGCCGCTGACCAAGCTCTTCGATAAGATGCTGTGGTGGATTGCGGAACAATGGATCAGCGGCAACGTCGGATGGATGAATTTAACCCAGAAAACCGTATGGGATGTTCAGGGGGTGGATAATCTGAAGTACCAGGGCTGGTATCTGGTGGTTTGCAATCACCAGTCCTGGGCGGATATTTTGATCCTGCAAAAAATGTTTAACCGGCGAATTCCCTTTTTAAAGTTTTTTCTCAAGCGAGAACTGATCTGGGTACCGGTCATGGGGCTGGTTTGGTGGGCGGTGGACTTTCCCTTTCTCAACCGCCACAGCTCGGAATATCTGAAAAAACATCCCGAGCAGAAAGGAAAGGATTATGAAGCCACCCGGAAATCCTGCGAGATATTTTCGCTTGTTCCGACCAGTGTGATGAATTTTCTGGAAGGGACAAGATTTACGAAAGAAAAACACCGGAAGCAAAACTCTCCCCATAAATACCTTTTGAAAGCCAAGGCGGGTGGTATTGCTTTGGCGATGAGCGTTTTGGGCGAAAAATTTCATTCTCTACTGAATGTGACGATTGTTTATCCTGACGGCATTCCGACATTCTGGGAGTTTTTGTGCGGTAAGGTGAAAAGGGTAATTTTCCGCGCCTCTTCTTTGGAAATACCGCCTGAATTTCTGGCGGGTGATTATGAAAATGACAAGGAATTTCAAGCTGCCTTCCAGCAGTGGGTGCAGGATTTGTGGATAGCCAAAGATGCGCAAATTCAAGCATTGCTCGATGAAGTAAAATCACGCGATTGATGTTCCGCAAATTACGATAAGAAATACCAGGCCAGTCCTGCAATCAGAATGATGGCCAGGACCGTGCCGATGCCGATTCCAATCCATTTTCCCGTGCTGGAACTTTCCTTTTCCGGAGCGAAGTCCATGGCGGCAGATTTGCTTTTTTTCGTCTCCGGCTTTTTGGTGATTTTTTCGTTGGCTGGCAAAGAAGCATCCTGTATTTCCGGTTCGTCGGAGACAGTTCTTCGGTCGGATTCGGTTTTCGCAGAATAGCGCTGAGGCGGTTCCGAGGACTCTATTTTCGGTGCGGTTTCCGGAGCTTCTTCAATGTCCAGAGAAGCAAATGCAGGCGATACCCTGACTTCAGGCGCGGACTCCGTTTGTTTTTCAGATGTGTCCTCAAAACGGAGAGACGGCGATTCAGTCATTGGTGAGTCGGGTTTTTCTTCCAGCCTCAACTTTTCCGGCGGTCTTTCCAGTTCCAGGGCGGGGACCTCCATTTCCAGTGACAAAGCAGGCTCCGGGGCAATCTTTTCTTCTTCCGTCTGTGCATCGTTTTCCATGCGCAGAGTCCTGGAAACTTCTTCCGGTTTCGTTTCCGGTGTTTCCAGCTTAAGAGCCGATATTTCCGGTTCTATGCTTTCCGGCAACGGGGGATTTTCCGGTGGTGATGGAATGGGTGTTTCTGTCTGAGCATTTTCTTCCAGCCAGGTGGAACGTTCTTCCAGTCGGGATAAAAAATCGTCAAGTTCCTTTTTTTCCTGTTTTAAATCAATCGAAATCCTCTCGATATTCATGCAAGCACCCTTCTTGTCTTTGAGAATTCAGTTAAATGCCTTTTAATATCATAGGCATGCAGGTTCGCTTATCTGTTGTTTTTCAACTGGCGAATCTCCTCTTTCAGCGCATCAATCTCGGCCTGAAAATTTCTTTTGATTTCCTCAAGCGCGAGTGTAAAAGACTCGGAAGACGGCAAATCCATGAAGTCATTCTTGTTATGCTCTGCATTGTCCTCTTGTGCCAATGCTCTTTCATTCATGGCAATTCTTTGAGTTTGGGCAATATCTTGATCAATGGTTTCGGCAGGAGCAGGCTCTTGTTCTTCCGAAAGCTGTTCTTCCTGCGCTTCCGATTCCGGTTCTGACGCTTGGGTGGTTTCTTCCGGAACGGGGGATTCCTGCGGG
>DAOLNX010000006.1:0-7774 GCA_035416785.1 Smithellaceae bacterium | reverse complement strand
TGGTTTCTTCCGGAACGGGGGATTCCTGCGGGGGGAGCGTTATCGTGTCGGAGGGCTCCGGTTCGATCCGATCCGGCTCCTGCAAGGATGGCTGCTCGTCTTCCGGTTCGGGAGGGAGAGGTTCCTGATCCGCTTCCGCAAGAAGAGGTTTCTGTTCTGCCTGAAGTTCCGGTTCCTGCGATTCCGGTTCTGACGCTTGGGTGGTTTCTTCCGGAACGGGGGATTCCTGCGGGGGGAGCGTTATCGTGTCGGAGGGTTCCGCGAGGTACTCCTCGGGTGGGTTTTCCAATTCCACCCGCTCAACCCAGTAGCGATAATGCTGAATGCTTTCCGTCAGGCATTGATGCTTTTCAGATTCTGTCATCCATTTTGAGAAGATCAAATTTTCCAGCTGATCGAAAACAGAAAGCAGCAAGTGGACGGAGTCCTGATCGGATTTTTCCTGCCACACGCGGAGATACCGGCCGACAAATCGAAGAATTTTCAATAATCCCTGGGCCGTAGGATGGTTGTTCAGGCACGGGTACACGTCGTCAATCTCATTTTCCATTTGTTCAAGGACTTCAAGACTGATTTCCCACTCCAGAGACAATATAATGCTTTTTAGGCGATCAAAGGAAGGAGGAGGCTCAAAGGGCAGGGCCTGCGGCGATGGGGTTTTCTGAATCGGGGGGCTTGTTTTGTGGTTATCGCCGAATATCTCTGAAAAACGCCGGTCGATTTCAGCAGCGGCCGACGGTTCTTGCTCCGGCGTTTCAGACGCTATTTCCCGGCCCATTTCCCCTTCCATGTCAGTGTCCGCGGTTTTTTCACTTTCCGGTTCTTCATGGTGCGGCATGATGTCAGGGCTTTCCGCCTCTGCTTCGGACGTCAGAGCAGCATCTTTTCTGACGGTTTTTTTGTCTTCTCCAAAAAGACTGTCCAGACGGCTTTCCAGTTCCTGAAGAAATTGCGATTCTTCTTTTTCGGCCATTTTATTGCTCCTGTTTCAACTGTTTTTGCAGAGATGCCATGGTCAGGGAAATAATGGTTTTCAGGGTGACAATCACATTATCTCCTTCCACGGCGCTGGCCTCAAATTCGGGAACCTTCAGCTCTGCGTTGAGATCGTTTCTCATGGTTTCAATATCAAGAATTTCAATGCCTTCTTTAGCCAGATCTCTTTTATTGTATTGGATGACCAGCGGAATGACGTGAATGTCTTTGTTGTAAATTTTGAGGTTTTCTTCCAGGTTTTGCAGAGAGATGATATTTTTATTGCGGCGCTCCGCTGTGGAATCCGCGACAAAAACGACGCCGTCCACGCCTTTTAACACCAGCCTTCTTGTGGAGTCGTATTTTACCTGGCCCGGAACCGTGTAAAGCTGAATTTTAACATCGAAACCAGCGATTTTTCCCATATCCAGCGGAAAAAAGTCAAAAAACAACGTGCGGTCTCCCTGGGTTTTTACGGTGACCATTTCTGAATTGACCTGGGGGCGGCATGTCTGGTACACATATTCAAGATTGGTTGTCTTTCCGCATCTACCCGGGCCATAATAAACGATTTTTGCCTGAATCACCTTATCCTTTAAATTAATAAACGACAATCCGCCATCCTCCCCAGATTCTTTGATCTTTTTCAGTTATACCGACAGTATGCTCAACAACTCCTCAATGACCCGGGACATTTTCAATCTGAGAAAACCAAGCGATATCTGATTGTTAAAGATATTGACCAACAGCAGTTCCTCATTGATTTCACAAAAGTAAATATTCTCTTTCTCGCCCTTATGAAACAGAATGGTAAATTTATCCTCCCCGATGATTCTGGCCATACAGCTCATGGCCCCGAAATTGGCGGCAGCCAGCGCGGCCAGTGCATATACATCAATGGTTTCATCTCCATTATTGAGAAAGGTCACCACATTGCCCGCCGTGTCGATCAGCATGACGCTTCGGACGCCGGAAGCAATGAGGTTTTCCTGCAAGATGTCCTGCATTTTGTCGAGCTTTTCCTGACCTAAAATCATATGCGGTATTTCCTTTGTTTCATTATTTTTACCAAAAAGAATATAATATTAACATTTTTTTTTCAAGGATATAACTTGACGCCGCTGTTTTTCTTTGGCCGTTTTTTCGTTGACAGGTGGTCAGGCTTTTTCTATATCGTATCATCGAAAGGATGAGAATATGTTGAAAAATCAAATGATCCTGCTTGATGAGTTTGCCGGGACGGAACTTCTCAAGGAAGCGGGGATTCCCGTTATGGAAAATGTCCTGATTTCAGAAGCTTCGGAAGCTGGTCCGGCGGCTCGCCGCCTGGGCTTTCCGGTTGCGCTGAAAATATGCTCCGAAGCCGTTCCGCATAAAACCGAGCGGGGCGGTGTTGTGTTGAATATCACGGATGAGGCGATGCTGGACAGAGCCGTTCACAGCATGAAAAAGAATTTTTCGGATATTCCGCATGCGCTGCTGATTCAGAAGATGGCCTTGCCGGGTATTGAGCTCCTCCTGGGAGTGAAACGTGATCCCGTGTTTGGTCCATTGGTTCTGGCCGGCTTTGGAGGAATTTTTACGGAAATTTTTCGGGATACAGCCATTGATCTGGCACCGGTGGACGAAAAAAGGGCGGAGGCTTTGCTTCGGCGGTTGAAAGGCGCTGCGCTTTTTGCGGGCTACCGTTCTCAAAAACCTTTGAATATCAAAGCCATAGGTTCTGTCATCGCCGCTCTCTCGCGGTTGATCACCGCCCGACCCGATATTCTGGAGATGGAGATCAATCCCCTCATCGCTTCCCCGGAAGGTGTTGTCGCTGTGGATGTCCTGGTGCGCCTGACAAAAATCCGTTCACACCGTTTTGGGAAGTCTCCTGCCCCGGAATCCGTCGCGCCGTTTTTTCACCCCTCCTCCATCGCCGTGATCGGCGCTTCCCGCAGTCCGGGCAAAGGAGGCAATATCATTTTGCGTAATCTGCTGAAAGCGGGGTTCAAGGGAGCCATACATCCTGTGAATCCTACCGTCAAGGAAATCCTCGGTCTTCCTTCCTATCCGACCGTCCGGGACATTCCGACGCAGGTGGAACTGGCGATGATCGTCATTCCCAAAAATGCCGTGCCCGAAGCTTTGGCCGACTGCGCGGCCAAAGGCGTTACCAATATTATCTTGAGTACGGGAGGATATACGGACATCGGAGAGGCGGGCGCCAGGGAGCAGGAAGCGTTGATCAAACAGGTCCGCCTTGCGGGGATGCGCATCATGGGGCCCAACAGTATTGGCACCATCCATCCGCGAGCCGGTATGGCCACCTCCATTGTCGGTTTGGAGCCGATTCAGCCGGGTGGCGTATCCATTATTGGACAGTCCGGGGTGTTTGCTTCCGGGTGGGCGCGCTGGATTTCCGACACGAAGCCTTTCGGGTTGTCCAAAGTGGCCTGTATTGGCAACAAGGGGGATGTGAATGAAAGCGATTTACTGGAATATCTGACCCGAGATCCTGAAACCACCGCAATCGGCATGTATCTGGAAGGGGTGGTGGACGGAAAACGCTTTATCAAAGCCGCCCTGGCCGCCTGCAGAGCAAAACCGGTCGTTGTGATGAAAGCGGGCAGAAGTGAATCAGGCGCGGCTGCGGTGGCCTCCCATACCGGGTCGCTGGCTGGGTCGGATGCGGCATTTGATGCCGTCTGCCGTAAAACCGGTCTGGTGCGGGTACACCATTCTGAAGCATTTTTCGACGCCCTTTCCGCGTTTGAAAAACTTCCTTTTCCCCAGGGAAACCGTATGGGTGTTCTTTCCATTACGGGAATGGGCTGTGTCGCGGCGACGGATGCCGCAGAAGAAGCAGGCGTTGTTTTGCCTGTCCTGAAGCCTGCCACTTTAAAGCGCCTGGGCGAAGTCATGCCCTCCTGGGCGCCGGTTCGTAATCCGATAGACACCTGGTCGGCTATTGAACAGCACGGCTCAAAGAAAGCCACAAGCCACATTGCCCACTGTCTTCTGGAACAGGCGGATGTGGACGCTCTTTTGATTACTTTTGTACTGATGCCGGAAAGCATTTTCGATATTTCCGAAGCTTTTGCCGATCTTTTTCGCCATTATCCGCAAAAACCGGTTTTTGCCAGCTACTACGGCGGAACCGCGCGGGAAATCGCCCACATTCATGAAGGCTTTGCCAAGTTGGGAGTGCCCTGTTACCCGACGCCGGAACGCGCCATCTTCGCGTTTGGCCGCATGGTGGAGTATGCGCGGTTCCGCGGAAAATCTGCCTGAACGATCGTGCTGTTAACCATGTGCGGACTTTTTGTGCCTTCAGGTGATGATGTCCGCTTCAGCGCAGCTCATAATCTATAATCCTTGCTTTAGGTGAAATGTTCCTGAAAGTTATGGTACTATCTGCAAGCGTAAACCCGACGGAAAATCCGTGTCACGACGATGTCGATTCCTTGTCTTTCTGCATAGGTGTATAATTTTCGGCTTGACAAGGCTTTCCCCCCTATGTTAGGCACAGACCACGTTTCAGAAAGTTGATGGAAGGTCATGTTGGCGGATATTCTCAGTAAAAACTGGTGGTGGCAGGCGAAAAGTGTCTGCCCGTAAGCTCCCGTAAATCATCGAGCATGGGCAAGGAGGATCCTTCCCGTGACTTTAAACGAATTTCAAAATGCCGTGGGAAGAAAAATCCACGGCATTTTTTTACCCGCAAAACGGGAAAGAAAAAAACCCGCCGCATGAATACCGGACCTTATAAAAAAATTCTTATAAAGGAGAGCGTCTATGGAACAGGTGAAAACATTATTGGAAGATCATGAAATACCGAAGCAATGGTACAATGTGATGGCGGATTTGCCCACCCCGATGAAACCGCCGCTGCATCCCGGTACAGGCCAACCGGTGGGCCCCGATGATCTGGCGGCTATTTTTCCTATGAATATCATCGAACAGGAGGTCTCCGACCAGCGCTGGATCGACATTCCTGACGATGTCTTACAAAAGTATGTTCTTTGGCGTCCCTCTCCTCTCTACCGCGCACGTAATTTTGAGAAACTGCTCGGTTGTCCCGTGCAGATTTACTATAAAAATGAAGGCGTTAGCCCTGCCGGATCGCATAAACCCAATGCCGCCATCCCCATGGCCTATTATAACAAGGTGGCCGGAACCAAACGAATTACCACGGAAACCGGAGCGGGGCAATGGGGATCGGCTCTTTCCATGGCCTGCCAAATGTTTGATCTGGTTTGCCGCGTCTATATGGTCAAGGTCAGCTATGAACAGAAACCCTACCGGCGCATGATGATGAACACTTGGGGCGCAGAATGCATAGCCAGTCCCAGCAATCTGACCCAGGCCGGACGGAATGTTCTGGCGGAGCACCCCGATTCACCCGGTTCCCTCGGGATTGCCATCAGCGAAGCCATCGAAGACGCAGTGACCAGCAAAGACACGAAATATGCACTGGGCAGCGTGTTGAACCATGTCATTCTTTATCAATCCATCATTGGTCTGGAGGCGCAAAAACAGATGCAGAAGCTTGGTCTCTATCCCGATGTCGTGATGGGTTGCTGCGGCGGCGGCAGCAATTTCGCCGGCATCGCCACGCCATTTGTCTGCGATAAAATCCACGGCAAAGAGGTAAAAGTGGTCGGTGCGGAACCTACATCCTGCCCCAGTATGACCAAAGGACCGTTTGCCTACGACTTCGGCGATCTGGCGAAAAGCACCCCTCTGCTTCCCATGTACACGCTGGGACATGACTATATTCCCGCACCGATTCATGCAGGCGGGCTGCGCTACCACGGCATGGCCCCCATTGTCAGCCATCTGGTCAGAGAAAAATTGATTGAACCCAGAGCTTATGATCAGCTCAAGACTTTTGACGCAGGCGTCAAATGGGCCCGTTCCGAAGGCTTTATTCCTGCGCCGGAAACCAACCACGTGCTGGCCGCTGTCGTCGATGAAGCATTGCGCGCCAAAGAAGAAGGCAAGGAAAAGATTATCCTCTTTAACTGGAGCGGACATGGTCTGGTGGATTTGGCTGCCTATGACGCTTACTTCGCGGGAAAGCTGGAGGCTTACGAATTGCCGGATCATGAAATTGACCGGGCGCTTGCTGCCATTAAAGATTTTCCAAAACCTTAAACGCTTTTGACTGTTGATGAAAGCCGTCAGGAAAATAAATCTCTTGACGGCTTTTCTTTTTTTCGCCAGACTTTCTGGCCATGAACACACCACACGACTCTAAAATAACACGCTGCCCGAAATTGGGTGATGAAATGACCTTTGCCTACTGTCTTGTCGAAGCGGGAGATCTGCCCTGTGCGCGCATCATCGCCTGCTGGCGAAAGGCTTTTGATGTGACCGCTTTGCTCCAATCCATCCTGACTTCCCAGCAGTGGGACAGATTTGACCAGGTTCAGCCAAAGGACAAAATGGAAAGTCTTCTTGAACTCATTGAAAAAGCGAAGGGGCAAACATGAAAAATCTTGATTTATTCAGTGTGGGTACTGAGCAGGACGCACTGGAAACAGCGCCGCTCGCCGAAAGAATGAGACCGCGATCCCTGTCCGACTACATCGGCCAGACGCATCTGACCGGCGAAGGAACGCTGCTTTCTCGCGCCATTCGGGAAGACAAGCTTTTCTCTATGATTTTCTGGGGGCCGCCCGGTTCCGGAAAAACAACGCTGGCTCGCCTTCTGGCAAGTGAAACCAAAACGACCTTTGTCAGTTTTTCCGCTGTTCTTTCCGGCGTGAAGGAAATCCGTTCGGTTATTGACGACGCACGTAATCTCTGGGAAGCCAAAAAGCAAAAAACCATTCTCTTTGTCGATGAAATTCACCGTTTCAACAAAGCCCAGCAGGACGCTTTTTTGCCGCATGTGGAAAGCGGTTTGATCACTCTGATAGGCGCAACCACTGAAAATCCTTCTTTTGAGGTGATTGCTCCCTTGCTGTCGCGGACTCGTGTATTGCTGCTTACGCCTTTTACCGAAGAGGATTTAATGACCATCCTCAAGCGTGCCCTGACCGATCGGCAAAGGGGACTGGGGAAATGGAACATTCAAATGGACGAAGAGGCCATCCGATCTATCGTCCGGCTTTCCGACGGAGACGCCCGGACCGCGATGAACAATCTGGAAGCCGTTGCCTCCATGGTGCAGTCCTTGCCTGAGGACGAAAGGGTGATCACGGCAAAATTCGCCGGAGAAGCTTTGCTGAAAAAATCTCTTCTTTTCGATAAGGACGGTGAAGAGCATTATAATTTGATTTCAGCGTTTCATAAGAGCATGCGCGGCAGCGACCCGGATGCAACGCTATACTGGCTGGGACGCATGCTTATGGCCGGTGAAGATCCCATGTATATTTTAAGGCGCATGATCCGCTTTGCTTCTGAAGATATCGGGAATGCCGATCCCCATGCCCTTATGCTGGCGATGGCCGCCCAGCAGGCATTTCATTTCATCGGCCTGCCGGAGGGAGAGCTGGCCATCGCCCAGGCGGCTGTTTATCTGGCCACGGCGCCCAAGAGTAATTCTCTGTATGCCGGCTATGGCCAGACCAAGGATTTAATTCATAAAACCGGATACCTGCCCGTTCCCCTACACATCCGCAATGCTCCCACCCGCCTGATGAAAGAATTAGATTACGGGAAAGATTATAAATATGCTCATGATTATGAAGGCGCTTTTGTTTCCCAGGACTATCTGCCGGACAAGCTTCAGGGAAAAATTCTTTATCATCCGACGGACGCCGGTTTTGAAAAGATTCTCAAAGAAAGAGTGGAAAACTGGCGGCGG
>DAOLNX010000005.1:51742-56707 GCA_035416785.1 Smithellaceae bacterium | reverse complement strand
GGACTCTGACTCCGTTAATCAAGGTTCGAATCCTTGTTCCCCAGCCAAATAAAATTAAGGATTTAAGCAATAATTGCTTAAGTCCTTTTTTTTGCCCAGTAATTCTGCCCCGCTCTTACCCCGCTTTTTTTATTTTTCTGCGGGCATGGAAAAACAGTCCTCAAAAAAATATGCAGAAGGTTAATCCGTCGGGCATTCACATAATACGTCCATGCAATTCAATGAAGGCGATCTGTGTACAGCTCCATCGCGCAGGACGAAAGGAACGTTTGGCATTTTGTGACGCTTCATCGCTGCGCGGTGACGGTATTCCCCAAATGCCTCGCAGGAACAAGGAAATCACAGTCGTCACCTCTTCGAGGATGCGCATCATTTCTTCCGGCTCCAACCGCTTGTCCGATTGATAGAATACAATTTTGTTTTCGTGGACATAGATTGTCCCGTTTATGGGATGGGTTCAAACATTGAATCAGTGCCTCGTATGTCAATTAAAGAAAAACATTTGGCGTGGCCGGTATTCGGCGGTTGGCAATGATCATGTTTTATAAAGTGCCGCGCAATCTTCCCGGAAAGATTGAAAAGCCGCGGCTTCGTGAAAAGTACTGCAGTGAGGAAAGTCTGGTCAAAGCGTAAACAGAAAGTCATTAAATTATTTTTTGAAGGCTTTTCCCGGAGGGGGAATGGATGGCCGCCACGTATGGTTACCGAACGGCACAATCGTTTGTTACTTGGTTTTATGAATCAGCCGCGTTTTTTCGATACCCCTGTCCGGAAGATAGCAATATTCCTGCTCCATGTCAGAGGCAATTCTTTCCGTCCAGGTGATCCGGATCAGACAGGGCAGATCCTTCAAGGACTCGAAGTCTGTAGGCAATGTCTCCGAGTCAACATCGCACAGGTTATTGTAATAGACGACAGTATAACCGCCGACATCTACCGATTCCTGGTGGAAAAAATAACAAACAAGAACCGCCGCCGCAAGACACAAAGCCGCCGTCACGATAAGCAGAATTTTTTTCATGGTTGTTTGTTTTTCTATGCCCATAGTTCTTAATTATATGAATATTAATGAATTTAGTAAGTTGGATCAAATGATCCACCTTTTATTAAAATATTATCCGGAACGATGATGAACATTTTTTACGGCGGTATGGATTCCGGCGGCCTTATACCAAGCAGATTATTTATCATTATCTGAATTACGGGTAGCTAATAACACAAATTTACCTATTATGAAATGTTGTTTACAAAATAGCACCCTACTTTTTATCGATCTTTCCAGTGAACAGGGAGGTACGCATCAACCGGATGAACCTTATTTTTTCGGTCTGCGCCCGGATCTACGGTTCGGATTTGGATCTTTTATCCAGCTTCCGATGGTTTCGGGTCTAACGTCACAACATCCCGGAATATTGGATATTTCTTCGCCCATCGCCTGTCTGTAATTATTCACTTGAACAAATCGGCGTGTGTCCCAGTACGTTCAAAGATAATCGTGTTTTCATCAATCCGTTAGACCAGAAGCCAATCCAGTTCAATACGGCATTCCCGCCGGTCTTTGAAGTTCCCGGTCAAGAAATGGTCGTGGTATTTCCTTTCCAACGGGGTTTCGTCAATGAAACTGATCTGCTTCCGCATAATGGCTTTGATTTACCTGGAATCAAGGCCGCGCTTCATCATCAAACAGAAATCCTTTTCAAACTGGTTTGTGAAAGCGTATGTTTCGGACTCTGACACCGTTAAACAAGGTTTGAATTCTGGTTTTCCAGCTAAATAAAATCAAAGGCTTAAGCGATTATCGTTTAAGCCTTTTTTCTTGCCTGTTTCAGAATTCCCCCCTCCTGCGCGGCAATCGTCAAAAAGCAGTATTCGATAGAAAACCGTAATTTATCAAAGGGATGGAGAATGTGTCGTTACCTGCCGATGATCCCCTGCGCGGCAATCATGCCGGAGATGGCCGCGCCGACGATGCCACGGCTTTTACCGGCGCCATCCCCGGCAACGAACAAACCAGGAAGGTTCGTTTCCAGATGAGACGTGGTTGGATACTGCGTGTCGAAAAACTTGATTTCCGGTGCGTAGAGCAGCGTGGAGGGATGCAGAATGCCCGGAACGATTTTGTCCAGCAATTTCAGCGATTCCCAGAGATTATCCATAATTCGGGCGGGCATCGCCAACGTGATGTCCCCTGGTGTAGCTGCACAGGTGGGCTTGCAGACTTCAAAATGTCGCGCCTGACTGTTGAGGGTCGCCACAGAGCTTCGTCTTCCCTCCCGAAAATCGCCGATTCTCTGCACAAGGGGTTTGCCACCTCCAAGCAAATGAAACTGCTGGGCAATACTTTGCCCAAATCTGGTTGTGTCGGATAGCGGTTCGGTCAGGGAAACCGTGTTGATCAGGGCAAAATTCGTGTTTCCTGTTTTTTTACCCGACAGGGCGTCTCCATTGACCAATTTGAAGTCACCGTAATTTTCCATTCGCACCCGACCGCCGGGATTGGTGCAAAAGGTCCGCACCCTGTCGCCATGGCGCGCGGTCTTGAAAATGAATTTCGGATCATAAACAATATCCGTAATAAAATCGTAAATATGGCGATTGATTTCCAAGCGGATGCCCACATCAATTGGACCGAATTGATGTCGAATATTCAGGGTATTGGCAATATCGCGAAGCCAGTAAGAGCCGCTACGCCCCGGCGCGGCTAAAATCGATTGCGCAGAATATTTCAAATGATTGTTCTTGCTGCGGCAGTTTAAATAAAAGAACTGCTCATCCGATTTTTCGATGCCGACAACTTCCGTGTTGAGAAGAAAATCCGTTTTCTTCAGGAAGCCACGCAAATAGTCGACCAGCGACTTACCGTTATCCGTACCCCAGTGCCATTGCTCGGGCGCAATAAATTGAGCACCGTGTTCAAAGGCCATGTCCGCCAGCGCCGCCAATTTCTCCGTGTTATCCATAAAGGTCACCTGCTTACAGCGTGGAAACCGGATAAACCTTTCTTTGATTTCCTTCATCATGGTTTCCGCCGTGGCACGGTCAATTTGCAGCTCATCAATGTCCAGACCAATACGATAATCAAAATTCAGTTTCCCGTCGTTTTGCAAACCACCGGCAGGATAGGGATTACGGTCAATAATGGCTATGTTGTCCATTCCGAGTTGTTCCAGTCGGAGGGCGGCAAAGAGCCCAGCCGGGCCGGAACCGATGATCACCACGTGATATTTTTTTAAATACATTGTCAGCAGCCTCTGCCGTGAAGTGATTTCTGTCATAGAGTATCAAAAATATTGCCAGATAAAAACCCCGAAAAATGCCGCAAAGTCCTGTTTGTTCATTTTGTCGTTTTCTGCTAATTGCTTTAATGATTTTTTCTTGAATCAAGCGGAGGAGAATGAGACTTTTGTCAATTAGTGACATTCATGGGGCAACCAAACCCATCGAAAAGGCCGCGCAGCTAATTCGGGAAGCGGATTGCGTGGTGATTGCCGGAGATCTGACCCACAGTAAAACGCGGGCCGAGGCGCAGGATATTATCGCCTGTATTGAGCAATATTCCAATCGCATCCTTGCCGTTCATGGGAACTGGGATCGATTGGAAGTCAAAGATTTTCTTGACGAGAAAGGAATCAGCCTGCATGGCGAAAACCGGATGCTGGAGGAGATCGGTTTTTTTGGTCTGGGAGGGGCATCTCCCACGCCAATTAAAACACCGACGATTTATTCCGAGAAAGAAATCGCCCATATTTTGCAATCAGGATACGAGCCGATTCGGGAGGCGAAGCAAATTATTCTGGTTTCTCATGCTCCACCCCGGGGAGTCCGTGACAGATCGTTTATCGGGCTTCGGGGCGGTAGTATCAGCGTGATGTCGTTTATTGAAAATAACCGGGTTTCCCTTTGTCTGTGCGGTCATATTCACGAAGCAAATGGAATGGAACGTTTTCGGGACACATTGGTAGCCAATGCGGGAAGCTTCAAGAAAGGCCGTTATCTTTCGGTGGATGTTGGATCAGACTTGGTGGTGACCAAAGGCAGAGTTGAGTATTGAGTCATTGACATTCCAGGAAGGAAAATCATGAAGAATATTATTGTTATCTGTGTGTTTGTTGTGACGCTGTTTTCCGTTTTTAACGTTTTTGCCGCGGAGACAGAGGGAAAGCGCTCCAAAGTTGGCGATGCTTTCGCCATGCCCGCCCACAGCCCATCCTACCCGCCAGGCCCCTATCGTTTTGTGAACCGCGAATTTTTCATCATCACGTACGAAACTGATAGAGAAGCCCTGCGACGACAGGTTCCCGAGCCTTTGGAGATCACCGAGGCACTGGTCAAGTTTGAGTTTATCAAAATGCCCGACTCCAGCGGATTCGGAAGTTATACGGAAGCGGGTCAGGTCATTCCTGTGACTTTTCAAGGGCAAAAAGGGCAGTATGTCCTTTCCATGTTTCTGGATGACGACGCGCCGATTGCCGCCGGGCGGGAAATTTGGGGTTTTCCGAAAAAACTGGCCTTTCCGTCCTTGGAAGTCGATCCGATCAGCAAAGATACCCTGGTGGGGCGTTTGAAGTACGGATCTGTTGATGTTGCTATCGGTACCATGGGATTTAAATATCAACCCGTCGATACCCAAAGCATTAAAAAATCTCTGGAAGAAGCTCCCAATTATCTTTTGAAGATCATTCCCCATCCGGATGGTTCAACCGCCATCAGGCAACTGGTTCAATACAATCTTCAGGATGTCACCGTTAAGGGCGCCTGGACCGGACCCGCTGATTTACAGCTTTTTCATCATGCCCTGGCGCCCGTGGCCACTCTTCCCATCAAAAGAATTGTTTCCTGCGTTCATTTTACGTCCGATCTCACCTTGCCCTATGGGAAAGTCGTCTATGACTATTTAAAACGAAATGAATAGATCAATGGAATAAACGCCAAACACCATCGGATTTCTGGTATATTTGTATGGAC
>DAOLNX010000005.1:0-51642 GCA_035416785.1 Smithellaceae bacterium | reverse complement strand
AGATCAATGGAATAAACGCCAAACACCATCGGATTTCTGGTATATTTGTATGGACCCGATGTAACCCAATCCTTTGTTTTCGGGCTGATTGCAATCCCGAATCCTTCAGCGGGTTCCCTCTTTCCCGTGATCAAGAGGGCAAAATTCGACCAGACGATAAACACAACTCCGGGAAGGACATTGTCATCTCACAGAACCTTCGGTCAATCGACGTGTAATGACAAACAAAAACCATTCCAGTGTAAATTTCCCGTCTCGTTTCTGCCAATACTGCAGAAGAAGAGAAAGAAAGATCACCGCCGCTATTCCGGAAAAAAGCGCCAACCAGCCACTCAACAGATTGTAGATCAGATATTTGCCGGTGAGAAGGAAGATGAGCGCCAGAGGCCATCCAATCAGCAAATAATGCAGAAAATAAAACGTGAGGGAGGACCGGCTGATCCGTATAAAATAACCGGCAATCTTTCCCGGGGTTTGATGAAGGGGCCTACGCGCATCGCAGACACAATACATCCATGAAATCAAAGACATGGATAACCCAAGTTGAATAAAAATAATCGAGAAGGAATCCGGGTAAAAGCAAAGCGGTGCAACATAGCCGGAAATGACCGACGCATCCGGACGCAACGAACCTGCATAAGCAAGCCCCAATCCAAGAAGGACAAAAGCCATGCCCACAACCAGAATAAAAGGCAAGTCTTTCAGGATTTTCTGTTTAGCCGCACACCGTCCCAAAACACATCCAGCCAGGGGGAAAAGCAGCCAGGGAAATACCGGAAATTCTCCGGTAAGCAAAAAGCCCTGGATGATGCTAGGAATCGTTCTGGGCACTTGCAGCTCGCGGGCCGGATCAAACAGAATATCGGGAAAAATGTTGCTAATCGGCACTACCGGAACGAAGTTTTCCTCCCAAACCGGGGCGATGGCCAACTGTCCACGAAGAAAAGGCGTAGCCACCGCAATTAGCAAAACCCCTACCAGAAGTTTGAAAGATGAAAACTTTCTGCAGTAAAAAAGAACAAGGGTCGCAAGTCCCATCAGCGTGAGAATATCCCACTGCCAGACATGAGAAGGCCCACGGGCAAGTATCAGCATAACCAAACCGGTGATAAAAATAAATACGCCCCGGATAAGTGAGCGCTTGAAAAGAAGACGCCGATCAAGGTCGGCATGGTTCAACCCCGAGAAAACCTGACTCATGCCCATGATGATCAGAAAACAACTTGCACCCCAATCCCCCAACAGATGATTGAATCCGAAATAAAACCAAGTACTCGTGGCACGGACGTCTCCCAGATAGACCATGAAATGAATCAACACCATGCAAACCAGTGCAAATCCGCGAAGAATATCGATCGAAAGAGCTCGTGACATAACCGGTTTTATGGTCTGTTCCATGAATACGTTCCCCCTCTGGAAGCTTTGACCGCATCATATTTTTTCGATCCAGCTGACGCCATCCACCACGAAAGCGCCGTCACCCATTGCGTAAATGGTTCGCTTCTCTTTTCGAGAAGCATCCAGATAAGCGGCGACGCCTTCAAGCACGATGATAATCCTGGCACAGAATAATGCAATTGATTTCTAAATATTTCTTGACAGAAGCAGTCTCTTTAATTATCTTGTATACGAAATAAATAATAGGATCGGACCTTGATCAATTACAATGATGTTATTTTGTTTGTTCTCAGCAAAGCCAACCAACGGGCCTATGCGATGTTTAAATCCAAACTCCAGCCCTTTGGTCTGACGCCCATACAGGCTCTTGTTCTCCACGCTCTTTATGGAGAAGAAGGACTTTCCGCCGGTGAACTGGGAAAGCGTCTGGTACTGGATAGTGCCACCTTATCCGGAGTTTTGGACCGGATGGCGGATGGCGGATGGATTGTTAAAAGCGCCGCAAAAGAAGACCGTCGCGTCCTGAACATTCAATTGACGGAGAAATCACACTCGTTCCGGGACAATTTTCTGAAAGAAATTATGAACGTGAATCATGAAGTCCTTTCGATCTTCAACACGGAAGAAAGATTGCTGCTCATCAGAATGCTGAAGGATTTACGGAAATAGCAAAGAGTCAATAATGTTAGCATACGAAACAAAATAAATTGCTTGGGAGGTTTAAAAATGTCTATCTCGGTCAGAAAAAGCGCCGGCCGTGGCCAAACCAAGTACCCGGCTACAGATTACGAAAGAATATTTCATCCTCAAGCAATTGCAATTATCGGCGTTTCCGCTGAAAAAAACGGGGTAGGTTTTGGAGCGGGAATGTTTCGGGCGATTACAAAAATGGGGTTTGCAGGAAAAATATTCCCCGTCAATCCGAAAGGCGGAAAAATTTCCGGATGGAAAATCTACAAACGCGTTGAGGATATCCCTGAAAAAGTAGATTTTGCCGTTATTGCGGTTACTGCAAAGCACGTTCCGGAAACGCTGGAAGCTTGCCATAAGATCGGTGTAGCCGGAGTGGAAATTCTTTCATCCGGTTTTAGCGAGCTGGGAACGGAGGAAGGACAAGAACTGGAAAGACAGATTCAGAAAACAGCCGCGAAAGGTATCCGGGTGGTTGGCCCCAACTGTTTCGGCATTTACTGTCCAAAGAGTGGCTTGACTCTGCTTCCCGGTCCTGATCTGACCCGAGAGAGCGGATCAGTGGCATTTATCGCTCAAAGTGGCGGGATGTCGATAGACTTGGCTCATAAGGGAAGATGGATGGGCGTCCGTTTCAGCAAGATGGTGAGTTTCGGCAATGGCGCGGATTTGCGTGAAGCGGAACTGATCAATTATCTGACCGGTGATCCGGAAACCCAGGTTATCTCGATGTATATCGAAGGAATCAAGGACGGGGAGGCTTTCTTTCAAGAACTGAAGGCCGCCGCCGCTCGGAAGCCGGTCATCGTCTATAAGAGCGGACTTTCCGAGGCCGGACAGAGAACCGTGGCCAGTCATACAGCTTCGATGGGCGGGAGCGGCATCATCTGGCAGTCCGTTTTGAAACAGGCCAATGCCGTTCAGGTCCATAATGCGGAAGAACTGGCACAGGCGAATCTGGTTTTTTCCCTGTTGCCGCCCCGCTCATTTAAAGCCATATCCGTTGTCGGCGGCGGTGGGGCCATCGGCGTTACCGCCTGTGATATTGCTGAACAGTATGGCATAGATATCCCGCCGCTACCTATCCATCTGCAGGAGCGTATTGGATCGTTTCTGCCCAAACCCGGATCGAGCGCTGTGAATCCAATTGACGTCGCCAATCCGTTTGTAGGGCATGAAGCTCTCAAGGAAGCCTTAATCGGAGCTGCACAGGATGAGCGTATTGAACTGCAAATTATCGTTTCGCTGCTTTTTCACTACAAGACAATTGCCAATATGTTTAGCAAGCCGATTGCCGAAGTGGTCCCTTACCGTGAACTGACCCAGGCCGTCCGTGATGTAGTTGAGCAAACCGGCAAACCGGTTGTCGCCGTTTTACCCAACGTTAAAAGGGAATTAGAAAGCATGGATATTACGGAACTAATTGCATTAACCCGCCAGGAATACCTTCGGTACGGAATCCCGGTTTTTGACGAATTGCATGAGGCCATCCGTGCGATTGCCCATCTGAATGCCTATTATGGAAGGAAAAACCATGAATAACATTAAGGCGATGAAAGTCATCCACAGCAATTTGCAAAAGAATCATAAAACACTTTCAGAATATGAATCCAAACAGATACTGGCCGCATATGACATCCCGATTACCAGAGAAATTCTGATCCGGAAGCAGGAGCAATTGGAAAAGGCCGTGGCAAAAATCGGGTTCCCGATTGTGATGAAGGGTTGTTCGGCAGATATTGCCCATAAGACAGAAAAGGGTTTGATTCATGTCGACATCCGCACAATCACGGAAGCGAAGAAAGCCTTTAGACACCTTATGGCTGAAATGACCGGCTTTGACGGAGGCGTTTTACTGCAGGAGATGATAAAAGGCCGGCGCGAACTGGTTATGGGGCTGACGCGTGATCCACAATTCGGTCCCTGCGTCATGTTTGGTCTGGGGGGAATTTTTACGGAAATCCTTCGGGATGTAACATTTCGCCGTGCGCCTCTGGATAACCGGGATGCTCAGGATATGATGCAGGACATCAAGGGACACAAAATACTTGATGCCGTTCGCGGCATGCAGGCAGCGGACAAAAAACTCCTTGCCCGGATGCTCATTAACTTGGGACAAATCGGTCTGGATTTCGACGAGGTTCAGGAAATTGATCTCAATCCGGTTCTTCTGGACGGTGCAAGACCTGTGGTGGTGGATGCGCTCATCGTTTTAGCGTAAGATTTAAGGCATTTTCATAGACTTATATAATCAACCCCAGATTCTTTCCAAACAGAAACCCAAGAAACCACAATATTCTTATCATCATAATATTAAACGATAAAATTATTTTTATCGACAATCAAAGTGCCTGTCGCAAACCGGCATTAATGCCTTTCTTCAACCTTCAATCCCTCAATTTTTTTATAATCCCTGAGATTTGACGTAATAACGGAGTAGTTCAAGGCAATCGCCGTTGCGGCAATGATAAGATCATGTGCGCCTACTGTCAGATTTTTTTGCGCCAGAGACGCCCATATTTTCGCATAAATGCGCGCAACCGTCACATCAACACCATAGGCAGGGAAAAATTCAATGACTTTTTCCACAAAGGCCTGGCGCTTGAGCTTTCTGGTTTCAGTGTCTGCGCGCTCGACGCCATGAAGAAGCTCGGCAACGGTGATGACGCTGATACCAAATAATTCATCTTCCCGTCCCAAAACGATATCTTCTATCTGCCCGCGGTTTCGCTCAAGCGTAATAATTTCACTGGTGTCAAAAATTACTCCCATGACGGTCCCTCCGGAGTAGTCGGCTGGTTGGCAATAACACCCTCAACATCGGCCGAGAATTGATCATCATCGTCCAGTCTGGGCATGGTTTTCATGAGCAGCGCCAATTCTTTCAAGGTTCGCATGCTGGTAACTGTTTCCACGGGACCGATGGTTGCCGCCGGCTTTCCGCCTCTGATGATTGTGTATAATTCTCCTCTGTATTTGATTGCGTTTAGTAATTCAGAGAACGTTCTCACGGCGTCCGTGGCGCTGATGGTTTTCATCATAACCTTCCCTCCTGTAATATATGATTATTTGATTTTACATAAATGCAAATATTTTCTCAATGCATTTTCTCATTCAAATTCCTAACTTCTCTTTGGCCCGTTTCCGGAATGTGTGTGGTTTGATGTTGAGCAGGCGCGCTCCCGAAGAAGCGTCAGCACGAGACCATCCATATCGCTGCCCTGGATAATTTCGGGATTGAAAGGAGCTCTGTTGCCGGCAAATGTGAGCAAAATGCCATGTGAAAGCTCTCCCTGTAATCTACGTTGTCAACCTATAACACGGCAATGACCTCCCGCAGGCCTGGTTTGAATCCTGAAAGACCGAAATAGCATACAAATGCTTTTCCAGCATAGGTCTTTGATTGACGTTTTCTATTTATTTACAATGGTTTGTAAATATACCTGAAAAATTTCAGGATGAATGTTTTTCATTTGCAATCGGATTGATGCGAGATCGACGCCTTGGATCTGCCACAGAAGGGGTTCGTATTGACAAAGAACAATGCCGACGAGGAAAATCCTTGCACCGGTCTCCTCTTGAGGATTTGTTAAGTACGCTTTTTCGTATTCAAGATACCGCCGGGCAAGTTCGGCCAGGATCTGTTTCTGGTTGATAGGGCGGGGAAAAATCATCTTGCGTAAATAAGCATGCACGGGTAGCCAGACAAGATCCGGTTTTTCTGGATCGGCGCTCTCTTCCATCAATTCTCGCCGCAGCGAAAGAAGTTCACGGTGCCGCATATGCCGCCAATCCACGGCCGCCGGGTTGACCAGGAAAGCTTGAAAGTAGCTTTGACCGGCCGCATGGAGACTGCCGTTGAGAAAAAAGGCATCGCCCAGATAGCCCCAAATACGGGCATGGTTCGGCGACGTGGCGATTTGCGCGCGGAGCAACGCCACGGCTTTTTCGTAATTTCCCGTCTGGAGGTAAACATAACCCGCGGGAAAGACGTTTCCGACACGGACAAGATCTTCCGCATGAAACTGCGATAAACATTCAGCGATTCGTTGAAAGAAAGATCCCCTGATGTCCGAAAGCAAGCTTTCTGTTTTCAATCCCAGGGTTTGTGCATGAGTTTCAACGGCATCCCAAAACAGACATTGATGATCCAAACCATCCTTTTCGTCAAATGACGGACAGGCCATGCCGGAAAACAAGAATTCCGCGAGATTACGTTTCCGTTTTACCTCCGGATTTTCGCCATATAAATCCTCATACGCCCGGTAACCGGTTAAGGAATCTTCCAGACGCAGCGCGACCAAATCGGCATCGGCGGTATTCAAAAGCATATTTTGATCAAGAAAAAGGGGAAGCTGTTCCATCAAAGCCATCAAGGAATTAAGCGGGACAACACGTTATCTTATAAACTTCATGATCTGTTGATTGTCTTACCCTCTGCAATCCACCCGCTGCGAACAACGGATGCACGGATGGCGGGAAAGGATATGTCCTGCCATGGTACGGCGCCCGCAACATATACGCACGATGGGGTTCGATAACCGCATTCCCGTCTTCTGTCAAGGCAAAAGACCAGCCATGGAAAACAATCTTCCTCGTTGACGCTCATTGAACCGTTTATGATGATGGAAACTTCTATCTTTTTGAAATCAGGACGTTCAGGCGTCTCGAAAAATCTGGTGGGGGTTATGTCGCATCCGAAGATTGAATGGCTGATGGGCAAGGAATCGAACCTCGATTTACAGGGCCAGAACCTGTTGTCCTACCGTTAGACGACCCATCAAACCTTTAGAAAGAGAAACTTAAGATCATTCCGCCATAAAGGAAGGATGAGCTATCCTTGCCGGACGGGGTGAAGGCACCCTGTAAGCCACGCGCCCTCATTTCGTATTTTGCCTCTTCGGAAAGAGGAAACACATAAGACAGCGTCGGGGTAACCGTCAAAGTTGAAACGACATTTAGCGGCAGAGATACGGAAATGATCCCGTCATGAAAATTATTAAACTTCTCGGCAGTGGCAATGCCGTTGCCGTCATATTTAGGATAAGTGTTTTCATCAGTGGACAAGAGATAGCTGACATTTCCCGAAAGCTTCAGCCCGACTTTTTCATGCAGAGCAAAAGTATAGGAAATTCCAAGTGTGGCATACCACTGATGGTAATGATCAATTTCTTTATACACCGCAAGCGTCGGCATCAGAATCGTGTCCAGTCCCACCGACACAAACAATTCCTGAGAGTCAAGCGGATCGGCGGCACCCGGCATCAAAGAAGCAAGACCGTAATAAATGTATCCGCATCCCAGTTGAAAAATACCAACCTTGTGCGAATAGGAAAGGGTCACGTCGGTTTCGGTATAGTTGGCAGAGTATCTCTCGTTTCCAACCGCGTAGGGCTTGGTATCCAGATTTCCCCAAATGTTCGCCGAAAATCCCCGATAACTTACCGTTGCGGAAGGCTGAATGACCGCACTGTGCCGGGACAATTCCTGTCCTCTCCAAATATAGGCGCTCAAAATGCTGGCGGCAATTTCTCCGGTAACCGTTGCCGACTCCTGTTTGTTTTCAGCAGGTTTGGTATCTTCAGCGGCTGACGCGATTATCGGAGATGTCGCCAGTGTCAATGCCAGTATAGCGGTTATGATGGCTTTCTTGGTATTCATCTTATCCTTCTCCTTTTATTCTTTTTAAAATATCTCCTTGCCACCTTGATGTCGTTGTCCACCATGATGACCTCATCCGATGGCTGTGGTGCCCCGTTCGCCGCTACTGATACGAATGCATTCAGCCAGCTCCACGACAAAGATCTTGCCGTCGCCTAATGATCCGGTATGTGCGCCTTTTGTAATGGCAGAAATGGTCGGCTCGACAAAGTCTTCATTCACTGCAATGTCCAGACGGACTTTATTGAGCAGACCGCCCGCCTCCTTGGCGCCGCGGTAGATTTCCGTGACGCCTTTCTGCCTTCCCTGGCCGACCACGTTGGTCACCGTCATTAAGTTCACATCCACGGCTTCCAGCTCTCTTTTGACGGCCTCCAGTTTGTGCGGTTGAATGATCGCGATAACTAATTTCATGGCAGGTTCCTCCTATTCAATGACGGTGTAAGCGGCTTCGCTTTGTTGCGTTAAATCCAGACCAACGATTTCATTTTTTTCTTCCACCCGCATACCGATTGCCGCATCAACAATCTTGTAAAGGATGAAGGTCATGATTGCAGCAAAGGCGACCGTGACGATCATGGACAATAATTGAACACCCAATTGATGGGCATTGCCGAAAAGCAGGCCATCAGCTCCGGCGGCGTTTACAGCTTTTTCGGCAAACAATCCGGTGGCGACTGTTCCAACAGCTCCGCCCACACCATGAACGCCAAAGGCATCCAGCGAGTCATCATAACCAAGTTTCCCTTTAATGATCGAAACCGCAACGTAGCAGATCACCGCGACGATGATGCCGATAAACATGGCATTCATCGGATTGACAAAACCGCAAGCCGGGGTCACGGCAACCAATCCGGCCACTGCGCCGGTCGCCGCTCCCAGAATGGTCGGAGTGCCGTTGTGCCACCATTCCACCAAAGCCCAGGTGATGCCGGCGGCGGCTGTCGCAATATGCGTGGTGACAAATGCATTGGCTGCCAAGCCGTCCGCTGCCAGCGCGCTGCCCGCGTTAAATCCAAACCAACCGAACCACAAGAGCGCCGCTCCCAGAACCGTAAAGGGCAGGTTGTGCGGGCGAATGGGTTTGTGATTGTAACCAATTCTTTTTCCCAGCATTAAAGCCAGAACCAGCGCCGAAATGCCGGAGCTGACATGAACGACGATGCCACCGGCAAAGTCGAGAGCTCCCAGCGATCTCATCCACCCGCCCATTCCCCAGACCCAGTGGGCCAGCGGATCATAAACAAACGTGGTCCATAACAAGGTAAAAACCAGAAAAGCGGAAAACTTAACCCGTTCCGCATAAGCGCCAATAATTAACGCAGGCGTAATGATGGCGAACATGGCCTGAAAAATCATAAAAACCAAATGGGGAATGGTTTTGGAGTAATCAGGGTTTGGGGCTCCTCCGACACCAGCGAGACCCATCCAGTCCAGTTTGCCGATGATGCCGTGAAAGTCCGGCCCAAACGCCAGCGAATAACCGAACAGCATCCACTGCAGGGAAACAACACAGACGATAATAAAGCATTGCATTAAAATGGAGAGGACATTTTTGCGACGAACCAGTCCTCCATAGAAAAACGCCAGCCCAGGAATGGTCATTAATAGCACCAACGCACTGGCCATGAGAACCCACGCAGTATCTCCAGAACTCATAATCCTTCCCTCCTTGGTTTATTCTTGCCAATATCTTAGCGCAAAGACGGTGCCAATTTTCCATAAGATCATAAGCTATCGAATATAAAATGAAATATGTCTTTTTATGTCACAGAAAAAACAACAAAATTGTTCTAAAAATAAAATGGCAAACTAATTTGTGGGAATATATTTTCCTGTCACGCATGTTGCCATGGAAAAATATAGTTCAATATTGTACCATTCTCCATCCATGAGATTCTGAAAATACGGCCGAAAGAGACGTTCGAAAAAAGAAAAGGCAAACAGATTGTTGAAACACGATTGGATAAAAAAATGGTCCCAAAATTAATGCAACAAAAACTTGACAAGGCAGACACGGCTATGGATAAGTCGATACGCTAGAAAAAAATGAATCATTCTCTTTTTGATACGGCTCGTTTTTAGCATGGGTAAATCGACACGGGTTGCAAACCGATTAGTCAAGGCACTGAAGACCGGATCTATCCGCCGGACACAACAGAATGAATAAAGGATTGAAAGACAGTCATTATGAGTATTCACAGTTATGAAGAATTAGCGGCCCTGCATGCCATATCCAAGATTCTGGCTCAACCGACGGATTTGCGGGATCAGCTGGAACAAATTCTCCATGAGATGAGTATGCGCCTGGGCATGCAGAGAGGAATGATCTCCCTTCTGGATCATGATAAGCGTGAAGTTTGGCTGGACGTTGCGCATGACGTCGATATTGAAGGAATGGATGTGACCTACAAACCGGGCGAAGGCATTACGGGACAGGTGGCGGCCACCGGCCGTCCCATGGCTGTCGCCAATCTGGGACAGGAAACCCACTTTCTGGACCGCACGGGCGCAAGACGTCACTTAAACCGGGCCGAGCTTTCTTTCTTATGTGTTCCTATCATGTATGACGCATGCGTTGTCGGTGTATTATCGGCCGATAAGGTAGCCCGTCAAGTGGAAAACCTGGACAAGGAACTGGCAATGCTGTCGGCCGTTGCCGAATTAATGGCCAAAATCGTACATATCCGCGCACTGGAAGAGGAAAACCGCCGTCTGCGTCAAATCGTCGGACAACAACGTTCCCCCTCTTTGGATATCATCGGCCATTCCAGAATCATGCAGGAGGTTTTCGGTCTTGTTGCCCAGGTGGCCGATTCCAATACCACAGTGCTGATCACCGGTGAAACGGGCACGGGCAAAGAACTGATTGCCCGCGCCATCCATAAGAACTCTCCACGCAAGGATGGACCGCTGGTGCAAGTCAACTGCGCGGCCATTCCCGACACGCTGATTGAAAGCGAACTGTTCGGCCATGAAAAAGGAGCATTTACTGGCGCACTTGCTCACCGCCGCGGTCGATTTGAAGAAGCCAATGGCGGCACCATTTTTCTGGATGAAGTCGGTGAGCTTTCCGCCGCCGCGCAGGTCAAGCTGCTGCGCGTATTGCAGGAAAAACGATTTCAGCCGCTGGGTTCATCCCGGGTAGTCAACGTCAATGTGCGGATTGTCGCCGCCACCAACCGCAACCTGGAACAGGATATTCTGTCGGATCGTTTTCGTTCGGATTTGTTCTATCGTTTGAATGTTTTTCCCATTTATTTGCCGCCTCTTCGGGAACGGGGCAGTGATGTCATTCTGCTGGCTGATCATTTTTTGCTCAAATACAGTAAAGAAATGGGCAAACGAGTCAAAAGAATATCCACGGCAGCCATTGAAGCCTTTCTCTCGCACAAATGGCCGGGCAATGTGCGTGAACTGGAAAACTGCATGGAACGGGCAGTGCTTCTGACCAAAACAGAAACGGTGGATTGCATGCACCTGCCGCCGTCCGTTCAGGTTCGCGAAAAGGATGCTGACCGAAAGGAACAAAGCAAGCTGTCCTCTCTTGTTGAAGCACAGGAAAAAACCCTGATTATCGAAGCGCTGGAAGAAGCAAAGGGAAATCAGACCAAAGCGGCCAGAATCCTTGGAACGACTAAAAGGATCATTCAGTATAAAATATCAAAAATGGGCATTGATCCCAAAATATTCAAAGCCTCCCATAAATAACCACCCATCAGGCTGCCACAAGAAAATGAGCTGTCTGGTTAGTTCGTGCTGTTGCGAAGCGCAATCAGCTCCGCAGCGATGCTGACGGCAATTTCCGCAGGGGTGCGGGCGCCGATGGAAAGACCGACGGGGCTGTGAACGCGGGCCAGATCCTGTTTCGTCACTCCGTCCTGCCGGAGACCATCGTAAATGGTATTTCGTTTCTTCAGGCTTGCCATCATACCGATGTAGCCGGCGGGGCTTTTGATTGCCTGAGCAAGAACGCGCCGGTCATGTTCATGCCCCCGTGTAACAATCACAATCCGATCACGAACCGATATGGATAATCCGGCAAAGCAGTTTTCAAAGGAGTCTTGGGCAATCACAATTTCAGCTGCCGGAAACCGGTCACGATGGGCATAATCCGGACGGTCGTCAATGACAAGCGTGTAAAGAGACAGCCTGCTGCACAGAACCGCAAGTTCCTGACCAACATGTCCTGCACCCACAATGATGACTCGCCCAAACGAATGCGCAGGGAAAATCAGATAAAGGATTTTATTTCCGGTTAAAGCTGTTGCGCCGTCCGGCCGACAGGCCTCCTTGAGGCGGGCAAGGTCGCATCCGCTCAAATCCAGTGAACCAGCGTCCGCCTGATCTTCAAAAAGGATCCCCCATCCGGTTTTTCCATGTTCCGAAGCGGAATCCTCCCGACAGAAAGATAAGACGAGCCACGCTGTCCGGCAGGCGGCGCAGGCGGCTGCGGCTTTCGCCATAACGGCGTTTGTTGAAAAATGGCGACCATCCAGATAATTCAGAAGCACTTCCACCTGTCCGCCGCAAATCATTCCTCCATTTGTTTTTTCCAAATCCGTAAGCGTATATTTCAGACAAACGGAGCGCCCGGAAGAAAATACGTCGAGTGCCGCTTTGATCACCCGCGCCTCAAGCGGCCCCCCTCCGACAGTTCCCCTCGTTTCTCCGCTCAGAAAAACAGCCATGGCGGCTCCTGCTTCCCGAGGCGCTGATCCCGACCGGGAAACCACCATCGCCAAAACGGTTGACTCAAGATTTGAAAGCCTTTCGGCAATCATCCGGTAAAATCCATTCTCCATTGAAAACCTGCTCATCCTGTGCTATTTTTCCATACACGAAAACTATAGCAAAACATCGGTCTGAAGTCACGGATTGTTCATGAGAGGAGTCAGCCAACTTGTTTAACCACATTCCCGAAATCGGCAAGACCTTTGTAAGACCGGACGCGGCAGGCAAATCCAAAGGCACGGAAAAATACGCGGCGGATTATTATGGCGATCAGCTGGTCTGGGCCGGCGTTCGCCGGGCCGGGATTGCTTGCGGCCGCATCCGAAATGTGGACACTTCGGCTGCTCAAAGCCTTCCCGGAGTGGTTGCCGTTCTGACAGCGAAGGACGTGCCCGGAACCAATCGCCAGGGAATCGTCCACAAGGATCAACCGGTTCTGGCCGAAGATAAAGTTCGCTATTCCGGGGACGCTGTCGCTCTGGTTCTGGCCGACGATCGTGCAACGCTGGACAAGGCTCTTGCCCTCCTCAAAGTGGATATCGAACCTCTGCCCGCTGTATTTACTCATGAAGAAGCGCTCAAACCCGGCGCGCCCGTTATCCATGAAAGCCATCCCGGAGGCAATATTTTGCTTCAGGCCCAAATCCGGCAAGGGAATGCGGTTCAGGCCCTTGCCGATTGCGATGTTCTGATTGAGGAATCCTTCGATGTTCCGATGCAGGCCCATGCTTTTCTGGAGACGGAAAATGGCCTGGCCTGGCAGGAACCGGATGGCCGGATTGTTCTGATCTGCTCCACGCAGGCGCCTTTTCGTGACCGGTGGGAAATTGGACACGCCCTGGGGATCCCCATGGACAAGCTGCGTGTGTCCAGCCCTTATCTGGGCGGCGCTTTCGGCGGCAAGGACGGCGCAACCGTTCAGTGTTTTCTCGCTTTGGCCGCCATGCACGCACAAGGTCGCCCGGTGAAAATGACATGGAGCCGGGAAGAAAATTTTGCGGCGGGCTACAAACGTCATGCCGCGCACATGGAATATCGTTTAGGCGCCAAAGCCGACGGAACGCTCCAAGCACTGCACTGCAAATTATTTTATAATACGGGAGCTTATGCACATTTGGGCGGTGAGGTCATGGCCCTGGGAATGGAACATGCCGGAGGGCCTTACCGTATTTTGCATACGCTTGTCGAAGGCTGGTGCGTTTATACCAACCAGCCCATCGCCGGAGCCATGAGGGGTTTCGGAGTGGCCCAGGTGAGTTTTGCCGCGGAGCGGATGATGGATCTTCTGGCGGCAAAGCTCAATATGGACCCTCTTGACTTACGCCAAAAAAATGCCCTGCGACGGGGAGACCAAAACACCTCCGGTGTCACAATGACCCAGTCCACCGGCATTGACGCCTGTCTGGCCGAGCTTCAGGCATCACCTCTGTGGCAAAACCGCAGTCAATGGAAAGAACAAGCCTCTCTTTTTAAAAGAAGAGGGGTGGGGGTCTCTGCCGTTTTTAACGCGATCGGATATGGCAGGGGACTGCCCGATTCAGCCATCGCTAAAATCGAGCTGACTCAGGAAGGAAATATCCGGGTATACAATGGTGTCACGGACATGGGCCAGGGCAACGCCACCGCCTTTGTACAGATTGCCGGACAGATTCTATGCCAGGAAAACAACCGGTTCGAGTTGATCCAACCGGACACGGATCGCACACTGCCATCAGGATCTTCATCGGCCAGCCGCACCACCTACACATACGGCAACGCCCTGATCAAGGCGGCGGAGGATCTCCGGCGTAAAATCATCGGCCGGGCATCCCTGATCCTGCTCGCCGACACCCTGGATGGTCTGGAACTTCTGCCCGGTCGGGTGCGCGACATGCAATCCGGACGGGAAATCCCCCTGGAGATGATTGCTTCCATCATGCCCCCGGAAGACCGAATTTGCACCAGCCAGTTTCTCATGCCTGTTGTTCGCGACAAAATGAACACGGGCAAAGAATTTGTTATCGGTTTTCCCCATCTTTTATTTTCCTATGCCGCCCATCTTGCCGCTATTGAAGTGGACGAACTGACCGGCGCCATTGAAGTCAAGGAATACGACGCGAAAACGGAAGCCGGACATGTGCTGAATCCGCACACCTTCACACAGCAGGTACATGGCGCCATCGCTCAGGGAATCGGCTATGCCCTTTTTGAAGAAATCGTCACCAAAGACGGTCGTCTGATGACGCCGGATTTCACCACCTATCACATCCCCTGCGCCCCGGATGTTCCGGAAATGAGATCACAAATCATAGAAACCTGGGAACCGTCGGGACCTTACGGCATGAAGGGCGTTGGAGAAGTTGGTTCCAACGGCCCTCTTCCGGCAATTGCCAATGCCCTCGCCGATGCTTGTGGCGTTCAGATGACCTGTTCCCCTCTGTCTCCGGAACGTGTCCTCCTGGCTTTGGCGCAAATGAAAAAGCAGGAGAACCCCCGGCAATGAAGATCCAGTTCATCCTCAATGGAGAAGAAATTCATCTCGATGTTGCAGCGGACCGCCGCGTTGTAGATCTTCTTCGGGAAGATCTGGGCTTCACAGGAACCAAAGAGGGATGCGGAGCCGGAGAATGCGGAGCCTGTTCCATTCTGGTAAACGGAGAGCATCGCCTGTCCTGCCTGATGGTGGCGGCGCAACTCGCCGGGGCGGAGATTGTAACCATCGAAGGCCTTTCCGGAGAAAAGGGATTTCACCCGCTTCAGGAAGCCTTTATCCGCGAGGGAGCGGTGCAATGCGGATTCTGCACGCCGGGAATGATTATCGCGGCCGAAGCGCTTCTGAAATCCAATCCCAATCCGACCAGGGAAGAAATTCGTTCAGGACTTTCCGGAAATCTCTGCCGCTGTACCGGGTATCAGAAGATTGTGGATGCCGTATCCGAGGCGTCGCGCATCGGGAAGAAGACAACATGAAAAACGTATGGCTGCCTCAAAATTTAACACAGCTCTGGGCCTGCCTGGATAACGAACCGGATGCGCGTTTTTTTGCAGGCGGCACGGATCTGCTGGTTCAAATGCGCTCGCGGAAAGTGGAGGCGGCCGCTTGGATAGGCCTCGAAAAGATCAATGAAATCAAAGGAATTGACGAAGACAAGGGATCAATCCGCATCGGCGCCTGTGTAACCCATGCACAACTGCTTCGTCACCCCCTGATTGCCGGGAAACTCTCCCTTCTGCACAAGGCGATTGCCACCCTGGGATCGCCACCCATCCGTACAATGGGAACGATCGGGGGAAATATCTGCACAGCTTCTCCGGCGGGAGATACACTGCCTCCTCTCTACGTTCTGCAGGCGGAGGTGGAAATCTTCTCATTCAAGGGAACCCAAAGGCTGCCCATCAGGGATTTCATTTCCGGCCCGGGACGAACCAAGCTGCAACAAGGTGAAATTCTTGCGGCAATTCACATCAAACCGTCTTCGGGAACCGACCTTCATCATTTTGAAAAAGTGGGGCAGCGAAAGTCCATGTGCTGCGCCATTGCCAGTTTTGCCGCCTTATGGTCTCTTTCCTCATCCGGAAGAATCGAGAAAGCCCGTCTGGCCTGGGGAAGCGTAGGACCGACGATTGTCATGGATCAGGACATTGAAGGTTTTCTGATCGGGAAGAAACTGACCCGGGAAACCCTCGACAGGGCCGCCCAACTTGTTGAGCAGCGGGTTGCCCCCATTGATGATGTCCGGGCATCCGCGGATTACCGCAGAAAAGTATCGGGGCATTTACTCTTGCGTCTTCTCCATTTCACGCAAGGTTGCGCCCGCAGACATATTCGGGATAAGGGTGTAGCAGATCCACCGATAGGATAAGTAAAGAAAATCAGGAGGTTCAGCATGGCGTATCCATCCAAGGGTGATTTAAAAAACATACCGACGGTAGAAAAAAAAGTCTCTGATTTAAAAAAGAAAAAACCGGATGAGCGCAAAACCGCGTATGACGATCCAACGGATTATCTATGGGTGCTGGACGTAGAGCCGACGGTTGATTTTTACATGAACGCTTTGCAAAGCGATAAGGATGACGAAGGAAACAAAGCGTTAAACAAGCTGAAAATTTCGCATAAACGAATAGAGCCCAACAAATACCTTTTTCCAAAAATGCCGGACATCCACGATGTCCAACAGGCGGCTATTGGAGACTGCTGGTTTCTAGCGGCGATTACCTCCATTCTTGCCGTTCCCGGCGGGCCGGAATATCTGCGATCCATTATTGATGATGATGGCAAGGATTGGATGACAGTTCGTCTCTACGACAGAGCCTTGAATCCCTTGACCAAAACACTTGAATTTCGGCCCCGGTACATCCGAATGAAAAGAACGATCGTTGAAACAACATCGAAAGAAACCATCCATTCCAGATCCAAGGACGGCCTCTGGGTGTGCGCGCTGGAAAAGGCCATGACCGCGTTCAACCACACGAACCTTCTAGCCGATGATAAAGACCCCGGTTATTATGAAGCCTTTCAGCCTCACGACGCCACATACCTGAATCTTTCCGGAGGCCTGTCACACCGGGCTCTGGAACTTTTTTTCGGAGTATCCTTCCAGGCAACGGACATACCCAAAGAAATCGAAAAAAATTATGATTATTATTACCTGTTCAATTTGCTTATGTCACCGAAAGTTCCTAAATCGGGCAATCCTCAACAACTGATCGCCAATCCGCCTGCGCCCACCGGGGGAATCGTCAACAGACCGATCCTGAACACCATCGAATTTGAAAGGTTTTACAAGGAAACCGATGAAAACAGCCTTGTTTTATATGGAGATTTTGAAGATGCCCACACCAATCATTATCTCCTGAAAGACGGGAAGGAAATTGAAGTGAGAGGGGCATTGCGACAGGAGGATTTTGTCCAGTTTATTATTTACGAACTGGGTATCCGGGATATCGGCGTCAAGGAAAACATTTTAAAATGGGTATCGGAAAGATCCATATTTCCGGGGAAAAGGGGTACGGCGAAATATACCGCAAAGCAAATTGATTTTTTTCAAGCGGTCGCGAAGCAGCTTTCAGAAAGTCCCGTATGCATGGCAACTCAAACATACATAGCCCGGTCATCCTCGGGAAAGGGGCATAGCGGCGGCGAACATATGAGCAAAGGACTGGCCGGCGGCCATGCCTATGCCGTTATGGAAGCCTTGATTGCCAATGGCGAATATTATCTTTTAGTGGCGAATCCCTGGGGACAATACGGAAGAATTTACAAGGAAATTCTGGATAAAGATGCGAGAGTAAAGGCCGACGCCGCCGAGAAGGAAGGATATTTCTGGTTGGATCTTTTCGACCTGACCAAGCGGGCGAGAAATGTTTGTTATGCCTCCGGAACCGCGGCGACGGAAATCATGAATAAAATCAAAACCGCAACGAAATCCACCCAGACCGGTATAGAAAATTATCCGTCCGTGGAAGGTCTCCCGATTCCGGACATGGGCAATCCCTATGCCGCCTGTCCGGAATACGCCTACCATACCGGCAACTCTTATCTTGGCGCAGCCAATCTCATCCAACTGAAAAAGAAACTGACCGCTATCGGCTCCACTTCGAAAATGGATTATATTTCAAGGAAATACGGCAATAATGAATTTGACCGATCCATTCCGCTCAAGAACATGAAAGAGTATATGGGCAATGTTTTGCTTTTCATCGCAGAAATGAACAAGGAGATTCACCAAAAGCGAATGACCACGGTAGAAACCAATAAAAAGGACAACAAAAAGCCGAGAAACGACCGAAATTTCTTTTTACTCGAAAATGTTGATCTGCGCAAAATTCAACCGTCTCGACAAAATGTTCTTCAGCTCAAAGAATGGAAAGACGCCAGTTATGTTTCAATCGTCGCCTCCCGAAAACGCATTGTCCCCGTGGATAAAGCGGTTGAGGAATACATCAAAGCGAGAGAAGAAAGTCAGAAAGACTTAAAAAATAAATACTACAATCTTTTCGATACCCTGGGAGCCTTATGGGAACAAACGCGCCATTATTTGAACAACTATCCCGACTCCGACCGAAGACTGGGAACGGGAGCGCTCGAATATCTGATTATTCTCGAAATTTTGCGGCTCCTGGAACTTGTCTGCCTCATGAAAATGGACATTCCGTCCCTTTCCGTGATCAAAGGCAAAGGCGACGGCATCCAGTACCTGAAAAGCATTGACGATAAAATCTTTGAACGCGCATCCATTCCCGGCATGATTTCCAATCTTTACCGGAAAAAAGCGCAGTTAAAGATCCTTAAGTGAACGAAAGCATCCGGCGAACTTTTTCCAGCTCTTGCGGACTGTCCACTTCCACGGAATCGCGTGAAGTCACAACCGCCTTGATTTTATAACCATATTCGAGCACACGCAGTTGTTCCAGGGCTTCAAGCTTTTCGAGTTTACCCTCCGGCAAATTCGTAAATACGTCCAGAAAATCACGGCGATAGGCATAAATGCCATGATGTTTGAAATAGTCGGCTTTCACGGATCCGTCCCGCACAAAGGGAATGGTCGCCCGTGAAAAATAGAGAGCAAAATTCCGATGATCCAGAACTACCTTGACGGCATGTGGATGGGTAATTTCCTCATCCAGAACGATTTTGTAAATCAGTGTGGACATCGGCAGGGATGGGTCCTGCAGAAGGGGGCCAATGACTTCATCCACCTGCTCCGGTGCGAAAATCGGCTGATCTCCCTGAATATTGACAACAATGGCATCCGGAGCAAGATCAAAAAACCGCACCGCTTCAGCGATCCGGTCCGTGCCGGAGCGGTGCGTTGCGGCCGTCATCACGGCGTTTCCTCCAAATTTTTTTACCGCGTCGAAGATTCGCCGGTCATCCGTGGCCACCGCCACATAGGGCAGAGCCGCGGCCCTGGCCGCACGCTCATAGACATGCTGAATCATCGGCTTTCCACAAAGATCAGCAAGCGGCTTCCCGGGAAACCGGCTGGAGTCATAGCGGGCGGGAATAATGCAAACCGTATCTCTTTTCATTAACAGATCCTCTGTCACCGGCAAAAATCATCTTAAAGAAGCCTGGAAGCCACTTCAATGGCTTTCAGGATGGTGTCAAGCCGCTCCTTGCTCATTTTGACCGGGATGCCCATCACCAGCGTTCGCCCCAGAATGTCTTCCGCAAACGGAATGCTCTTTCGCGAGTAGGCGACTTTGCCCTTGTTGGCTTTGTCATGAAACGGGTACTTCCTGGAACAGGCAGTTGAAAAAGCCAGAAAATGCTCCCAGTTCGGAACATAATGCCACTTGTTGCCTTTATAACAAGTGGTGTCCACCCCCCCTTCGGAAAGCAGTTTTTGGAATTTGAGCGCCGTTTTTTCATCCGGCAGATTAAAAGCCAGGAAAGTAGCGGAATCACCTTCCGGGTCTGGCAGGGTACGGAAGCCTACACTCGGAACCTGCGCCAGAGCGTTTTTGATCATCCGTTTGTTTTTATTCTGTTCGGCAATGATATAGTCCAGTTTGCGCAGTTGCGCCAGACCCAGCGCTCCCTGCAGTTCATTCATCCGGTAATTGAATCCCAGAATCGTTCGGCCTTCCTGTGCGCGGCTGACCTTGGGATTATGATCATGCCCATGATCGGAATACCATTCCGATCGAAGATATCGTTTCTTGTTGTTGGTGATGATCAGGCCGCCTTCGCCGGTCGTCACGGTTTTGTAATAATCGAAGCTGAAGATCCCCATGTCTCCCAGACCACCCAGCTTCTTGCCCTTGAAGCTTGCGCCACATCCCTGAGCGTTGTCTTCCAGTACCAGCAGCTTGTTCTTGCGGGCGATCTTGAGAATCTTGTCAATTCTTGCCGACGAGCCACACATATGCACGGGAATGACCGCCTTCGTGTATTTGCTCATCTTCTTTTCGATTTCGTTGGGATCAAAGTTGAGCGTGTCGTCAATGTCACACATGACGGGAATCGCACCCACTTCCAGCACGGCTTCATACGTCGCCAAAAAGGTAAAGGCGGGCACCAGCACCTCATCCCCTGGGCCGACGTCCATCGCCGTCAGGGCCACTTTGAGCGCCGAAGAGCCGGAGGTGACGCCCAGCGCGTACTTCACGCCGCAATAGTTGCAGAATTCCTCTTCAAACTGGCGGACTTTAAAAACCCCTTTTCTTTCCTTGTCAAACCCATAGCGCATCAATACGCCCGTTTCCAGCACCTCCATGATTTCCTTGATTTCTTCCTGACCGATCAGTTCAGCTCCTGCCATGATTATGTCCTTCCTTTCTAAAAAGCTTCCGCGTATATCGCGATCATGTCCTCTTTGGTTATTTTGCGTGGATTGTTTTCCAGAGGTCGGGCCACGGTTGCCGCCACATCGGCCAGCGCCGGGAAGTCTTCTTCCTTCACGCCGAAATCTTTCATTTTCGAGGTAATGCCGCAATCCTCAATTAACGCCTCCACCGCGTCCACGGCCAGATAAGCGACTTCGCGGACAGGTAAGCCGTCCGTGCATTCTCCCATCGCCTCCGCAACATCCGCGAATTTCTCCAGAGCGCCCGGCAAATTATAGGTCATCACCGGCGCAAGCAAAATCGTATTAGCCAGACCGTGCCCAACACCAAATCCGCCGCCCAACGGATAGGAGAGAGAATGAACGGCCGTTACTCCCGCGTTGGCCAAGCCAATGCCCGCATATAGACTCCCCAGCAGCATATTTTCTCGCGCGGAAATGTCGCCTCCGTTATGAACACACGTTCGCAGATTTGCTGAAATTAACGATATGGCCTGAAGAGAAAACATCTCGCTCATCGGCGATGCGTTGATCGAAGTATAAGATTCAATCGCATGGCACAGAGCATCCAGACCGGTCTGCGCCGTGACTGCCGGCGGAAGCGACACCGTCAGTTCCGGATCCAGAAGCGCCAATTCCGGGTACAGATAGGGGCTGTTTATGCCTTCCTTCTTTTTCAGATTCTTCCGGATGAACACGGCGGTAAAGGTCACTTCACTTCCGGTTCCCGCCGTAGTGGGAATCATGATCTTGGGCAACCCGGCTTTGGGAACTTTATTCAATCCCAAGTAATCTGTTGCGGAACCTTTGTTGGCGGCAAGAACGGCAATCGCTTTGGCGGTATCCATCACCGAACCTCCGCCGATGCCGACAACAATATCACACTGATTCTTTACGGCGATCCTTGCGCCTTCATCCGCGTGTTCAATTGGCGGTTCCGGTTCCACCTTGTCATAAACCGTATGCTTAATCCCTTCAGAAGCCAATATCTCCGCGATTCTCTCCTGAAGACCCCTTTGGGCAAGATTCTGATCCATCACAATCAACGGATGACTTGCCCGTTGCTCCCGAATCTGTGCGCCCAACATCGAAATCGATCCTTTGCCGAAAACAATTTTTTTAGCGCCGGTATGCGAAAATGTTTTTATCATGGTTTTTATATCTTTCCTCCCCCCTAAAATATTACTAATAATATTTCCGTAGCACAAACAAGTGCCGAAAGAAATTCTTTTATCGAATAATCATTCCCCATGGAATTCAAGGATGTCGCTTTTCCATACAGCATTTGTCCATTTTTTCTGGTGGAATCATTGGGTAATTGCCCGTGTAACAGGCCAGGCAGAAGCAGTCCTTCGGCAAACCGGTCGCGCGGACCATCCCGTCCACGGTTAAATAATGCAGGAAATCCAGGCCAATAAAATCAGCAATCGCTTTTTCATGATCCATTTTGGCGGCAATCAGTTCTCCCTTGGAGGAAAAATCAATGCCGTACGGACAGGGAAACCTTGTCGGCGGACAGCTGATCACCATGTGCAGTTCCTTGATCCCGATGGCCTGAAGGTGTTTCACGCGATTTTTGCTGGTGGTGCCGCGAACGATAGAATCTTCAACAATCAGAACTTTTTTCCCTTCCAGAAGCGGCTTGACCGGATTGAGCTTAACGCGGACGGCAAAGTCGCGCATCGGCTGGGTCGGCTGAATAAACGTGCGCCCAACGTAATGATTCCGGATCATGCCCATCTCAAAGGGAATCCCGCTTTCTTCCGCGTAGCCGATGGCGGCGTAGTTTCCGGAATCCGGAAACGGCATGACCAGATCAACATCGGGACGGTATTCCCGGGCCAGTTCATGTCCCAGGCGCTTGCGGCAAAGGTAAACATTCTGCCCGAAAATCTGGCTGTCCGGACGGGCAAAGTAAATCAGCTCGAAAATGCAGTGGCAGTGCTTCATGACGGGAAACGGATTCAGGCTTTTACAGCCTTCAGCGTCGATAATCAAAACTTCACCGGGTTCAATGTCACGAACATAGTCAGCGCCAACCAGATCAAACGCACAGGTTTCGGAAGCCACCACCCAGCCACCGTTTTGCTTTCCCAGCGCCAGAGGTCGGAAGCCCCTGGGATCACGGGCCGCGATGATTTTATCGCGTGTCAGCATGACCAGACTGTACGCCCCCTCCACCTGCTGCAGGGCGATCGCCAGGGCTTTTTCCAATCCCCTCTTCAGATGAGGCGCCATTAAATGGATGATAACTTCACTGTCCATGGTGGACTGAAAGATGGATCCCCGGTTTTCCAGCTCGGATCGCAGGGATAAGGCGTTCACAATGTTGCCGTTGTGCGCCAGAGCATAATATTCATCACCGACATGCGCCAGAAAAGGCTGTGCGTTGGATATCGTAGATGAGCCGGTTGTGGAATAACGAACATGACCAATCGCCAGGGAACCGGGTAGATTTTGCAAAATGGATTCCTTAAAGACCGTCGAGGCCAATCCCATCCCCTTATGTTCGGAAACGTTGCAACCGTCGGAAGCGACGATGCCCGCTGATTCCTGGCCACGGTGCTGCAGGGCGAAAAGACCAAAGTAGGTTACCCGCGCCGCTTCTTCGTGTCCATAAATGGCAAATACGCCGCATTCTTCACGGGGGTGACCGGAGGGGCTTTGGATGTGATCCGGTAAGGTCATTTCTGATAGTACTCCTGCAGGGAGCAGACGCCCCAGTCTTTTTCATTCATGGCCTTTGCCGCTTCACTTAAGGCGCGCGCGCCGGCCAGGGTTGTCGTATAAAGAACGTTGTAGGTCAGAGCTCCGCGCCGGATATGGTAGGCATCCCGCGACGACTTGCGTCCGAAGCTGGTATTGATGACCATGTGAATGTCGCCATTTTTGATGGAATCGACAATATGAGGCCTTCCTTCGCTGACCTTGTGAACAACCTTCGCGTCAATTCCGAAGCGCTGCAAATGCCGGGCCGTTCCGGCCGTCGCCGTAATATTGTAGCCCAGTGTCGCAAAAGACCGCGCGACATCGACGATTCCATCTTTGTGATTGTCGTGAACGCTGATAAAGACCGTCCCCGACTTCGGCCATTTAAACCCCGCGGCCATCTGCGATTTGGCAAAGGCCAGGCCGAAGGATTGATCGATGCCCATGACTTCGCCGGTGGACTTCATTTCCGGTCCCAACAAAATGTCCACTTCCGGGAAACGGTTAAAGGGAAAAACCGCTTCCTTGACACAGACATGTTTGGGGATGATCGTCTTTGTGAAGCCAAGCTCCCGGAGACTTTTTCCCAGCATGACCTTGGTGGCCAGCTTCGCCAGCGGAACACCGATGGCCTTGCTGACAAACGGCACGGTGCGCGAGGCGCGGGGATTGACTTCCAGAACATATAAGGTCCCGTCTTTCATGGCGTACTGGATATTCATCAGGCCGACCACGTTCAGTTCGCGGGCCAGCATTTTCGTCTGCTTTTCAATCAAATCCAGCATGGGGGCGGAAATGCTCAAAGACGGCAGAATGCAGGCGCTGTCGCCGGAATGAATGCCCGCTTCTTCGATATGTTCCATCACGCCGGCCACCACCGTCGTCGTTCCGTCGCTGATGGCGTCCACATCCACTTCCACCGCATCTTCCAGAAACTTGTCGATCAGAATCGGATGCCCCGGCGAAACGAGCAGGGCCTTGGCCATAAACAACTTGAGCGTTTCGGGGTCATAAACGATTTCCATCGAGCGGCCGCCCAGAACATAGGAGGGACGCACCAGCACCGGATAGCCAATGCGGGACGCGGCAACAAGCGCCTTTTCCACATCCAGCGCCGTGTCGTTGTCCGGCTGGTTCAGGTTCAGCTTGTGGACAATTTCCTGAAACCGGTCGCGGTTTTCCGCCCGGTCAATGGCGTCAGGCGATGTGCCGATAATGGGAGCGCCGGCCGCTTCCAGGCCGCGCGCCAGATTCAGCGGCGTTTGGCCGCCGAATTGGACGATGACGCCGTCCGGTTTTTCCGTTTCGATGATGTGCAGCACATCTTCAAGCGTCACCGGCTCAAAGAAAAGCTTGTCCGATGTGTCATAATCGGTGCTGACCGTTTCCGGGTTGGAATTGATCATGATGCTTTCGACGCCTTCTTCTCGCAGGGCAAAAGAAGCGTGAACACAGCAGTAATCGAATTCAATGCCCTGACCGATGCGGTTGGGTCCGCCGCCGATAATCGCCACCTTCTTTCCGGCGGAAGGCCGGGCTTCATTTTCCGTTTCGTACGTCGAATAATAATAGGGCGTGTAGGCTTCAAATTCCGCCGCGCAGGTATCCACCAGTTTATAAACCGGGAAAATATTTTCCTTTTTCCGCCAGTCGCGAATGTCCTGTTCCGTTTTCTTCCACAGGGCTCCCAGCATTCGGTCCGAAAAGCCCATTTGCTTGGCGGCGCGCAAGATTTCAGTGGAAGGCGGAGCGCTTTTCAATTCCTCTTCCGCATCCAGGATATCCTGTACCTGATGCAGAAACCAGGGATCGACTTTTGTGAGGTCGTAAAGATCACCAATCGTCATCCCGTCTTTCAGCGCCTCGGCGATATAAAAGAGCCGCAGGGAGTTGGGCTTGATCAGTTTGCTTTTGAGGAGGGACTTTCTTTCCTGTACATCAGCGGGAAGAGTCTGGCCAAAACCGAACCGGCCGATTTCCAGCGAGCGGACAGCCTTTTGCAGCGATTCCTTAAACGTGCGGCCGATGGACATCGTTTCGCCCACGGATTTCATGGAGGTGGTCAGGAAATCTTCCGTCTCCGGGAATTTTTCAAACGTCCAGCGCGGTATTTTTGTTACCACATAATCAATGGTGGGTTCAAACGACGCCATGGTTTCACGCGTGATGTCATTGGGAATTTCATCCAGCGTGTAGCCCACAGCAAGCTTTGCGGCGATTTTGGCAATGGGGAATCCCGTGGCTTTGGACGCCAGCGCCGACGAACGCGACACTCGGGGATTCATTTCCACCACAATCATCTCGCCAGTTTGCGGATGAATGGCAAACTGGACGTTGGAGCCGCCCGTTTCTACGCCGATTTCGCGCATGATGGCGATGGCGGCATCCCGCATGTCCTGATATTCACGATCCGTAAGCGTCTGCGCCGGGGCGACGGTAATCGATTCTCCGGTATGCACGCCCATCGCGTCGAAATTCTCAATGGAACAGATGATGACGACGTTGTCGGCCCTGTCGCGCATGACTTCCAGCTCGTATTCTTTCCAGCCGAGGACGGATTGTTCAATCATGACTTCGGAGATCATACTGGCGTCGAGTCCGGCTTTGGCGATTTCCATCAGTTCCTCGCGGTTGTAAGCCACGCCGCTGCCGGTGCCGCCCAGCGTGAAGGACGCCCGGATGATGATCGGAAAACCGATATCATCGGCAATTTTCAGCACTTCATTCATGTTGCGGGCAAACCCGCTTTTGGGCATCTTGAGGCCGATTTTTTCGATGGCATATCTGAATTTTTCGCGGTCTTCCGCTTTGTGAATGACGGGAAGCGATGCGCCGATCATCTCCACGCCGTATTCGTCGAGCACGCCGGATTCCGCGAGCGCCACGGCGGTGTTGAGGCCGGTCTGACCGCCCAGGGTCGGCAATAGGGCGTTCGGGCGTTCACGGGCGATCACTCTGGCGACCGCTTCGGGGGTGATCGGCTCCACATACGTACGGTTGGCCATTTCCGGATCGGTCATAATGGTCGCGGGATTGGAGTTGATCAGAACCACTTCGTAGCCTTCTTCGCGCAGCGCCTTCACCGCCTGGGTACCGGAATAGTCGAATTCACAGGCCTGGCTGATAATGATCGGTCCGGATCCGATGAGCAGAATTTTTTGAATGTCGTTTCGTTTCGGCACGTCTTACCTTTGCTTTTTCATGGCGCTAACAAACTGAGAAAATAAATATTCTGTGTCGTGCGGCCCCGGCGCGGCTTCCGGGTGGTACTGAACGCTCATAATCCCGGCCAGTTTCATTCCCTCGGAGGTTGCGTCGTTTAAATTTGTGAAAGAGGTATCCGCTTTACCTTCCACCGAGGCCGGCACCACGACAAAGCCATGATTCTGGGATGTGATTTCAACCCGTCCCGTTTCCAGATTCTTGACGGGCTGATTTATGCCGTGATGGCCGAACTTCAGTTTTTCCGTGGAACCGCCGATGGCCTGGCCGATGATCTGATGCCCCAGGCAGATGCCGAAAACCGGCGTCTTTCCGATAACTTCACGGGCGGCGTTCACCAGGGCGGGAAGGGCGGACGGATCGCCGGGGCCGTTGGAAAGCAATACGCCGTCTGGTTGATAGGAAAGAATCTCCGGGCCTGTGGTCGTGGACGGTACGACAACCACTTCACACCCGTTCTTTTCCAGAAGCCTCAGGATGTTGTATTTGACGCCGCAGTCGAGAACCACCACCCTTGGTTGATTAATCGGTTTTTCCGCGGGAATATTCCCTTTGGCCGGCGCGCCGTTATGCCACCAATAAGGTTTCCGGCAGGAAACTTCACACACCAGATCCCTTCCGACAAGCCCCGGATACGCCTGAACTCTGGCGAGCAGTTCCTCGACGCTTGAGGATTGCGTAGAAATCATTCCCTTCATCGAGCCGGACAAACGCAGCCGGCGCGTCAGAGCGCGGGTATCGATGCCCTCCAGTCCGATTTTCCCTGAATCTTCCAAAAAGGCTTTGAGGCTTTTGCTCATCCTCCAATTGCTGGGATGGGATTGATATTCCCTGACGATGAACCCTTCCAGATAGATACCCGCCGATTCCATATCCTCGTCGTTCACGCCGGTGTTGCCCACCAGCGGATAGGTCATGGCGACAATCTGACCTTTGTAGGAAGGATCCGTAATCACTTCCTGATAGCCAGTCATGCCCGTATTGAAAACCACTTCGCCCATGGTCTCACCGGAACCCGCAAAAACAGTTCCTTCAAAAACGCTTCCGTCTTCGAGGACAAGACGGGCCGGACGATTTTTCTTCAAAAGGGGCATGATGGCTACCTCTCCAATGGACAATCCGGAAGATAAAGGAACCTTAACAAATGAACAGCATTTCCCAGAACTTCGGCAAAGGCCACCTTTCATCATCCACCAGATTTTCCAGCGCGTCAACGGACTCTCTCAGTTCATCCATTTTCGGTTTGACTTTAAGGCAAAGGGTTTCCGCTTTCTTTGCTTCATCCGTTATCAAAGCCGCTGCTTCACACCGGGCCAGAATCTCTTTGTGAACCGCGTAAATCTGATTGATCAGATCAAGGATTTTCTTCAATAATTCCATCTCCGAAGAAACGACAGCCGCGCTGCCGAGAGCCTCTTTTGCGGCAATCATTGCCTGGGCCAGGGTCATCTGGTAAGCAAGGGCCGCCGGAAGCACCGAAGTCATGCAGATATTCCCCAGGCATTTGACTTCGATCTCCAAATCCTTGATGTATTTTTCCAGGTAAATCACGTAACGGGAATGCAGTTCCACCTTGGAAAAAACCTGATACTTTTCAAAAAGAGTCAACGCCCCGTCCGTCATCAACGCTTTGAGGGCCGCCGGCGTGGTTTTGAAATTCGGAAGCCCTCTTTTGCCGGCCTCCACTTCCCATTCCCGGCTATAGTTGTCCCCATTGAACAAAATGGGTTGAATGTCTTTGATTTCTCTTTTCAATACTTCAAAAACCGCTTGATTGATGTTTTTCGTTTCGCGGGCCCGAATCTTTTCCGCGAGATAATCCAGGCTTTCCGCCACAATCGTATTGATCACGGCTGCCGGGAACGAAATCGATTGAGAAGATCCCACCGCGCGAAACTCAAATTTGTTCCCGGTAAAGGCAAAAGGCGATGTGCGGTTGCGGTCGGTATTGTCCTTGCTTACCTGGGGAAGCGATGCAATTCCCAGATCAATAATTTCCGCATTGGTCGCCTTGGTCACCGTTCCTTTTTCGATGTTGCTTAAAATCTGCGTCAGCTGCTCTCCAAGGAAGACGGAAATAATGGCCGGGGGAGCTTCATTGGCCCCAAGCCGGTGGTCGTTTCCATAGGATGCAACGGAAGCCCTCAAAATATCTGCATGTTTATAAACCGCCCGAACCGTGGCAATCAGAAAGACCAGAAACTGAATGTTATCTTGTGGCGTTTTCCCCGGATTCAGCAGGTTGTTGTCGCTGTCATCGGAAAGAGACCAGTTTACATGCTTGCCGGAGCCGTTGATGCGCGCAAACGGCTTTTCATGCAACAAAGCCGCCAGATGGTGTTTCTTGGCAACGGATTTCAGCGTATCCATGACCAGTTGATTGTGATCCACCGCCAGATTGGCCTCCTCATACACCGGGGCAATCTCAAACTGGCTGGGCGCGACCTCGTTATGGCGTGTTTTCGCCGGAACCCCCAGTTTAAAAAGTTCTTCCTCTACATCATGCATATAGGAGGAGATTCTCTCCTTGATACTGCCAAAATACTGGTCTTCCAATTCCTGGCCTTTTGCCGGGGGAGCGCCAACAACCGTTCGCCCACCCAAAACCAGATCCTGACGTTTAAAAAAGTAATCCATGTCAATCAGAAAATACTCCTGCTCCGGTCCCAGATTAGAATAAACCCTTTTGACATTTTTCACACCCAGCAATTTCAGCATATTGACGGCGCTTTTGCTGATGGCCCGGCAGGAACGCAGAAGAGGCGTTTTTTTATCGAGCGCCTCGCCCGTATAGGAAATAAAGGCCGTCGGGATGCACAGCGTTGTGGAAATACCGTTTCTCTTGATAAATGCGGGAGAAGACATATCCCATGCCGTATAGCCACGCGCCTCAAACGTTGCCCGAATGCCGCCGGACGGAAAACTTGACGCATCCGGTTCGCCCTGCACCAGTTGTTTTCCGGAAAAGCGCTCGATCACCGCGCCAGACCCGGCCGGATCGGCAAACGCATCATGTTTTTCCGCGGTGATCCCGGTCATCGGCTGAAACCAGTGAGCGAAATGCGTTGCGCCCTTTTCCAAAGCCCATTCCTTCATGGCATGGGCGACAATGCTGGCCGTTTCCGCATCCAGGATTTTATCTTCCGTCATCGCTTCCATCAACTTCCGGAAAGTATCCTTGGGAAGCTTTTCCTTCATCACCTGCTGATTGAACGTGTCTTCCCCAAAATACTCGGAAACAGGAACAAATTTTTCTTTTTCAACGACATATTGTCTTTCGGCCGCAAGAGTTGGTTTTGTCTTTTTCATCTTCTCATCCTTGATCAATCGTTAAGTTTATGATTCCAAAGGCGCGTTTTCTGAAAGTTCCCAGACGCCCGTTGGACAGGCGCCGGCACAGAAACCACAGCCAATGCAGCGTAAATCGTCAACCGCGTATGCAAAACTTCCATCTGAAGTCGCCGTGCGGAATATGGCTTTCTGCGGACAGATTTCCTCACAAAGACCGCAATCCCTGCAGGCCCCGCAAGAAGCGCATGAGGAAGCACAGGCCGCCGTATCCGCGGGATTTTCAATACGGGGATCAAAATATTCCAGTTTGACCCGTTCAAAGCTTATCATCGGCAGCTTGTCATAAACCTCCGCCTCGCCTCTCAAAAGGCCATCAATGGTTCTTGCCGCAATGCGGCCGGCGCCGATGGCCTCGGTAATCAAACCCGGTTTCACCACATCCCCCACCGCATAAACCTGAGGATCGCTCGTGGCGAATGTTTCATCCACGACGACAAACCCTTTTTCCGTTTTGATCTCTTCGGGCAAAAAGGACAGGTCAGGAACATCCCCCACCGCGACAATCACCTGATCCGCAGCAAGAAATTCGCCGCTGGTCAATTCAACTCCCTTATCGGACACAGAGCGGGTGAAGCACGGCCAGAGAAATTTTGCGCCCGCTCTTTCAGCCAGTTTCCGTTCTTTTCCAAACGATGCCGGTTCCTGCACATCGATTAAGGTGATGCTTTCCGCGCCAAGCCTTGCCGCCTCCGTTGCCACATCACACCCGACATTTCCTGCGCCAATAATCACCACGGATTTGCCGACTCTCCCGCGGTCCAGCTTGCTTTCCCGCAGGAAATCGGATGCGGAAACCGCATGCTCCATTCCGGGAACGGAAATCATTCTGGCCTTTCCGGCGCCGGCTGCCATCACGATAAAATCATGATCTCTTTTCAGTTTTTCAAATTCGTCCCGGGTAAAAGGAGCGCCGGTAAAAATACGCTGGATATTTTCGGTCAGCCGGGCGATTTCATATTCCAGCACATCGCCGGGAATTCGGCTTGCGGGAATAGCTTCGGTAATTTTTCCACCCAGTTGATTTTTGCTTTCAAAAATACTGACGTCATGTCCCTTCAGCCAGAGCTGCCAGGCCACAGAAAGCCCGGCCGCCCCTCCGCCGATGACAGCAACTTTTTTCCCGGTTTGGGGCTGTCGTTTCGGAACCTCCGCTTTGAGGGAGGCCTTGCCCAGCAGCGTAACGTCAACCGGATCAAGGCGAACTCTGTTGCGACTGCAATTCTGCATGCACAAATTGGGACACAGATAACCGCAAACCGTGGCCGGAAGAGGTGTGTACTCCAGCGCCAGATTGACGGCCTCGTCCAATTTTCCTTTCCGGATCAGCTCCCACCTTTTCTGAACGGGAATACCGGTCGGACAAGAGGCCTGACAAGGTGGTAAATATTTGCCATTTTCCCACGAAGGCAAAAAGCGACGCAGAACACCCGTTGTGATGCAACCAATCGGAGAACGATCCAGACTGGACAGATCTCCAATCAGTCCGCCTTTGCCCAGTTCCTGTTCCCAAACCTCTTTGCGGAACTGCGCCACGGAAAGACGCAAAGGACTTGATTTTTCAGACGGTTTGCGAGCGACCAGCAGATGCCACTCCAAGCGGTTTGCCAATTGCTCAAACAGATACCGTTTGCCGATCGATTGAAGGAATATTTTCAGGTTTTGCTGAAGCCACCCCCATTCATCATCCGGAAGACAGGAAATCCATTTTGCGTCTTTTGCGCTATAGACATCCTGTCTGCCGCGGAAATAAATTTTCCCGCCCACCATTCCGACGCAGGGATGATGGCCCAGCACGTTCGGTTCCTGTTCCGCATTCGAGCCGCAGATGACCGCGATGCCGCCAGCCATGAATTCCGCGAAGGAATCACCGACTTTTCCGAACACCCAAAGCTCCGGCGGCTCAAACCGGGGATTGTGTTTCGTCATTGTCATGCCGCGGGCCCCGATGTCGCCGTCAATGTAGACTTTTCCCTGGGCCATCCCGTTGGCCACTCCGTTGGTGGCATTGCCATGAACGATAATTTGCGCCCCGGCATTGAGCCAGCCGACATCATCGGAAGCGGGGCCAAATGCTTCAATCACGGTGTTGGGAAAACCCATCGATCCCAGGCGCTGGCCGGACGTTCCCAGAACGTTTACCTGGACCTTTTCGTTGTGAGCGCGCCACAGTCTCCCACCAATACCATGCTGTCCCAGGGCCGTAACCTCGATGTGACGATAACCTTCCGCCACGGCCTTCTGGATGCGCTCCTCAAGGATACGCGAATCCACACGGGCATCTTTTTCCACACCGTTAATTTTCATTGACTTGATGTTTGCCATATCATTTACCCGCCCGTCCGTTAGAGAACGTATTTGATCTTTAAACGTTCAGCTGCATCCGCATCATTGATTCCCAGAGCGTCCGACATGCCGATTGGCAAAGATGTGGAACGGCCCAGTGGAGCAACAATTTTTTTCAACTCCGTATCAAACGTCAAAAAGACATCCACCAGCCGCTGGGCCACTTTTTCCGGATCCAGGCGGCGGTCCAGACGAGGATCCTGCGAGGTGATACCTTTCGGACAAACGCCGATGTTGCAGACATTGCAACGATCGCTTTCCGAACCCAGACAACCGGCCGCCGCTTGCATGATATACTTGCCGCTCTGAACCCCACTGGCGCCCAGCATGATCAGTGCGGCGGCATTGGCCGCAAGATTGCCGTTTTTCCCGATGCCGCCGCCGGCGAAAATGGGGATTTCGTTTTGTTTTCCCAGCTTTACCAACGTCAGATAAGCATCACGCAAGTTGCTGGCAATGGGATGGCCCATCGAATTCATGGAAACATGGTATGCCGCCCCGGTGCCTCCGTCTTCTCCGTCCATGGCAAGACCGGCCGCATAAGGATTGCGGGTCAGATTATTTAAAACCGCTCCGGCTGTGCTGGTCGCCGAAATTTTCGGGTACACCGGAACTCGAAAACCCCAGGCCATCGACATCGACTGGATCATTTTGGCAACCGCCTCTTCTATCGAATACTTGGTCTGATGGGTTGGAGGACTGGGCAGACTGACCCCCCGCGGCACACCGCGAATCGCGGCAATCAGTTTGTTGACCTTGTACCACATGAGCAACCCGCCGTCTCCCGGCTTGGCCCCCTGGCCATACTTGATTTCAATCGCGCAGGGATCTTCCTTCATCAGGGGCAGATTGTGGATGATTTCGTCCCATCCGAAATATCCGCTGGCAATTTGCAAAATGACATACTTCAGGAAGCGGGATTTAAGCAGGCGCGGAGGACAGCCACCTTCACCCGTGCAGATCCGGACCGGCATGCCCATCTCCTCATTCAGATACGAAACTCCCATCTGCAGCCCTTCCCACATATTCGGAGACAAAGCGCCAAAGGACATGCCCCCGATCATCAGGGGATAGATTTCGCGCACAGGCGGCATCCAGCCGTTTTCCCGGACAACTTGCAGCATCTGTTCCGGTGGAAGAACTCTCCCCAGAAGCGTGCGCAGTTCAAACTCATGACGTCCGGCGTCGAGAGCCGGGTCGGTCAGCATGGAAATACGGATAAATTTGATTCGGTCCAGCACGTTACTTGGATCGTTGCGGCGGCCGCCCCGACGTCTGGCCTCGCCATGGACGTTCACGTGAAAACGCAACTTGTCGATTTCATCCGAGTGGACCGGAAGAATTGCGCCGTTGGGGCAGACCCAAGAACACATGCCACAGCCGACGCAGGCATGCGCCGGATCGGTGCGCTGATCAATGCCGTGAAAGACGGTAAAGAGATTGCCCGGTTTTTCAGAAAGGCCCATCGGCACATTCAAGGTGCGTTTACGATGCACGCCCAGCGTAATCGCCTGCACGGGACATACGGTCGTACAATGGCCGCAAAGCGTGCATTTTTCCTTGCTCCAGCGTATCTGCCAGGGCAAATCTTTCACGCTTAATTTTGAAGGTTCAATGCATCCCACTGGTTCCATTTTTCTATTTCCTGTCTTTCCCGGCGAACGATAACGGTTTCGTATTTCATGGGCTGATCATCCAGATTGATGTCACGCTCGGGAATGGCGGCATCCAGGCCGCACATTTCCGATGAAAACGCAAAAATTCCCGGCCGCCCGCCCACAACGCCCGGACGCAGCTTTTTGGAATCCTGAACCATAAACATGGTTTTGTCCGGCAGACAGCCAATCACGCAGTTTGGCCCGTCAATAATCAAAGGACGGCAGCTTTGTTTTAATTTTTTCAGCCAGTCACCGTCCGGGTGCCGGGCAAGCTCATGATCCGCAAGCGGCGTGATGATATGTTTGTACATTTCCATCCCCATGCCCAACTGCCTGCTCATGTAATGCAAAATATGCGCGAACACTTCCGAATCGGACTGGTAGCCGACATAGCCGGGAAAATTGCGCGACATCAGAAATTCACGGATCGGCACGAAAGCGGTATTTTCGCCATTGGTCATCGTCGCCATCCCCTGGATAAAAAACGGGTGGCAGGCGTAAATATCAATCGAATAGTTCGTATTCTGTCGTCCCTGGCTCAAAATGTTCCGTGCGGTAAGGTCATTACGTTCCAAACCGAGGTAGTCGGCAACCGTCAGGGGATCGCCCACTTCCTTGATCATAATCGTGTCCGGCCAAAAACTGAAGATCAACATGGACTTGTCTTTTTCACCCAACTGCCGGAGCTGCAATTGAATCAGCATCAAACGATGTTGAATTTCCTGCTGACTCAACTCCTCCCAGTCCGCCGGATATTCATAAACCCGAATCACATAATTATCTCTTTTAGGCGTGCCGGGAGGCGCGGGTTTTGTGGGACGGAAAGACAGCTTGTATTTGACCATGAAATCCGCATCAATCATGAAACGATCCAGGGCTTTGATCCCTTCATTGGAAAATATTCCGGAGAGAATCGGCTCATTTTGAAACTTTTCAAACTCACCGCCCAAATCGGTCAAGAGCAATCCCACACCGGACCCGTCATGTCCTTCTTTCATGACATCCAGCGCGCGTATGGCCATCATCGGCGAAAGAGGTTCCTTGGATGTAACTGCAAACAGGCGGCACATATTTTTTATCTCCATTGGATACAGCCGTTTTTTCAGGCTGAAAAAGAGGAATTGCCAGAGTCGTGCCAGAATACAAGCAATTAAAATAACCAATAATATTAAAGTGATGTAAGAAATCTATTCCGGGATGGGCTTTTACAACGACAGAGAAATCACAAATTTGTTCATTTGCTTCATTGAATGACATTTTTGTCTGATCAGAAACCGCAGAACCATTCTAAAATTTGACCATGACGATTCGATTTGGTATGTATAGTGACGTAATCGGAAGAGAGCCATGAATGAGTTAACCATACTGAGTACCTTTGCTGTAGGCTTGGCCGGAGCGCTGATTTTCGGCTATATCGCAACGCGCCTGAAATTATCCCCCATCATCGGCTACCTGGTTGCCGGCATCATGGTCGGACCTTTCACTCCCGGCGTTGTCGTCAACCGGGCCATTGCCGAACAATTTGCTGAAATCGGAGTGATTCTGCTTTTGTTCGGCATCGGATTACGATTCAATATCAAGGAACTGCTGGCGGTGTGGCGTGTGGCCCTGCCCGGAGCGCTGATTCAAAGCACGCTTTCCACGCTGGCGCTTGCATCCCTTTTACATTGGATGGGATGGAACTGGATATCGGGATTGATCCTGGGCATGGCCATTTCCGTTGCCAGCACAGTCGTAATGGCTCTTGTACTGGCCGAATGGCATGATCTTCATGCGAAGATTGGCCATATTGCCATAGGCTGGACCGTCGTTGAAGACATTCTCACCGTTGCTCTTTTGCTTTTGTTACCCCTTATTTTTTCACCGGGAACCAGTTCCGGACAGAATATCGGTTGGATTCTGGGCGTAGCGGGACTCAAAATTCTCGGCCTGGTCGTTCTGGTGATTGTTTTGGGAACCTGGGGAATTCCCTGGGCGCTGGAACGTATCGCGCACACCAGATCCAGAGAGCTTTTCACTCTTGCCATCCTTGTCCTTGCGGTAGGCATCGCCGTGGGCTCAGCCAAGATCTTTGGCGTTTCAATGGCTCTGGGAGCATTTTTGGCCGGCCTGTCCGTCAGCCGGTCAGATTTTGCCGCCAGAGCCGCTAACGACGCATTGCCAATGCGTGATGCTTTTGCCGTTCTTTTCTTCGTCTCGGTCGGCATGCTGTTTGACCCCAAAAGTCTGATACAAGCACCCCTCGTGATTGGCGCCGTTTTACTGGTGGTGATCCTTGTCAAACCTCTCGTGGCTGCTTTCACCGTCCGCCTTCTTGGCCAGCCCGTCACCGCCGCCATTCCGATTGGGGCCGCTTTTTCCCAAGTTGGCGAATTCAGTTTCATTCTCGGAACAGTCGCTCTGGGGCTTGGTCTTATTCAAAATATCGGATGGAACGCCCTGGTCGCCTCTTCCATCATTTCCATTGGTTTAAACCCGTATGTTTATGCCTGGGCTCGCCGGTTTTCATCAACAAAAAAATTCAATGCAAAACCCGCCGTCCAAAACATCCCTCAACCCATCCAGCCATCCCGTTGCATACTGGTGGGTTATGGCCCGGTTGGAAAAATCGTCCACAGACTTCTTCTGGAGCGCGGCGCAGAGGTTACCCTGCTGGATCTAAACCTGGACACCATTCGCCGTTTGCGTGACGAAGGACATCATGCGCTCTACGGAGATGTTCTACGACCGGGAACGCTAGCGGATGCCGGCATCGCGACGGCCGGAAGCCTGATTTTGAGCGCGGATATTGAAGATGCAGCGGAAGTCATCCGACAGGCACGACTTCTCAATGCTGACCTCCAGATTCTTGTGCGCTGCGCTCATCTTCGGGACGCTGCATCTCTGAAAAGGGCCGGCGCCACAGTCGTTATCGCCGGAGAGGCTGAGGTAGGCGTTGCCCTGGCCGAAGTCATGACGGCAGGCGATGAATTGGCCTGCAATTTGGCGGTGGAAAATCGGGAAACCGTCCGGCGCATTCTTTATGACACCTCTGAAAGCACAGCGGAAAAATCCCGTTCCCGAGAAAAAAATTCGGGTAAACGGCCAAAAAGCAAATCGTAAACAAAAAAAAATCGCCTTTGCCGTATTATTGCCGTATTCGTATCTAATATTTCATCATGATTACCAGTATTTATAGATAGACCCCTTACAATATTTTTATTTTTGAAACCACGGGACTTGTGTTATGAGAGAAACCTTCAAGCAATCTCCTTCTTTGAGGGATTACCGGCTTGAACATACTACACGGGAGGTTTTTATGGAAAGCTTGAAGGACCTGCAAGCACGGTACAACGATTTGAAAGCGCTGAATTTAAATCTGAATATTGAAAGAGGTCAGCCCGGTGACGACAATTTCAATTTGTCCAACGACCTTTTCACCATGGTTTCAGAAAAGGACATTAAAACGGAAAGCGGATTTGACATCCGCAATTACCCGGGAGGCGTTCTGGGTCTTCCGGAAGCACGTAAACTGTGCGCCGAAATTCTGGGCATTACACCGGAAGAAACCATGGTCGGCAATAATGCCAGTCTCTTTATTCTCGCAAACGTGCTGATGTGGGCGCAATTACGGGGCCTCGTCGGCAGTCCGAAACCCTGGTGTCAAATCCAAAAACCAAAAATGATTGTCACCGTGCCGGGTTATGACCGTCACTTTACCCTTCTTGCGGAAACCGGTTTTGAAATGATTGCCGTCAACATGACCAAAGACGGACCGGACATCGCCCAGGTCGAAGAAATTGCCGCATCGGATCCGGCCGTCAAAGGAATGGTCTTTGTGCCGACCTATTCCAATCCGACCGGAGATACGGTTTCCGATGAAACCGTCATGAGGCTGGCCAAAATGCCGACCGCGGCGCCGGATTTCACCATCTTTGCCGATGAAGCCTACATCGTCCATCATCTGGTGGACAATCCTTTCATTCATAAAAACCTTCTGGAAGCCTGCAAGGAAGCCGGAAATCCCAACAGAACCTATCTGTTCAGCTCGACGTCCAAAATCACCTTTTCCGGAGCCGGTCTGGGATTCATGGGAACCAGCAAGGAAAATCTCGCTTATATATCAAAGCTTTTCGGAACCACCTTCATTGGTCCCAACAAAGTGGAACAGTTGCGCCATGTTAAGTTTTTGCAGGCCTACCCCGGAGGGGTAAGCGGTCTGATGAAGGAACATGCAAAAATTCTGAAACCCAAATTCGACATCGTGTACCAAGTCCTCTCCCGGGAGCTCGACAACACGGGATTGGCCACATGGACTCGGCCGGACGGCGGATACTTCATCAGTCTGGACACTACAAAACCCATTGCCAAGCAAGTAGCGGCGATGGTGAAAGAAGCGGGAGTGGCCATAACGCCTGCCGGAGCAACTTTCCCGTTTGGCAATGATCCGCAAAACGCAAATATCCGCATCTCACCAACACGGCCGCCGGTGGCCGAATTGGAAAAGGCCATTGAAGTTCTTGCCGTCTGTATTAAACTGGTGTCGGCGCAGCAAAATTGAACAAACGGATGGCATCCGCCACACTCGTCATTGTCCGCAAAAAAGGGCGCGTTCCATCGGAGCGCGCCCTTTTTTCCTTTCTATCGGAAATCAACAAAATTTCTTTCTCTTGCCGTGGTTATTTATGTCTTGACTATCCCTTCCGGTTTGTCATATCGTAGCGCCGCTTCATTGAACATAAATATTTCACCCTGGTTGCGGAAATTGAATTACGGACAATACGTCTTTACATGCGTGTTTGAAGATTGCGCCATGCTGCCTTCCTACAAGGGCTCGACGCTTCGCGGCGTATTCGGGCATGCGCTCAAAAAAGTGGTCTGCGCGCTGAGAAATCAGGAGTGCGCCCACTGCCTGCTTTGCGAACGCTGCATTTATCCCACCATTTTTGAAATATCCAGTAATAACCTGCAAATAGACGGGCGGAAGCGGATTGCCCATCCGCCGCATCCTTACGTCATCGAACCGCCCATGGAGACCAAAACCCGTTATCAAAAGGGCGACCAGCTTGATTTTTCTTTGCTTTTGTTCGGGGATGCCTGCGAAAACCTGCCCTATTTCATATATGCCTTTGAACAGATTGGCTCCGTTGGCCTAGGCGTTGGCAAGCATAGGGATGGCCGGAAAGCAACCTTTACACTCCAAAAAGTTTGCGCGAACCGTGAAGTCATTTATTCAAAATCGGATGGCAAAATTCAGAAACAGACCGCACGGTCTGAGCTTGTCGCCCAGTCTCTCACGGAAGCGCAAAAGGGCGGGCCGTTTGATATTGAACTGGAATTCCTTTCACCGTTGCGCCTGAAATACCACAATGGCCTGAAAGCGGAGCTTCCGTTTGAAATTTTAACGCGGGCGATGCTTCGAAGAATATCGTCGTTATTTCAGTATCATGGAGAAGGAGAACCGGCGCTGGACTATCGGGGACTCGTCGCGCGCGCCCAAGAAATCGCCGTCAAAGAATCGCACATCGGCTGGCACGATTGGCGGCGCTATTCCAACCGTCAGGAACAGGCCATGATGATGGGCGGCATGGTCGGGAAAATCCTTTATGCGGATGTGCCGGGTGAATATCTGCCGCTTCTGCGCTTCTGCGAACTGGCGCATCTGGGCAAGCAAACGACGTTTGGATTGGGAAAAATTCAAATGAGAATGGTGAATGGTGGATAGTGAATGGTGGATAGTGGATGGTGACGAGTTCATAGTTGATCGCTCATGGTTCATAGCTCATAGGTAGTAACGCGTAGCTGTTCAGCGGTTTACAATCTGTAGGAGACGGATAACGACAGACGAGCTACGAAAGACAATTCAGAAAAGGCGGTAGAGATGAAAAACATCCTTCTTGCCATCGCGGGATTGAGTCCGCAGGTCATTACCGAAACCCTTTATGCGCTCCATCAGGATAGCGTCCACGTGGACGAAATTCACGTGATCACGACCCGCATCGGACGCGACGCCATCGTTACGCAACTGCTTGCCCAGGGCGACGGCAGATATTTCAGCTATCTGAAGGATTATGGCATCCATCCAAAATCAATCCGTTTTACTCAAAACACCATTCATGTTTTGCAAGATAACAAGGGAAATCCCATCGACGACATCACCTCGGAAGAAGATAACGAAATTACCCTGAAAACCTGCCTGACTCTTGCGCACCGCTTCACAAAAAACGCGAATACTACCGTTTATTTTTCCATTGCTGGAGGCCGCAAAACCATGAGCGCCTGCCTTATGGTGGCCGCCCAAATCTACGCCCGCCCGCGGGATCGGATTTACCATGTCCTCGTCTCGCCGGAATTCGAAGGGCACAAGGATTTCTACTACCCGCCCGTAAAGCCGGTGATGCTGGAGCTGCGCGACGACCGGGGGCAGAAAATCCTCAAGGGAACCCGTTATGCAAAAGTGACTCTTGTTCCAATTCCTTTCATCCCCTGGCGCAAATGGGATGACCAGGAAAGCGCCTACCCAATCCAGACACCGGCCGAGCTTTTCCGCCACCTTGTCCGGGATAAAGCACAAACCCTCACGCTTGATCTGACGAAAAGCAAAATCATCTATAAAAACAAGGATATGGACATGATGTCGTCTCGCCTGGCGCTTTATGCGTTTTTTGCGGGACAAAAACAGACCTGCCGGAAAGTTCGCGCCGGTTGCGCCGATTGCGCGGATTGCTACCTCGATTTCAGTCAAATCAGCACCGCGCAAAAAGACATTACCGCTTTATACAAAAAGCTGGGCGGAACCACCGAAAACAAAGGCATCTGCGCGCTGGAAAAAGACGAACTGCGCGCCTATGTGAGCAAAATTCGCAAAGATCTGCAAAATGCCTTCGGGGCGCAGGCCGCTTCGCAACTGGGCATTCAGGCCGTCGGCAAAAAGCCGGACACGCGCTACGGCATCAGCCTGGAGCGGGAAAGGATCGCGATAATAAAATGAATGAATACAAGGATTAAGCTTGGTTGTCTTCATAATTCTCAATCTATTGGCCGGACAATAGAAAGGAAATATTGCATAACGCACATAAGCTCTTGTTCATAAAGAGAAAAGTTGAATCGGTGCCACCGGGCGGAAAAGGAGCGCAAACGGTAATCCCATGCTTGCAAGCCCGTCGAAACGCGGCAACGTTGCCGCAATGGAATAAAAGAAACTTATTTTGCTACAATAGCTGCCAGAAATGGAGAGGAGGGAATTTTTTATGTTCAATATTGCGCGATTTAAAGACATCGAAAAGCGGGAATATGAATGCGAGGTTGTCACGCCGCTTTTCCTTGGGGGCGCGGACCCGAAAAAGGCCGAGCTTCGCGTGCCGCCGATCAAAGCTGCCATGCGGTTCTGGTGGCGGGCGCTGTATGGCGGCGATGACATCCAAGATATGGCTGATAGAGAATCAACCATCTTTGGTTCCACGGAAAAAAAATCAAAAGTAAAAGTTTCAATAGAAATAAATGGCAATGCACCCGTTTTTAAAGATTTGCCGACTGGAACAAGAGTAATGGTCACATCAAAACAAAAAACATTTCCCATATCTATTATTGAGTACCTTGCTTTTGGTCTTTTTGACCCAAAACAGCGGCAGGGTAAATATTTACGACAACATATGGAAACAGGAACGCATTTTAAGATAGGCATCGCGTGCACAAAATATTTGTGTGATGAATTGGATAATACTCTCAAGACGATGCTTTGCTTTGGTGGTTTGGGTTCTCGTTCACGCAATGGATTTGGTTCTATTCAGTATGCTGATGGCTGCGTCGCAGCTATAACAAATGCTGGCAATTTGAAATCATTTCCAGCATTTTCAAAAGAAACCAAACTATTCAATAAATTTAAAAAATGTAACCACTGGGAAGAAGCACTATCCGATATTGGCCTTGCTTATAGAAACGCGCGTTTAGCCTTGGAAGACAGGCATAAATTCATAAAACGCGGTCTCATCGCAATGCCTATAGAGTCAAAATTCGAAAGGAATATTCCAAAAGAAATTCGCGAAGGTCGCCATGCCAAACCCTATTTTCTCCATGTAAATAAAACATCCGATGGCAAATACCAGGGACAAATTCTTTTCTTGCCGTACCAATATAAATCAAAGGCTGATGATCGTAGCAATCAGGTTAATGAATACATGACTGTCTGCAAAAGGATGAACGATGAAATCTTAAAAGCAATTGGAGGCGCCAAATGAGCTGGAAAAAACCCGACACCTCTTACTGGAATAACAAGTTTGCGGCCTGGTGGCATGATCCGATAGATAAAGTTTTAGATATCCGCAAGCACGAAGAGCGTGCGGCGGCCTATCTACAAATTTTCGGTCTGGACCGACCCAACGATGAATTTTGGAAACTGGCTGATGGCATAGCAGCAGGGTTTGAGCGCGGCCAGGTTCCGTCCTATAGCGGTGATGAACATAAAAACGGCGCTGTGGATTTTATCAGTGACCCGGTCATTACGCATCCCACGTCGGAAAACGCGCACCTGAAAATTTACATCGACAATGCAGCACCGGAAAGCATTCACGAAGAAACTGTTCAATATCTGAAAAAGCTAATCGGGATGGAAGCAGGCCGGAAAGATTTTGCCGGACGTTTCAAGGAAGATGAAGAAGGTTTCGCTATATCCCGGATGCTTTATACGCATCTCGTTTTGCGCTTTATGCTAGCAGAAAACAACATCGGGGGACTGGGCGCGTTATGGCACCGAATGCCAGCGGATTCACGTTTTCCCGACCATTCCATCTGGCAGCACAATGCACTTTGTTCGGCTATTTATTCCTGTATGGAAATGGCCGGGAAACCGGAAGATGTCGGGTTGATGGTTTTTTCCATTACGCCTGTTCAGGGCTTCATCGCCCGTGCGCGGAAAATGCGGGATTTCTGGACAGGGTCAGTGCTCTTATCATGGCTGGCGTTTGAAGGATTACGCTGGGTTATTGAAAATCTGGGCGCTGATCATATTCTTTATCCATCCCTCATCGACCAACCACTGGTCAATGCCTATTTAGAGAAGGAATGGCGAGTATCAGGACAATTCAAACCGGCGCTTTGGAAAAACCAACCCAGCGAGATTGCCAGTTTGCCCAATAAATTTCTATTCTTGCTTCCTTTTGGAAAAGCGGAGGAAATTGCTTTAGAAATCAAAGGTTTCATCGAAAAACATTGGAAGGATATGGTTTCCCTGACGCTGGCTTACCTTGTCGAAAAGAAAGAAATCAAGGATGACGAAAAAGATTATCTGGGTAAAATGTTTGACCGGCAAACCCGCCATTTTTGGGAATTCCAGTGGGCGGCGTCCCGTCTGATTGACCATTCAGGCAAAGACGAATTAACCAGACTGCTGGATGAGAAAGCTTTTTCAAGACAGTTCGCATATCTTGAAGCAATTCATCCTGTATTGGAAAAGAAAGGCTACTCCAAGAGTAGTTCCAGCCGCGGCATTTTATATTCGACAAGCCACCACCTTGCGCAATCTGCTCTTGCCGCAGGAAAATCAAAAAAAGCAGCGCGTCTTGCGGAAGAGCCGGGTGAAAAATGTCAGATGTGCGGTGAATTTGAAGTCTTGCATGATCAATCCTGTACGGTTCAATCGGCTTCAAACTACAAGAAAAATATTGCTGGTTTCTGGAATAAATTCATTAAGGACAACGACTTTAACGAAAATGAACGCCTCTGCTCTATGTGCTTTATCAAACGATACGCACCCAGAGCATTAAGAAAAGATGAAGCGCATGTGTTAAACAGTTTTTTCGGAGACGCGGATGCCTTTCCCTCTACAACCGAAATGGCACTAGCCCCCTATTTCAAGCGACATAAAATATCCGATGCCAGGAAAAAGAAAGAAATCGCTCAAAATCTTCATGATAACGAAGAAAGAGTTAAAGGCGCAAATTTTAAAAACCAGGATAAATATTACGCCCTTCTGATGATGGACGGCGATCACATGGGTAAACTCATCAATGGTGAAACTATTGCATCGACCTGGCAAAATATTATGCATCCAGAGATTGCAGCGCGTTTAATGAAAACTGATTTCGATCCCTTATATAGAGATGTCTGGCGTAAGATTTACGAAAAAGACGCCTTAAAAAAGCGTCTGGTGACGCCGGCCATTCATGCGGCTATTTCAGAGGCCTTGGGCGATTTTTCAATCTACGGTGTTGCTCCGATTATTAAAAAATACGGCGGACGGCTGATTTACGCGGGTGGCGACGATGTTTGCGCCTTCCTGCCCGCGCAAAACGCATTGTCAGCCGCACATGAAATAAAAGATTACTATGTTTCCGCTTTTCATTTAATCGATCTGGAAAGAAACTCCACGGCCATTGATAGCAATTGGAAACCACAACCGGGAAAACTTTCTGTAAATCTTGGTAAGGGAGAGGAAATATCCATATCGGCTGCCATTTTGATCTGCCATCACAAGGAAAGTCTGACACAGATGATCAGCGCCGCTCAATATCTTCTGAAAAAAGAAGCAAAAGAAAAAGCGGGGCGTAACGCCTGCGCCGTAGAATTGCGCAAAAGACATGGTGGCTCCCGCGTTTTTGCCAGAAAATGGGATGATGGTAGCTGGCATGCCTTTGAAAACATTATCAAATTAACCGGTGGCGACAGGGAGTTATCCCATTCCCTGCTTTACCGGCTGGAAACACTGCGTCCCGGCATAGCAGCGATTATCGGAAGCAACGAGAATATTAAAGGTAATCTGATAAAATTTATTGCACAGCAAATTAAACGTTCAGGGGCCAAAATATCGGAGAAACCGGAAGAAGTTGCAAAATGGGTAACGCAAATTGTTTGGGATCAGAAAAACGCAAAAGAATCTTTCTGTCCGGAAGGGCTGCTAATTGCGGGATTTCTCAGCGGGGAGGTCGAAAATGATATACTGGTATAACTTTACACCACAGGATACGTTATATTTTCGCGGGGCGGAACCGGCCAATATGGGTGAAAGCCATTCGGCCACCATGATCTTTCCGCCACCCGCGCACACCATAAGCGGCGCATTGCGCACGGCGGTTCTGGCCCAGCATGATATAGACTACAAAAAATATAATGCGGGGACTCTTCCACCGGAGCAAAATGACATCGTTGAATCCATTGGCAAATCCGGCGAAGCAAGCCCATTTGAAATTATTGGCCCTTTTTTCCAACAAGAAGCAAAAATATGGGTCCCCTGTCCTAATATCTGGTTTGTGGAGAAAAAAGTCAAACAAAACAAGACTATAAAAAATATGAAGATTTCCATAAGCCATCCCGTTGGCGACGTTTCGCTGATTAAAACGGCAGCAGGCGACAAATTGCGCTGGGTCAAAGGACAAGAGATGGAGACGCTGGGCGGCTGTTGGGTCTGTCTTGAAGAACTTTGCAGTCCGGATGAAGAAAAAACAATTCTTGAAAACGAGGATTTCTTCATCAGCGAAAACCACACAGGCATTGCGCTGGATGTCCAAAACAGCCGTCGTACGGCAAGGGATGGTCATTTATATTCATTTGTTCATACCAGGCTGCGCGAAGGGGTTTCGCTGGTATTTGGCATGAGCCAAAAATTGCCGATTACGGACACAGGAGTTCTAAAACTCGGCGCAGAGCAGCGATTCGGAGAATATCGGTTGTTTAGTGGCAGAGAACTTCCGCAAGGCAAAAGCGGCTTATTCATGACGCTTTCCATATTGCCGGCGGATCATCATGCCAACAAAGCATGTATCTCCGCCGGGCGGCCACTTTACTACGGTGGTTGGGATTTACATCGCGGTTTTCACAAACCGATGAAGGGATACTTTCCCGCAGGAAGCGTATTTAACGAACAAATAAACAAGAATTGCATAGAACTATAGGAGGAATATCATGTTAAAAAGAGACCTTTTTTCCATTTGCACATTTTATGCCGTATCCCCCATTCACGCAGGCAGCGGCTCGTCTTTTGCCGCCATTGACCTGCCGATCCAGCGGGAGCGTCACACCAAGTGGCCGCACGTTCAGGCATCGGGGGTAAAGGGGTCAATGCGTGCGCATTACCGGGATTTTGCGAAAGATAAATCGCTCATCAATTTTCTCTTCGGATACGACCGGGATGACGCAAAGCATCACGATTCCTACAATTCAAAACGCAATGAAAATGAAAAATTCGTTGTCAAAGACAATTTCCCCGGCGCTGTATCTTTGTCGGACGCAAAACTTCTGGCTTTTCCCATTCGGTCCAATATCGCGCCGTTTGTCTGGGTGACCTGCCCGGCTGTTTTAAAAAGGTTGAGCAATGATTTGGCTTTTTCCGGTATGGAAACTATCAATGATATTGAGAAAGTTCCTGCAAAAGGCGAAGTCGCTTTCTGTCTCTCAGGTGGCATCTCCGGTAACGTGATTCTGGAAGATATGGTTGTCAATGTGCAGGCAGGAGATATACCCAATCCAATCCCCCAGGGTTTTCCCGTTTTGAATAAACTGCTCCTGGTTTCGGATGATGTCTTTAAGTATGCGGTTGAATCGTGCACAGAAATCCAAACCCAGATTAAAATTGATTCCGAAACCGGCACTGCAGCTCCCGGCGCATTGCGCTACCAGGAGTTGCTACCAGCCGATTCAGTCCTCTACTCCGTTGTTTATTACAGCCGCGGCGTATTCGATAACACCTTGCAATCAGAAACAATTTGCGGCCACGTTCAAGAAGTCATCAAAGATTTTATTCAAATCGGCGGCGACGAAACCCTGGGCCGTGGCATTTGCAAAATTAACTGGATTCAGGGAGGTGAATAATGAGAACAATGGCACAAAGAAGAGCGAAATATGCGTTGGAAAAAGTTCTTCACAGTATGCGGCGAATATCCGACAAAGATAAATTTTCATCTTTTACAGCCGGAGCACCAGCCATGATTCTTCAGAATGGTTTTGGGCAAACACTTGCTTTTTGGCTGGCTAAAGGAACAAAAAACGGACGGATAGATGATAACGATAAGCACATTATTTTGCTGGATATTGTAAAGGATTGGCTGTCTTACCAGCATGAAGATGTAAAAAATTGCTTTGTTAATGAAAAAGACAGGACGAAACTGTTGCATGAACTGATGTCTATGACGCAGAAAGATTATCTGACGGTTCAAAACGAAGCCCTTGCGCTACTCGAATGGGTCAAACGTTTCGCGAATGCGGATTTAGTGTAAAGGAGGTGCTTTTCATGACCCATTATCCTTTTTATCAGCTTTTACAGAATGAATCACAGAATATGACTAATGGGAACTTCGGCCTCTGGTATAACAAGCTTATCCCCTTGAGCAACGCTTTCAAAGCATCGGATGACCGTGGAAACGATACGCGGGCGGCGGAATTCTATAATGAGCGTTATGGTCAGGCAAGAAAGCTGGACACGGCGGCATTGCTGAAACAAAAGCACGAAAACCAGCGGCAGTATTGTGCAATTTTTCATTCCGACATCTACGAGGCAATCCAGATCGAAGCGACGCTTTCATCACCGCTGATCACCGGCATTGGCGAATCGCATCCAAACGAAATCAGCATGGTTTTTGACCACAATCTCGGCATTCCTTACATACCCGCCTCCGGTGTCAAGGGTATCGTCCGCTTTGCGCATACCTTGTCGCTGATACCGCAAGCGGAAGAAAAAGGTCTGATTGATGAAAAAGGTCGCTTTGACGATGAAGCGGATTGGACATTTGTCGCAAATATGTTTGGCGTTCAGAAAAGAAAGGGGCAAGTGATCTTCTTTGACGCTTACCCCCAAAGCGTGCCGCAATTGCACATCGACATCATGAATCCGCATTATGCCCCCTATTACAGTGATGGCAAACCGCCTGCGGATCATCATAATCCGACGCCGATCAAGTTTCTGACTGTCGCGCAGGGAACAGCTTTTATCTTTCGCGCAATTGTCAAAAAAGAAAACGATTTACCGCAAAAAGTCCGCGCGGCAATAGGAAATGCACTCACTGAAGAAGGCATCGGCGCGAAAACGGCGGTAGGTTACGGAAGGTTTGATATAAGAAACGATGAACAAGTAGCATCCGCTAAACAGCCAACGACAGCAGCAAAACCTTCTGCTCCACCACCGCCCGCCGAAGAAGTCTGGGAAAATGCAACTGTGTCTTACGATGCGGGCGGCGCGGGAAAAATTACCGCGCAGGCACAGGGAAAACCCCATGCCTTGCTTCAGGGCGCCGGCAACAGAGCGAATTTGCGGGCCGCTGTTGCGGAAGCCCAGCATAAAAATTTATTTGAAAAGAAAAAACCGGTTAAAGCCCGAATCACCGTCCGCAAGGCCGGCAACGCCTGGGAAATCGTGAAGGTCGAGCCGGCGGCATAGGCGCAGGCCAGCCGTGGAAAATCACTTATATGTTTACAATACAATACAATTATGTATTATATCGTAAATGAATATGAAAAATTATCGTGAAACCTATATCCGCAAAGCGGAGATTGCCCAGTTGATTCTTTTGCATCAGCTCTATCAGCAAAAGAACAGCCGCCATCTGATTTTTCAAGGCGGCACGGCGCTGCGCTGGTGCTACGGGGGAAGCCGCTTTTCGGAAGACTTGGATTTTGTAACCTCCCTTGCGCCCGAAGCGGTTACAGCCCTTATCGGCCCGGCCATGAAAGGCGCGCAAAATCTGATGATCGCTCATTTCGGCCCAGGCACGCTTGATCTGCGCGATAAAAGCACGCGAGGCGGGACCGTCAAATGCTTTGCGGACTTTCGCCCGGAAGGAGCACGGGAAAAGATTTCCGTCAAACTGGAGTTTGAAAGTCTGGCGCCGGACAAAAAGCCGGACATTCAGAATATCATTCTTTCTTCCCTAGGGTCGGTGGCCTATCTTGCCGCATCCGGGGAATTCCGCGTGCCCCGGGCCAATACCGTTATTGTTGCCGAAACGCCGGAAGAAATTCTTTCCGACAAAGTTCGCGCCCTCCTGGAACGACGCTATCTCAAAGGTCGCGATTTTTTCGATCTCTGGCATCTTTACACTGCTTTAAAAACTGCGCCGGATGTTCAGATGATCGAAAGGAAATGGACGTTCTATCAGGCGGATTTTGTCGCAAGGCGATCCTTCGCATTTTTCATTAAACCGTCAAAGGACGAAAAAGAGCTGATGCTGGAGGCTATTGAACAGGATTTGTCGCGCTTTCTGCCGCCGGAAGTTCTCGATGCCCACCGCAGGCAGCAATATGTTGGATTTCTGGAGACGGTGCGTTCTCTTTTTATCGACTTAATAAATAAGGGATTATGTTCGCCATGACGTCCGTTACCATCTTAAGACAACTGCCGCCTATGTTCCGCTATGCCGATGTAGAAAAATTCACACCCAATGCCAACGTGTTTCTCACACGTTTACAGGCCAAGGGTATGGTCGAGCGTATATCCCGTGGCGTGTATCTCAACACACTGCGCGAAGCGCGGCCCGACATTGAAGAGATCGCCTGTTTTTTGCGGATTCCGTCTTATATCTCCTGCGAATGGGCGCTCAACCGCCACGGTGTTATTCTGCAATCCCCGACAGTCTGCACGGTGCTGACGCTGCAGTCCTCCGTGGGTAAATCGCGCAATGTCGCCACAGGGGGCGTTACCATCGAGTTTTCCCGCATTGCTCCAAAGCTCTTCACGGGGTTTGAGGGAAAAGACGGTTACAATCTGGCGACGCCGGAAAAGGCGCTGCTGGATGCTATCTATTTAAGAAAGCACGTGCCGTTTGCTGATGAACTGGATTTTGACGCCATCGACCGCGACCAACTGGAGCTTCTGGCCCAAGCGTTTCCGGCGATGGTTAAAAAACGGCTTAATGAGGTCTGGCAAGGAAGATAGCGCCCTCGTGCTTGCTTATGAAAAAGGTTGAAGGCTGCGGGTTGGGTTGAGCCTCGAGCGAAATCCAACCATAATCTGAAAAGCAACCGTAAAGGCGAAAAAGAGGTTGAACGTGAATAACAACTACATTATAATGTCATTGAAATGCTAATTTAATAACATTGGAATGTATATGGACTTGATGACATTTAACCCCTGGTGGCGGGACGGAAAGGTTCCAACCGCGCTGAGCGGTCGGCCAAGAAAAGCATTTGCGGAATTAAAGCCTTATCTGGACACCCGGCAGATTTTGCTGCTCACCGGGCTGCGTCGCGTCGGAAAAACAACTTTGCTTTTCCAACTGCTGGAGACACTTCTGAAAAAAGGCATTTCACCATATCGTGTTTTTTATTACTCTTTTGATGAGGCGCGCCTGAATCTTGACGAACTTCTCAAAACCTATCAGACAGCGATCGTAAAGGCCGATCTTGCCGCGGCGCCAACCTATCTTTTTTTTGATGAAATCCAGAAGCTTGAGGACTGGCCGGCCCAAATTAAAATGCTCTATGATCTTTATCCGCAGGTCAAAATATTTCTTTCCGGATCAGCCCGGATTCCCGCCTGGCGCTCCGCTCGCGAAAGTCTGGCCGGAAGGTTTTTCGATGTGGTCATCCGCCCGCTTGATTTTGAGGAATACCTGTCCTTCAGGGATGTTGGCCTTGATCCGGAACGTGAAGACATTTTCGAAAATGAAATCAAGCGCCACTTTGCCGATTATTTGAAAACCGGCGGCTTTATTGAAACCTTCCGCTTCGAAGATATGATGCTGCGCAAATACATCCGGGAGAGCATTCTGGAGCGGGTGATTTTCGTTGATTTGCCCCGGGCGTTTGGATTGGCGTCGCCGGAATTGCTGCTGAAACTGATGACTATTATCGGCGCAAGGCCCGGTTTCTATCTGGATTACAAAAATCTGGCCAATGACCTGAAAATTGATCATCGCACGCTTTCGAACTATGTCGGCTATCTGGAATACGGATTGTTCCTGAACAAATTGTTCAACTATTCCCCCAATCTGTTAACCAGCGAAAAAAAGATCAAAAGAGCCTACCTGTCCAATACTGCGTTTACATTGGCGCTGACGCCGACGATTGAATTTTCTCTTTTGCTGGAGCAGTATTTTGTCAATCTTATCGAACCAAAGTTTTTCCTGCGCACCCCGCGCAACGAAGAAATCGACATGATCAAAACGGGTGAGGCCGACCCAATGCCGGTGGAAGTGAAAATTCGCAAAGATGTGAAAGCGGCAGAAATAAAAGCGATGTTTTCTTTTATGCACAAATACGGACTGAAACGCGGCCTGGTCATTACCCTGAACACAGAGGGCGATTTGAAAAAAGACGATCTGGCCGTCTCGGCAGTCCCTTACTGGAAATACTGGACGATGAAGAATGCCATAGGGATCAGCAACAGGGGCAAGGAATCATGAAATACATACTCAACACCCCGGTTTTGACGGATTACGGTGATTACCGGTTTGAGCAAATATCGCTGGAGCAGGCGCGGGAACTTGCTCAAGACGCTATCTCCGCCGTCGGCCATCAGGGCGCAGCGGAGGCGTTGACAAGCCTTTTGGGAGTTTCCGTGGAGATCAACCGGCAAAAAATCACTATGCAATCCGGCGACAGCGCACTTGTCTTTAAAGTCAATGAGCGCCTACCGGAAGGAGCAGTGCTTTCCGCCGAAGACACGCTTAATCTGCCTTACGAATTTGGCAGGCTGGAGAAAATAT